>NC_017735.1:1516833-1833666 GCF_000259275.1 Helicobacter cetorum MIT 99-5656 | reverse complement strand
TAAACCCTTTAAAACACGCCAAATATTAATTAAATAAAATCTATAATTTCTATAAATATTTAAGCAAAGATTTAGGCAAATAGTTCTAAAATCACTAATCACTAATCACTAATCACTAATCACTAATCACTAATCACTAATCACTAATCACTAATCACTAATCACTAATCACTAATCACTAATCACTAATCACTAATCACTAATCACTTTGTGAAATAGTGGTTAGTGCGAAAGTCATTTGTTTTTAGTAAGTGATAGAACAAAAAAGGAGTAGTATGGCATACAAATATGATAGTGATTTGGAATTTTTAAAAGAATTGACTTCTAATGATTTGAAAGATTTATTTGAAGTGCTTGTCTATGATAAGGACGGAGAAAAAAGGCTTACTGAGGGGTTGAGCTTTTCAGAAGAATACAAAAAGCATGGCAACGACTATATAAAATATGTAGAAAAAATCGCTGAAGAATTGCAACATTATGGGGCGAATAGTTTTGTGAGTGCATTGAGGGGGACAGGAGTTTTATATAGAGAAATTTTGTGTGAAGTGTGCAATAAGTTAAAGGTCAATTATAATAAGAAGTCTGACACAAGCTTGAATGAAGAAAACATGCTCTCTAACATTTTGCAAAAGAGCTTAGAAAAAATGAACGATGAAGAGATTAGAGAGCTTTGTGATGAGCTAGGAGTGAAAAACACGAATAAATTAGGCAAGCAAGCCCTAAGCACAGCCACGCTAACTTTGTTTAAAATGGGTGGCTTTAAATCTTATCAATTAGCTTTAATTGTCGCAAATGCCGTAATAAAGGCGATTTTTCAAAGAGGGTTGTCCTTAGGAGCAAATGCCGCTCTTACAAGAGGACTAAGCATTTTAACCGGACCTGTTGGCTGGATAATTACAGGCGTATGGACAGCTATTGATATTGTAGGGCATGCTTATAGGGTAACCATACCTGCTTGTATTTTAGTTGCTACTTTACGATTAAAAGCACAAACTAATGCGGTTAAGAATTTGCTCTAAAATAAAGCCTTTTTAAGCTCTTTTTCAAAAAAAAAGGCTCTGCTTAAACAAACCATTGATTTAATGTTTTAGTTTTATTATCAAAAAAACATTGTTAAATTAAAATCACTTTTCTTAGTCTTTCTTTTTTGCTCTTCTTTCTCAAAAACAGCTCTATGGTGTTTTAAATACGCCATTCTATTTTCATTTAATATCTCTTTCAAAATATCATTATTCAAATGCAGTTTTGATTTAAGTTGGTGGTTGTTATTTAAGAGATAAGAAAATTTTAATTGCTTATTCTCATCAATGGTGATTAAATGCTTATCAAATAAAGCGTCTGCATTAGCCACGAGCAATAAGCCATTATTGATATCGTATTTTTCATTTTCTTTACACTCGCTATAGCCTTTAATGTGCGAGGCTTTAAATAAAGTCCCTATGTCATCAAAATCTGCTTCAATCCAAGTTAAAGGACAAACTACAGCCCTATCTGTTGTGGCATAATTCATCATTTCTAAAGCCAAATTTTTTCGCCATTTGTTTTGGTGTTGGCGTTGCATACTCTCTTTTTCAAAAAAAGTAGCATTTTTAACGGCTTGATTATTTTCTATTTTAAGTCTTTTATCCATATAGGCTTGATAACTAGAATTGGTGATGCCCAAAAGACTAAAAAATAATGGGTTTCTAAAAGGCATGATAAATAAATTCTTATCACTATTAGTTTTTTCTATTAAAAAATACAACAAATCGTTTCTAAACATATTATGTCTTAATTTAACAAACTCTCTATCCTTTGAAGTCCCTATTCCATGCACAGCTTGATGGAGTTCTAGTGGGGTAAAAGCTTGATGATTAAGGATTTTAATTTCCATAGTATTAGCGTTGAATTTCTTAGAATCAAAAATTTTATTTAGTTTTTTAAAAATTTCTAAAGTAAGCTTATAATTAAAATCTTTTAAAGTATTATTAACCAAATACACCTTAGCGTAATCGTTAATATTTTTTGAAATAGAGCTATCTTTTATGCTAACTCTAGGGTCTGCCATATTTAGATCTTTCCAAAATCGTTTGGATAAGCTAATATTGGATTGCTTAGCGACTTCAAAATTCCTTTCTTCTTTTTTTTCTATACTTTGCATTTGTTCTGTGCTTAAATAATAAAGTAAATTTTTATCCAAATGGTTTTTACTCACTGCCTTAGCAAAAGTAGGCAAATCTGAATGGCTTAACATTTTGTAATAAAGAACATATTCACTATTTTTATACTTATGCATATAATCAAGTAAAGATGGGGATTTATCCATCATTATTTCTTGAATGTCTTTAAAATTATCCACTCTATAAATTTTTGCTTTTTTCTTAGAATGAGGCATTTTAATCCTTTTTTAAAAATAATTCACAATGCTTTTTAATAGATTTAGCTAAAGCAAAGCTCACATTCACGCTGACTGCATTTCCCAATTGCTTATAAAATTGCGTATTAGAAACCACTTGCTTAAAACCATTAGGAAAGCCTTGTAATTTTCTAGCCTCATTAGGGGTTAAGCGCCTTATAAAGGAATAGTTGCTATCTTTATAGCGTTCGTAATTCTTTAAGTCAGTGTAGTAATTATCTTGGCTCGCTCTATGGCATTTATGCATGGTAGCGGTTAAAGTTTTAGCAATAGGTGTATCTATGCTAGGCTCTACAATATAGCCTTTTGTTCCTTTTCCTAAAATCGTTTTAATCATTTTTGTAGAAATAAAGTATTTTAATTCTACTTCTTCATCTAATAAATTTAACGCACTGATTTTACAAGGGCTTTTTTTAGGGAAAACAAAGTTTAAAGAAGTGAAACACTCTTTTTTTAAAGCCACTATAAATACTCGGTTACGCTGTTGTGGTAAGCCAAAGTCTAAGGTGTTTAAAATCTCGTAATTAACTTGGTAATTAAGCCTATCTAATTCAAAAAGAATGCGTTTAAATGTTTCGCCTTTATTGTGGTTGATTAAATTTTTAACGTTTTCTAAAACCACCATTTTTGGCTTATGTTTTTCTATGATTTCACAAATAGTGAAAAATAAAGTCCCTCTTTTATCATCAAATCCTTTTAAAGCCCCTAAGGTTGAAAAAGGCTGACAAGGAAAACCGCCAATTAAAATATCGTGCTTACCAATATTATCTTTTTCATTCAATATATCGCCTAAGACAATATTTTGACTGATATTAGCCTTATAAGTTTTTACAGCGTATTTATCAAAATCATTCGCCCATACAATTTCAAAGCCATTTTGGATAAAGCCCAAATCAAAACCCCCAATCCCACTAAATAAACTCGCTACTTTCATTTAATTGCCTTAATAATTTCTTTAATCAATGCCATTAAGACATCTACCACAATAGAATTGCCCGCTTGTTTATAGCCTTGGGCTTTAGAGACTACAATGCGATAATTATCATCAAAGCCCATAAGTCTATGGGCTTCTCTCACACTTAAAGAACGCACCCTATTATTAGTGGTAACATAATTATTCACGCTTGAGCGATGATGGTTTCCCATAGTAGAAAGCAAGGCTCGTGCAATAGGCAAGTCAATTTTAGCATCGGCGTGGTAGAAATTTTTTGAGCCAGGGCTTAGGCAGTATTTAAGAAGTTTTTCGCTTAGAAAGTATTTTTCATCTACTAATTCCCCTCCCTTAGAATTTTTAATATCTAAAATAGCGTTTTTGCTTAACAAATTGCCCTCTTTAATATTGTCTTGCAATAAGTCTTGCATAGTGATAGTGAGTTGTTTAGGACTAGGGAATGCAAATTTAAGTGCGTTTTTTTGTTCTTTGAAGCCTACCAAGAACAAACGCCTACGCCCTTGAGGAATACCATAATTTCTCGCATCTAAAATCTCATATTTGTAGAAGTAGCCTAAACTTTTAAAGGCATTTTGCACCACTTCAAAGGTTTTTCCCTTATCGTGTCTAAGCATTCCATAAACGTTTTCAAAAATAAAAACATTAGGCTGAATTTCATTTAACACTCTAATATAATCATAAAATAAAGTGCCTCTAGTGTCTTCTAAGCCTAGTTTTCTACCAATAGCAGAAAAACTTTGACACGGACTTCCACCTACTAAAATATCCACTTTATCTCTAAAATCTATCCCATCAAATAATTTAATATCTTGAAAAAAAAATCCTCTTTGATTATATAGTTAGCTAAATAGGATTGCTTTACAAAATTTTGTTTTTTGCTATGTTGTTTGATGAGATTATCTGTGTAATTTCTTTTTTCTTTTATGTTTGATAAGCTTTTAATCTTTTGTAATTCTAAATCATAATCTATATTTAAATCAATATTGCCATTATCACAAGCAAATAAAATTTCATGTTCTATTTCTAAACGCTTTAGAGCGTATTCAAACGCCCCAATCCCACTAAATACACTCGCTACTTTTAACATTAAAGTTTTTGCAAATTATCCCACTAACCCCAAACATTCTCTATGAGAAATCTCTAAACTCAAACTAACACACTCATTATTTTGTATATACTCAAACAAAATCACTTCCTTATAGCTCTCTTTAGCAAAATTCACAAAGTTATGATAAACAAGATAATTATCCAAGTATTTAGTCGCTACACCTTTAATTTTATGCTTAATCATATCCTTTAAATGACTATGATAGCTATTGATAGTTTGGATATTAAAAGAACCTAGTTTATGTTTTTTCTTTGGTATTCTAATATGGCTTAACTCCATGTTATTTGCTAGTTTTAAATAAGCTCTAAAACTATCGGTTACAAAAATACTATCTCTAGAAACTTTATTACTTAAGACTTTTATTAAGTCTTTGATTTTAGGCTTACCTAAATCAGAAACTTTAGCAATAGATTTGCCATTTAAATTCACTCCACTTGTTACACAAGCTTGCTCTTTAGATAATCCACGCTTTAATGCTTGTGTGTCTCTATGTTTAGATAAGCGTGGCAGCTTAAAATTTTTATGATGACCTTTAAAAGAAAGGGGGAAGTAGGTCTCATCAGCCTCTACTACGCCATTTAGCTCTACTTCGTTTTGTATATTCTGTAAAGCATCTAGTATTTTATGCCGCCAAGCAAAAGCGGTAGGTAAGCTAATCTTACAAATTTCAGCTGTCTTTTTAAGCGAATATTTTTCTATCATACAACGAACGAATTTTTTCCAAACCTTAATATCTGTCTTGGTGCTAAAAAGAATAGTGTTATTAGTTAGTGTAAAAGTCTTTTTGCAATCTTTACACATAAATCTTTGTTTATTATCTTTTTTGCCATTTTTTACAAATTGATTAGACTTACAATGTGGACACTCTTTGATTTCTTTTTGAATAGGTGTTTTAGTTATAGATTTTTCTTTATCTTTAATAGTCTTTAAAAAAGCCTTTTTATCAGTTTTTGTTAAGTTATTAAAGAGCTGTTTGATAATCTTTAATTCATTTGTATGATTAGGCATTTTAAAGTCCTTATTTGAAAGGGGTTTTATAGAAATAGTATAGCAAAATAACAAGAATAAATCAATACTTTGTTTTAACAGAGCCAAAAAAAAAAAAATACAATACACTAAACTAGACGCTAAAAGCGTCTAGTTTTTAAACTTTAATGAAAGGAGAGTAAAATGAGTAGGACTCCAAATGATCAAAGAAGCGATGCACATAATCCTAATAGCAAGGAGCATAAGAGCAACCACGATAACCGCTCTAACCAGCTTAACCCTAACCACCCTGAGTATAAGGGCAATAAAAACAAGTAAGGGTTAAAAAAAGGGGGGGGTGTCTATCTTTAAAGTTCTGTTTGTATAGAACCTTGACGATAGATTTTACAACGAAATATTATGAAATATAAAACTTAAGGCTGTTTGCGAATAATATTAATTTAAAAAAGTATTTGTAGATCTTAAATTCTTAAGGCGTTAAAAAGCAAAAATGATTGCATAATTTCTTATAAAAATACATGAAACTATTCTTTAAATATTATTTAAAGAATAGTCTTTAATTTTTTAGCCCATATCCCTACAATGATTTTGCTATCCATGTTTTATACAAAACAGAGCTAAACTTAATCAAGATTTTAAAATAATCTCTTAATTGATTTTATCCAAAAAATCCTTTTATTTTTAACGCCCTAAATCCTAGATTGTATAATATTTTCTTGATTGACACTACCAAAATAATTCAATCAAAAGCTAAATTTTAGCGTTTAAGAGAGTTGACTGTTTGAAGCATAGCATCAGCAGTTTGAATGCTCTTAGAATTAGCTTCATAAGCTCTTTGTGCTGTGATTAAATCTGTCATTTCTTCTACTAATTTCACATTGCTTAGCTCCAAAAAGCCTTGCCTGAGCTTGCCTAAGCCTTGAGAATCAGGCACACCTACAATCGCATCGCCACTTGCATTGGTAATTGCAAATAAATTGTCCCCCATAGAATGGAGTCCAGCTGGATTGACAAAATTAGCCAAAGTGATTTGCCCAATAACATTAGAAGTCGTTTGTAAGCCTTGAGTAACGCTCACCGTGCCATCCACACCGATATTCACTTGCGTGGTGTCTTCAGGAAGAGTGATTTGGGGTATGAGAAGATAGCCTTCGCTCGTTACAAGATTGCCTTGGTCATCTAGCTTGAAATTCCCACTTCTTGTATAAGCGGTGGTGCCATCAGGAAGCTGGACTTGAAAAAAGCCCTTACCTGTAATGGCGACATCTAAATTATTCTCAGTTTCTTTAGGGCTACCTTGTGAAAACATTTTCGTAATCGCACTAGGACGCACGCCTAAGCCCACTTCCATACCATTTGGCGACAAGGTTGTGTTGCTTGTGTTAGTGCCAGCGTATTGCACAGCTTGGTAAAACAAGTCGTTAAAATCCGCACGAGATTTTTTAAACCCAGTCGTATTGACATTGGCGATGTTGTTTGAAGTGGTGTCAATATGCGTTTGTTGTGCGAGCATCCCTGAAGTAGCACTATAGAGAGAACGAAGCATGAATTTTCCCTTTGAAACTTGAATTAAACGATTTAAGAACCGACAATTCTAACAAAAATAAAATTAAATTTGACTAAACCCACCAATGCTATTCTTATTTTTAAAACAATATTTTTAAATTCTCATTTTATGATTTATCATAGCATAGGCAAGCCTATTTCATTCAAGGGTAAATACTCAAAACAATACCAACAGTTCACGCTTAAAATATAGTCTAAAGTGTCTTTATATTCAGGCTTTTTGAACCAATCATTTAGAATATAGATAAATTCTACCTTATGATTTAAAGGGGCAAAAAGCTTTTTGTATTGCCATAATTTAAAGCCACAGGTTTGCAATTTTTCATCTACTGAACCTGCCACTTCTTGGTATTTGATTTCTAAAATAAAAATCGTATTGTTACTAATCACAAAAATGGCATCATCAGGCAAAAGTTTTTTGGATAGGATTTTACGCCAATCTATTTTTAACTCTTCTAAATTCCTATACAATTCGTGTTTTTTAAAGGATTGTGCTACAAGTTTGTTTAAAAAATAAATATCATAACCCATTGTTTGCTTTTGTTTATTTAAAGGCTTTGCTACGCAGTTGTAACCATTCATATTTTGCAAAAAACTCACTAAATCTATATGCATTTCAAATCTAATGCCAGTTTGGGTATTAGCACCACCAAATCCACCTTTAATCATTACTTATTCCTTGTATCAACACTTCATCAATCTTAGAGCGCTTATTTCCCTTGCTATTGATACAACGATTAGCCTTTAGAATCTCTATTTTATAACCTTGATACAAATCTAGAATAAAAGGGGTATTAGAATTACTTAAAAAAACTTGAACTTGTTTTTTAGCCAAAGTATCAAACACCCTAAAAAGCTCTTTTTGCTCTTTTTCCAAAAACTCATTTTCACTATAAGCTGTAAAACTAGAAGTCTCATTGAGTGGGTAGTAAGGCGGATCAAAATAAATTAAATCAAATTTGCGGGCTAATTTTAACACTTCTTTATAAGAAGTGTGTTTAATGGTTGCATTTTGCAAGGCATAAGAACTATTTAAAATCACTTCGCTATCACAAATTTTAGGGTCTTTATACGCTCCCATAGGCACATTAAAATACCCCTCTTTGTTCACTCTATACAAACCATTAAAACAAGTTTTATTAAGATAAATAAAGCGAGTTGCCCTTAAAAGAGAATCAATTTCTTTAAAATTATCCTTTCTATCCCACTCACGCACTTCATAATAAAATTCCTTAGAATGCTCTTTTTTAAATTTTTGTAATTCTATAATAAGTGCGTTAGGATTATTCTTAAGCACTTCATAAGCGTTAATCAGCTCCGCATTAATATCAAACAAATACGCTTTTTTATTTTCTAACCTACCCAAAGAAAACAATTCAAAAAATAACGCCCCACCCCCTAAAAACGGCTCAAAATAACTTTCAAATTCATTAGGCAAAAAGGGTAAGATTTGAGGCAATAAATTTCTTTTGCCCCCAGCCCATTTGATAAAGGGGTGATAAATCTTAGAACTCTTTGTCGCACGCTCTTTTTCCATATTTACTCATCTTAAAGCTTTATTTTAAGGTTGTGCCAAAACTCCTTTCAACAGCGTTCTTGGCGAAATATCCGCCTTTTCTAAAGGGGTGAATTGCCCTTTTTTATAGGCTTCTAAACTCGCTCTTCCTATCATACCCGCATTATCACTACAAAATTCTAAGGGGGCTAAGATAAGCTTGCAATCAAACGCACTACACAAATTTTCAAACGCCTTTCTTAAGGCTAGATTTTGACTCGCTCCCCCCACAATGCCAAAAATTTTGGGGCGTTTAGTTTTAAAATAGCGTTTGGTTTGAGCGATTAAATGCTCTATGGCTACACTTTGAAAATGATAGCAAATCTTACTCTTTACTTCATCATTCAAATTGTGAGCGTTTTTTTCAATCTCCAAACGCACCGCATTTTTTAAACCTGAAAAGCTAAACGCTAAATTCGGGTTATTTCTTAAAGGAATAGGAAACATTAAAGGCTCATTTTTATACGAGTAATTAAGGGCTAACTTTTCTACTATAGGACCTCCAGGATAGCCCAAATTTAGCATTTTAGAAACCTTGTCAAAACTCTCTCCAAAGCTATCATCTAAACTTGTGGCAATGATTTTAATGTCTTCATAGCTCCTAGCTTCTAAAATCAAAGAATGCCCCCCAGAGACTAACAGCACGCTTAAAGGCATGCAAGTTTGCTCTTCATTGATAAAGAGTGAATACACATGCCCTCTTAAATGGTCTTCTAAAATTAAGGGTAAATTTAAAGACAAGCTCAAGGCTTTTGCCATCATCAAACCTTCTATTAAAGTTACACTCAAACCCGGCTGGCTCGTAATAGCTATGGCTTTAAGCTTAGAAAAATCATTATTCAAGCTCATTTTAATGCGTTCTAATAATAAGGGCAAACTCTCAGCATGTAGCCTAGATGCAAGTTCAGGCACAACGCCCCCATACACACTATGGTGCTTTTCTTGAGAGATTTTAAAATGAGCGATGAGTTTGGCACTCTTTATACTAGTAAGAGCTAAAGAGCTGTCATCACAAGAACTTTCAATACTTAAAATCATTACTTTATCTTTAAATTAATATTATTTTCTTAAGATTATACCTTGTTAGTGCGAAATTTAAAGCCTTTAAACTAAGACTAATTAGTATTACTTTATAATTCTTTAAAAAGTCAAAGGTTATTTTTCTTGCTTGTTTCTAGCTTTTTAAATCAAATTGACCCCTTTAATTTAGGGGTGCTGTTTAGCCGTTTTCAAATTAAAAATGGTCGTATTTATGGGGTATGCTCCTATAATAAATCACCCAAAATCAATAATAGTAAAATCTATGAAGAAAGCAAAGACCTTAAAAGCCCTTAATATTTTAAGCACACATAAAATTTGGCAATTTAATAATGAGAGTCTTACAAAAGTTAAAGGCACTTTTGTTTTTGTCTTAGAAAACGACTTGAATTTAGATGAAAACTCCTTCTATAAAAAACTCTTAAATCTATTGATAGATTATGATTTTTTTAACCCTTTGCATTCTAATTTAATAACCCCTAATCAAAAACTCTTTTTAAGCGGTTTCTTTGAAAGTAGGGGCAGTATTGATACACACCACAATTATTTAACCCAAGATTATTTTTTTCATAATACTTTAGAATTTAAAAAATTTAATTACTTAGTGGATAATTTTAATATCCCTAGCGGAGCGTTAAATTTTAATTTTAGAGAACTGCAACCTGAGTATATCCAAGGCACTAATCGCCGTAACCCTCAATTTAGAATCCATTTAGATTGGTATTTATACCATATTGGACTATTTGGTTCTTATAAGACACAAATCGCTAATCATATTTTTAACAACACTCTTGTTATTGATGGCATTTATTGCAAATTGGATTCCAAACCAACAACTACTTATCGTGATAGTATCTTTTTAAACCGCACCCATTTCTATCTTAAGAATGTCTATCAAAAAGATTTAGACAATAAAGACATTAAAAACCTAAGAAAGCAATTAGACTTTATTCAAAGCAGTGAAGAATTTAAACGAGATAGTAAAATCATCAATTTTTATCGTCTTTCAACACCTAATCTCTGTAGTGCTTGTTGTGATTATTACGACATCAAAGTAAGAAGTTTTATTTCTTTACCTTTATATAAAATCACGCAAGACCCTAACGCTTACTATACCGAAATACACCATGTTATTTCTTTAGGTAAAGATAAAGAATTAGATGTGTTAGACAATCTCACTAAGCTTTGTCCTACTTGTCATAGAGCTTTAAAAAGAGGGGCTAGTAACAAGGAGTATCAAAAGCACTTAATTGAAAATATTTTAAACCACAATAAAGATAATTTAGAGTTTGCACAATTGCGTTTTAATACTAATAATTTTTCAACGCTTATTGATAACATTTATGAAAGTCTAAAATGAATTATAGAATTTTAGACTTATTTTGTGGGGCTGGGGGGTTTAGTGCTGGGTTAGAACACTTAAAAGATTTTAAAACTTTAATAGGGCTAGATTTTGACAAACAAGCCTTAAACACCTTTCAAAATAACCATAAAAACGCTGTTTGTATTTGTGGGGACATTACAGAACAAGAAATTAAATCACAAGTAGTACAACACGCTAAAAATTTAAAAATCAACATGATAATTGGCGGGCCTCCTTGTCAAGGCTTTTCTAATAAAGGGAAAAATTTAGGTCTCAAAGACCCTAGAAATTTCTTGTTTTTAGAATACATAGAAATTGTAAAAGCCATAAAACCAGAAATTTTTATCATTGAAAATGTAAAAAACTTAATCTCATGCGCTAAAGGCTATTTTTTAGAAGAAATCAAGGCAAAGTTTCACGCCTTAGGGTATCAATTAAGCTATCAGATTCTAAATGCTAAAGATTATGGTGTGCCTCAAAGTAGAGAAAGAGCTTTTATTGTAGGGGCTAGGCATTTTAGTTTTGATTTTAATTGTTTAGAGCCATTAAAGAGCGTAAGCGTAAAAGAGGCCATTAGTGATTTGGCTTATCTTAATTCTAATGAGGGTGCGTTTGAAAGCAGTTATTTAAACCCTATACAATCAAATTATCAAGCTTTAATGCGAAAAGATAGCACTAGATTATATAATCATAAAGCCACTAACCACTCACAAGTCGCTTTAGAAAAATTAAAACTAATTAATAAAGAACAAGGCAAAGAATGCTTGCCTAAAAACTTGCATGGCAAACAACAATTTAAAAGTACATGGGGGCGTTTAAATTGGAATAAAGTAAGCCCCACGATTGATACAAGATTTGACACCCCAAGCAATGGCACAAACTCTCACCCAGAATTACACCGCTCTATCACACCACGAGAGGCTGCTAGGATACAAAGTTTTAGTGATAGCTATATTTTTTATGGCAATAAAACAAGTATTTGCAAGCAAATCGGTAACGCTGTGCCCCCTCTTTTAGCCCTAGCCTTAGGCAAGGCTATTTTAAAAAGCATGCGTAAATGATACAAATTTATAATGCCAACGCCTTTGAGATTATCAAAGATTTCCAAAAACAACATTTAAAAGTGGATGCCATTATCACTGACCCTCCTTATAATATTTCGGTTAAAAATAATTTTTCTACCCTAAAAAGCGCTAAAAGAAAAGGCATAGATTTTGGGGAATGGGATAAGAATTTTAAGCTTTTAGAGTGGATTAAGCACTACGCCCCTCTAGTTTCTAAAAACGGCTCTATGATTATTTTTTGCTCGTATAGATTTATAAGCTATATTGCTACTTTTTTAGAAGAAAATGGCTTTTTGGTGAAAGATTTTATCCAATGGGTTAAGACTAATCCTATGCCTAGGAATATCAATCGGCGTTATGTCCAAGATAGCGAATTTGCCCTATGGGCGGTTAGAAAGGGGGCTAAGTGGATTTTTAATAAACCTAAAAATGAAAAATACTTACGCTCCTTGATTTTAAAAAGCCCTATAGTAAGTGGGATTGAAAGAACTAAACACCCTACACAAAAAAGCCTAGCTTTAATAGAAAAAATTATTTCTATACACACCA
This sequence comes from Helicobacter cetorum MIT 99-5656, assembly GCF_000259275.1. NCBI lineage: Bacteria > Pseudomonadati > Campylobacterota > Epsilonproteobacteria > Campylobacterales > Helicobacteraceae > Helicobacter > Helicobacter cetorum. The sequence continues at coordinate 1,821,089 of NC_017735.1, read as the reverse complement.
ACCCTAATGATATTGTTTTAGACCCCTTTATGGGAAGTGGCACAACAGGTCTAGCATGTAAAAATTTAGGGCGAAAGTTTATTGGTATAGAACTAGAAAAAGAATATTTTACTATCGCACAAAAGCGCTTGAGCTAGTCTTTAAAACTCTATCTTGTAAAGATTGTGTTATAGTTTCTTAAAATTATACCTTATTAGGATTTTTTAATGAAAAGAATGTTGGCGGAATTTGAAAGAAACCAAGCGATTTTAATGGCATTTCCCCACAAGTTTGGCGACTGGGCGTATTGTATCAAAGAAGCTAGAGAAAGCTTTTTAAACATTATTCAAACCATAGCAAATTACACAAAGGTTTTAGTGTGCGTTCATACTAATGACAATATCGGTTATGAAATGCTAAAAAGTTTATCTAATGTGGATATTGCAAGAATTGATACAAACGACACATGGGCGAGAGATTTTGGAGCTATCAGCATTGAAAATAGGGGCGTTTTAGAGTGCTTGAATTTTGGTTTTAATGGCTGGGGGTTAAAATACCCATCAAATTTGGATAATCTAGTGAATTTCAAACTCAAAAATTTAGGGTTTTTAAAACACCCCTTAAAGACTATGCCCTATATTTTAGAAGGTGGGAGCATAGAAAGTGATGGGACTGGAGTGATTTTAACCAACACTCAGTGTCTATTAGAACCAAATCGCAACCCCCATTTGAATAAAGATGCATTAGAAAACATGCTTAAAAAGGAATTAGGAGCTAAGCAAGTGCTATGGTATTCTTGTGGCTATTTAAGGGGCGATGATACGGATAGTCATACCGACACGCTCGCTCGGTTTTTAGATAAAGATACCATTGTTTATAGTGCGTGCAATGATAAAAATGATGAGCATTATGAAGAATTAGCCAAAATGCAAGAAGAATTAAAAACCTTTAAAAAACTTGATGGCACGCCTTATAAACTAATCCCTTTAGAAATCCCCAAAGCGATTTTTGATGAGAATAACGAACGATTACCGGCTACTTATGTAAACTTCTTATTTTGCAATAACGCCTTAATCGCGCCAACTTATAACGACCCTAAGGATACGCTCATTTTAGAGACCTTAAAACAACACACCCCCCTAGAAGTAGTAGGCGTGAATTGTAATACCCTAATCAAGCAACATGGAAGCTTGCATTGTGTAACGATGCAACTATATTAAATAAAATCACGCTTTTTGGCGTGGTTCAAGGTGTGGGCATGCGCCCTTTTGTAGTTGCCCTAGCTCAAAAATTAGAGCTTGTAGGCTTTGTGCGTAATGTTCAAGTGGCTTTGGAGATTGTCTTACCTAAAAATAAGACCAAGTTATTTTTAAACGCCCTAAAAAATGAATTACCCCCCTTAGCTTTGATTGAAAAAATTGAGATTAGCCCCTATAACAAAGCACTAAATTTTAATGGTTTTAGGATTTTAAAAAGCAAGACTAACGCCTTAAATTTGCTTAGTCAAATCCCCAAAGACTTAGGCGTATGTAGAGATTGTTTGAATGAAATTAATGATAAAAATTCGGCGTATTTTCATTACGCTTTCAATTCTTGTGCGAAATGTGGGGCGAGATACAGCCTTTTAAACGCCTTACCCTATGACAGAGAGAACTCCGCCTTAAAACCTTTCAAACTCTGTGAGTTTTGTTCTTCTATCTATAAAGACCCTATGAATAAGCGATTTCATATTCAAGGTATAAGCTGTCAAAAATGCGGTATCACACTTAACTATAAAGAATTAAAAAATTATGATGCCCTTTTAGAATGTGCTAAAGATATTCAAAAGGGTAAAATTATCGCTTTTAAAGGCTTAGGGGGTTTTGCCTTTATATGCGATGCGAGAAATCAAGTAACTATAGAAAGATTACGCCTTTTAAAAAATCGCCCTTTAAAGCCATTCGCACTCATGCTTAAAGATTTAAACACAGCACAACAATATGTGTCTTTAAACGAGTTAGAATGCGAGAGCTTAAGCTCTTTTAATGCCCCTATACTCTTAGCCCATAAAAAACCTAACACTTCATTAGCCCCAAATATTGCCCCAAACTCCCCCTTTTATGGCGTCATATTGCCCTATACCCCCTTGCATGCCTTATTATTAGATTTATTAGATTTTCCTATTATTTTTACGAGTGCGAATTTTAGCTCCCAACCTTTAGCGAGCAATGAAGAAGAAATCAAAAAACTACATTTTCTCTATGATTTTAAGCTCACACACAACCGCTCTATTATTCATAGGATTGATGATAGTATCACACAATGCGTGGATAATAAAATCCGTTTAGTGCGTTTGGCTAGGGGGTTTGCCCCACTTTATATTACCTTACCAAAGCCCCTTAAAAAGAAAGAAAAAATTTTAGCCCTAGGAGCGGAGCAAAAAGGGCATTTTAGCTTGCTAGATAGTGAGACCTCTACGCTTTTACTCTCGCCTTTTTGTGGGGATTTGAGCGTTTTAGAAAACAAAAACCACTTTAAAGAAACTCTAAATTTTATTTTAAACGCTTATCATTTCAAACCCACGCTTTTAGCTTGCGACAAACACCCAAACTACGCCACCACTAAAATGGCTTTGAATTTTAACACGCCCTTATTACAAGTCCAGCACCACCATGCGCATTTTTTAGCAAGTATCCTAGACGCATTTTTGCAAGATAGAAATATCAATCAATTTATAGGCATTATCTGGGATGGGAGTGGGGCTTATGAAAATAAGATTTATGGGGCGGAGTGTTTTATAGGGGATTTTAAAGAAATTAGAGAAGTCGCTAGATTTGAAGAATTTTTGCTTTTAGGGGGCGAGAAAGCCATAAAAGAGCCTAAACGCCTAGTTTTAGAAATCGCTTTAAAATACCAGCTTGACAAGCTTTTAAAACGCATTCAAAAGCATTTTGAAAAAAGTGAGTTAGAGATTTTTAAACAAATGCACAAAAAACAAATCCAAAGCATAGCCACAAATTCCGTAGGGCGTTTGTTTGATATTATGGCGTTTAGTTTAAACTTAGTAGAAACAATTAGTTTTGAAAGCCAGAGCGGTCAAGTTTTAGAAAATTTAGCCAAAGAGAGTAATGAAACTTCAATTTATCCTTTTGAAATTAAGGACAACATTGTGTGTTTAAGAAAATTTTATCAAGCGTTTGAAAATGATTTAGAAAAGCTAGAATTTAAGCATATCGCTAAGAAATTTTTTAATAGTTTAGTAGAAATCATTATCGCTTTAATCACGCCTTTTAAAAAGCATGCAGTGGTGTTTAGTGGGGGTGTGTTTTGCAACAAACTATTATGCGAGCAATTAGCCAAACGATTAAAAGAGCTTAAAAGAACTTATTTTTTCCACAAAAATTTTGCGCCTAATGATAGCAATATTGCTATCGGTCAAGCTTTAATGGCATATTTTAACCCTACAATCATAAAGAAAGGATAAAAATGAATCATGTAACTCTAGCGTGCGGGAATGGGGGGCAAGAAACTAATGCGTTAATTGAGCAAGTGTTTATGCCTTATTTAAAAGAATTTATCATCGTTTTTAATGAAGACGCCCCTAAGTTTAGAGCTAATGGGGAGTATTGTGTCAGCACGGATAGTTTTGTCATTACGCCCTTAGTTTTTAATGGGGGCGATATAGGCAAGCTCTGTGTTTGTGGGAGTGCGAATGATGTGAGCATGCAAGGGGGTGAACCGCTTTATTTAAACATGGGCTTTATTTTGGAAGAAGGCTTAGAAATTAGCTTGCTAAAACAGATTTTAAATTCCATTCAAGAGCAATTAAAATTAGCTAATCTGAAACTACTCTCATTAGACACTAAGGTCGTGCCAAAGGGGAGCGTGGATAAGCTCTTTATTAACACCACATGCATTGGTAAAATTATAAAGTCAGAGATTTCTTCACAAAATCTAAAAGCTAATCAAGTCATCATTGTAAGCGATAGTATCGCAAACCATGGGGCAAGCTTGTTTGCTATGCGTAATGAAATCAAGCTAAAAACGAGTTTAGAAAGTGATTGTCAATTGCTCTATCCTTTATTAAAACCCCTATTTTTAAGCGATTTAAAAATTTATGCCCTAAGAGATGCAACTAGGGGCGGACTAGCAAGCGTGTTGAATGAATGGGCGAGTAGTTCAATTGTAAAAATCATTATAGAAGAAGACAAAATTCCTTTGAAAGAAGAAACTAAAGGCATTTGTGAGATTTTAGGGCTAGAACCTTACGCATTAGCTAATGAAGGGGTATTTGTCCTAGCTATGGATAAAGAAGATGCTAAAAAAGCTCTAGAACTCTTGCATGCTAACGAAAAAGGCAAAAACGCTTGCATTATAGGTGAAGTGTTTAAAAACCCCTATCCAAGTGTGGTTTTAAAAAATGCATGGGGTTTTGAAAGAATTTTAGAAATGTCAGAAGGCGAAATTTTGCCTAGGATTTGCTAGAATAGAATTTCAAGCTAATTTTTGGCATAATCGCCCTAACAATCATTGAAATAAGAAAGGTTTAAGTGTTGGCTCTCTCGGAAAAAAAGCCCATTTTAAAATACAGACACATAAAACTACATGACTTTTCACAAATCAAATCTTATTTTGACGCACTCAATCTTGACACAAGCCACTTTGTCAATTCTAACGATATTTGCACTCCATTAGATTGTGTAAAAGAAATGATAGACACTATTCCTAGCGATTTTTTTAGACAAGAAAATTTAAAAATTTTAGATTGTTGCTGTGGAAATGGAAATTTTTTTGCTTACTTGAGAACCAAGACTTCTTTAAATAACCTGTATTTTAATGAGATTAACCCCAAACGCATTGAGCATGTTAAAAAATATTTTGGAAATAATATCCATTTGAGTTGTAAGGATTTTTTGGAATTTGATAATGCTACGCTTTATGATTTAATCGTGGCTAACCCGCCTTTTGCTAAATTTAACGCACTAGGTCGCACTTCTAAAAACCATAATCTAGCCAGAGATTTTATTAAAAAAGCCTTAGAGCTTACAAAAAATGGGGGCTACATTTTATTTATTGTGCCTAACCACTGGATGAGTTTTTCGGATAGAAATGTTTTGCCTAGCTTGCTCTCACAATATCAATTTATCCATCTTAATATAGGTGGGGCTAAAAAATATTTTAAAAAAGTGGGTTCATCTTTCACTTGGTTTTTATTGCAAAAAGTCCCTAATCAAAGGAGTTTTAGCGTTTATAATCATTATGTTTTAAAAGACACGCAAAGAGTTTTGCTTAAAACTCATTTAAATTTTATCCCCTTGTATTTGAATGAATTAGTTTGTAGTATTTTAGACAAAACCATTAATAATGCTAATTTACCTACCTATAAAATAGAAACCACAAGCTTTTTACACAGAACGACTAAAAAAGAATTTTTATCGCCCATTCCGAACAAAGACTACCCTTACAAGCTTATCCATACCCCTAGTCAAGTCGTATATAGTAAAATCCCCCATAAATACCAAGAAGGCTACAAAGTCTTTTTGTCTTTGACTAATCAATACAACACATTTATTGATGATTGTGGCATGACACAAAGCATTGCATTTGTGCGTTGCAAAAGCTATGAAGAAGCTTTAAAAATTAAATCTGAATTAGACAATGAGATTTATATTTTTCTTAATAATCTCACTCGTTATGGCAATTTTAATAACATTAGAGTGTTACAGCATTTCCCTTTATTAGAAAGCATTTCTTTAACTAAGCAAGAGCTGAAGTTTATCCACAAATTTAATGGAGCGTATTATGGGCAAAAGCAAAAAATAAAAATATTGTGATTTTAAAAAGTATTGATGACTTAAAAGATGAAATTGATTATAGAGACTTTGAATATAAAGAACATTTTAACTTGTTGTGCGAGTTAATTCCTAATAATGACTTAGAAAAGTTAGAAATCAAAGCCATTGATGAAGAGAACATGAAAACTGAAGGGCTTGTATATGTGTTTGTTATTCAAGGCAAAATCTTTAAAATCGGTCATAGTATTACGCCTATTACCAAGCGAGTGCAATCTTATAATTGTGGCAAAGTAGAGTATCGTATCAATGGCACAAATTCTACAACAAACTATTTTGTGTTGCAATCGCTTTTAAAGATTAATGAAGTTGTGCAAGTATATGCCTTTTTCCCCGAACAACCCACCTACAACTTATTTGGTAAAACTTATCAAGATAGTTTCCCTACTTCCAAAAGAGCTGAAAATGTGATTTTAAAGGATTTTATTAAAAATCACCATAAAAAACCTATCGGATGCACGCAGACTTAATCCCCCCCCTTATAACCCAATTTAAAACAAATAATAATAACTAATAAACATGCTATACAAGGTATTCAATATTAGCATAAGTTCTTAATCCAAATCTAGGCACAAAGAAATGTTTGTATCCTATAGCTAGACTAACCCCATAATGGAGAGTGGTTTGTTTGGAAACAGACACTAAATTTGAAAGGTTGGTTTGAGTATAGCGGTTTGTTTGTAAGGTTAGTAGGCGGTAAAAATAGTTTGCTAAGTTAGGAATATCTGTGGGCATGCTTGTCGTAATGATATTATCAGCATTACCATACTCAAAGCAATTTTTTTCAGCTAAGGTGTTTTCATTGTAACCGCTTGGCATAGGAAAACCGCTTGGCATAGGGCAATTTGGCAAAACAGCGTTTGGATAAGTATGCTCGTTAAAAATCTTATTATATTCTACTTCATATATATGTGCGTTTTTACCCCAAATACTAATACAATTATGTGCTTGGTCGTTATATCTTTGTGCGTTTTTTACACACCATTTCGTGTATCTTGTGTATGCTTCGCCTGTCTGTGAAGCATTATCCATAGCTGTATCTTTATCTGTTCGGTATTTTATAACTTTTTCCGTGTAATCTTGCCTAGCTATATTTTGGACTTGTTGGTTAATATCTGGTTGGTTTTCAGCTCTAGGTTGTGGGGGATTTGTGGGTTTAGATTTTGAAGTTGGATTTTCTTGTGGATTTGGGCTTTCTATTGGGCTGGATTTTTCTGGCGGTGGGTCTTGGACTTGTGGTTGGGGATTTGGCGGTAGTTCAGCTGGTTTTTCTTGGGGACTATGTTCTTGGTGTTGCTGTTGTGGTGGTGGCGAATGGGGCGGACTTGACACAGGCTGTGGACTTGGATTTTCTTGTTTGGATTTCCCACTAGGCTCACCCTTTGATGAAACAGGGCTATTCTGTGGTGTTTGCTTGGGTAAATTTGGCGGTAGCATTACAGGGGGTAAATGAGATGGTTCTAAGGTGGTAATGGTGCGTTTTTGTTCACCTTGACCGATTAAAAAGCTTCCACCCACTTAAAAAAACACAAGTTTACAAAATGATATTTTTTCTTGTTTCTATTGACTTCAAGCGGCACAACTAGGTTTCTTAAGGTAATTTTAAAAAAATAATCGTAATAATATAACTCTAAAAACCCCTTATTAAATTAATCTATACCAAACAATAAGGAGTTATCTAACATGGGGTTTTTCAAGCTTAAAGAACACAACACAAACATAGCCACTGAGTTTAGAGCTGGCTTAACGACCTTTATCACAATGATTTACATTGTGCCACTGAACGCTCTCATTCTTTCTCAAGCTAATATGCCTTATGAAGCCCTTTTATCTGCAACCTCTATCATCACTATCCTAGCAAGCATTTTTAACGGACTATGGGCAAACACCCCCATTGCAATGAGTGTGGGCTTAGGGCTATCAGCCTATTTTAGCTATGGACTTGTTCAGGGTTTAAAATTACCTTGGCAGAGTGCTTTAGGCATTGTAGCGCTCTCTGGGGCGATTTTTGTCATTTTGTCTTTTACGAATTTTCGTAGCTGGGTTATGCGAAGCATTCCTAGTGATTTAAGACGAGCTGTAAGTGCGGGAATAGGGGCGTTTATCGCATTTATTGGACTCAAAGAGATGCATATTGTAGTTACTCATAAGGCTACGCTTGTAACCTTAGGCGATTTTAGCGACCCACAAGTATTATTAGGGGTTGTGGGGGTAGTCTTAATCTTTGCCCTAACTACGCTTAAAATTAAGGGTTCTTTTATTTTAGCCGTATTAATCACTTCAATCATTGCTTGGGTCTTTCAGCTATCCCCCTACCCTAAAGAGTTTTTCTCCATGCCCGCTAGTATTAGCCCTATTGCTTTAGAGCTAGACATTAAAGGCATTTTTTATGATGCGAGTGGCACTTTCACCTTAGCCTTAGTGCCGGTGGTAGTTACTTTTTTTGTTACCGATTTATTTGATTCTTTAGGCACGCTTGGAGGCATTGGCTATAGAACAGGCTTTTTTAATGAAAAAGAAAAAAGCAAAGCTTTAGAAAAGACTTTAGAAGCTGATGCAGGGGTTTCTTTGGCGAGTGCGTTTGTAGGGGTTTCTACTACTACCGCTTTTATAGAGAGTGCGAGTGGGGTTGAAGAGGGTGGGCGCACAGGGCTTACAGCGGTTTTTACCGGATTACTTTTTGTTTTAACGCTTTTTTGCTTGCCACTCTTAAAGGCCATTCCTTCTAATGCGATTTATCCGGTGCTTGTTATGGTGGGGGTTTTGATGTTTAGTGCGTTAGAAGGCGTGAATTTCAAAGACATCGCTGTTAGTGTTTCTACTTTTCTAACCGTGGTGATGATGCCCTTAACTTATTCCATTACAGATGGTTTAGCTTTTGGTTTTCTCTCTTATACGATTATCAAATTAGTGCAAAAAGACTTCAAAGCGATTAATCTTGGTATTATAATGCTCTGTGTCATTTCTTTTTTTGTATTCATTTTTCGTTAAGTCCTTTTTATAGGACTTAGAATTTTTTACCCATTTTCAAGCAGTTTTTTTTCATTCAAAGGGTTTCTTGTCTTAAAACAAACAGAATTACAATAGCATTGTTTTTGTAATAGTTCTCAATAAAAGGAAATGGCATGCAAAAAACTTCTAATAATTTAGCGTTGATGAGTTTAACGGCGTTGTTTTTCTTAATGGGTTTTATCACGGTTTTAAATGATATTTTAATCCCGCATTTAAAACCCATTTTTGACTTGACCTATTTTGAGGCCTCACTCATTCAATTTTGCTTTTTTGGAGCGTATTTTATTATGGGTGGGGTGTTTGGAAATGTGATTAGTAAAATCGGCTATCCTTTTGGTGTGGTGCTTGGTTTTGTGATTACTGCAAGTGGGTGTGCGTTATTTTATCCGGCGGCTCATTTAGGCTCTTATGGGGTGTTTTTGGGAGCGTTATTTATTCTGGCTAGTGGTATTGTGTGCTTACAAACCGCAGGTAACCCTTTTGTAACCTTGCTTTCAAAGGGTAAAGAGGCTAGGAATTTAGTTTTAGTTCAAGCGTTCAACTCGCTTGGCACGACCTTAGGGCCTATCTTTGGAAGCTTGTTAATCTTTAGCACGACAAAAATAGGCGATAATGCAAGCTTAATAGATAAACTAGCTGATGCTAAAAGCGTTCAAATGCCCTATCTAGGCTTAGCAATGTTTTCTCTTGTCCTAGCACTTATTATGTATCTTTTAAAATTACCCAACATAGAAAAAGAAATGCCTAAATCCGCCATACAAAAAAGTTTGTTTTCATGCAAACATTTTACTTTTGGGGCTTTAGGAATCTTTTTTTATGTGGGGGCAGAAGTTAGTATTGGCTCATTCTTGGTCTTAAGTTTTGAAAAGCTTTTAAATTTAGACGCTCAAACAAGTGCACATTACTTAGTGTATTATTGGGGGGGAGCAATGGTGGGGCGTTTCTTAGGTAGTGTCTTGATGAATAAAATCGCTCCTAATAAATACCTAGCTTTCAATGCCTTAAGCTCTATCATTCTCATTGCTCTAGCCATTATTGTTGGGGGTAAAATCGCTTTATTTGCTTTGACTTTTGTGGGCTTTTTTAACTCTATCATGTTTCCTACTATCTTTTCTTTGGCTACGCTTAATCTAGGGGCTCTCACTTCTAAGGCTTCTGGAGTGATTAGTATGGCTATTGTAGGGGGGGCGTTAATCCCACCCATTCAAGGAATTGTTACAGACATGCTGACTGCAACCGATTTGAACTTGCTCTATGCTTATGCAGTGCCGTTATTATGCTATTTTTACATTTTGTTCTTTGCTCTTAAAGGGCATAGGCAACAAGAAAACTCTTGAGTATCTTTTTTAAAACTAGTTGTCAAAGTTTTGCTATACTTTGAAAACTATTTTTTAATATTAAAAGGAGTTTTCAGATTGATTTTAAGAGAGAGAGAGAGAGAGAGGTAAAACGCCATCTTGAGTTAGTGTTTATAGCTTTAGATGTGGCGTTTATGGTGAGTGGGTGTTCTCTCATATGGTAATGGTTAAGAGAGTTTATCCTAAACAAGATTGTCCTAATACAATAAAACATCTAAGAATGCTTGGTAGTAGTCCTGTAGCTTTATATAGTTTGGGTCAGTTGTATAAAAAGGGTGAATGCGTAGAAAAAGACTCACAGCTTGCTGAATCTTATGTTGAAAAAAGCGTTTGACAGAATACCCCAAGTGCAAATGATTAAAAGAAATGCCATTATTCCTAACTGAGTTTTAAGCAGAAATAATCGCCCGCTTTTTCATTTCAACCCATTATTTAAAATCATGCTCTATTTTAAAAGGCTCATTTTCAAAAAGTCCCCATAAAACAACCTTTTTTATCTCTTTAATAGCACAGGGTGTAACTATTTTAAAATGCCCATAAATCCATTCGTCTTTGGATAACATTCTACTTCTTAAAATAGCAATGCTCTTATTTTTATCTTCTGTGCGTGCCTTTTGTCCTGCAACAAGTCTTTCTAAAGTAATACCCGGATTTTGATTATAAACCTTCTCAAATTTTTCGTTATTGTTTTCAAAACTAGGCTGATACCCTTCGCACTTGCCAAGATTAATTTGTGTGCTATAAATCTCTACAGGGCGAATGCTTGGGTATTTAGAGGTGATTTTCAATTCTGTTTGATAAGTTTGGAAATGTGCTTTAAGAGTTTGGTCTATAGATTTTGAAACTTCATTTTTTTGGATTTCAAAATCCTTATTTTCTAGTTTCTTGGCTGTTACAAGATTTGAAATCAAAGTGCACGCAAACAACATTTTTAAAAACTTTTTGGTGTAAAATCTGGCGAGAAACATCACTAATCCTTGTAGAATAAGAAAAATCTCCCTAGCTAAAGAGATTTTTCCAAAAAACGAAGACTTGAAGAAAGACTACTGAGCTTTTTTAAATTTATACTCAGTGAGAAAGCCGGTTCCATCAAAATTACCCACAATGGATAGCTTTTCAATATCATTCACTTGACAATCTGTTTCTAAAACAAGAGATGGCACTTCATCTTTTCCAATCAAGGTTACAACTCTACCTTTTTCTTTACGGCTTTGTTTAGGAAACTCTTTGGGGTCAAGACCTGTAGTATCACCGGTTTGTAGCATTCTAAAGGCATAGCACATGCCATTGTTGATTTGCACGCTATAAATTTTACCTTTTTTAACTTCGTTCTTAACTCCAGGTTTAAGCATAATGCGTATTTCTGAATGGATTTCAGCTTCATGCATTTTGCCTTTATAATCTCTGACTTGGACCTTATGAACGCCATTGGGGTCGCCTTTTTTCAAAAGTGACTCTGAAGAATCAAATTTTTGGATATCTAAATCCCCATCAACAAAACTTCTAGCAAAGGCTTGTGTGCTAAAAAGCGAAGCCCCTAACAAACCGACTAATGAAACCTTCAACCAGTGCTTGTAGCAAGAAAAGTAACTCACAATTAATCCTTTCAATTTCTAAAATCTCAGCCAGCATCTTTAAGCGTGCTAACTTAACAACAAATATATCTCAAAACTAAAAGTGTAGAGATTAGATTTGAAGAATACTAGCAACAAAAAAAGATGTTGTCAATAAAACAGCTATGGATTAAATAATACAAGCACTGATTACACTAAGCCCTATAAGTCATTTTTGAAAAAATCTTCTAGCATTTGATGGCTTGAAATCCATGAATGAAATGCATAAAAAGATTTTCAATGAAGAAATCAATCAAAAATAATTTCTTTAGGTTTAACCTCATCTCCATAAACAGGCTCTAAAGTCTCTTTATAGGCTTCTTCTAAAAAGTCACTAGAAATGAGAGCATCAATTTCATTGTTAAGCCATTCCAAAAGCTTAGGATTACCTTTTTTAATCGCTGGGGCAATCACATCATTGTCGCCAAGACTTGTAATGCCTACCTTAAATTCAGGGTGTTGTTTTGCCCAAGCGAATAACAGGGTGTTATCATGAGCTAGTGCGATAGCCTTATCTTTTAAAAGGGCCAAGAAAGTCTCAGTATTTTGTTCAAATTTCAAAAGTTTGATATTCGGGTAATTCTTGGTGAAGTAGAAATCCGCTGTCGTGCCTTTATTTACAATAAGTGTTTTATCTTTCAAATCTTCTACATCTTTAATCACCCCATCTTTAGACACAACGCCTAGGGCGACTTTCATATATGGCTTAGCAAAATCTATCACTTCTTCTCTCTCTTTGGTGTGTGTGAAATTCGCCATAATAATATCTACTTTATTAGCCTTTAAGAACTCCACTCTAGCTGAAGCTTCTACAGGAACAAATTCTATCTTATTCTCATCGCCAAGCAAATCAAGGGCTATGCGTTTAGCAATAGCAATGTCAAAACCCTGATACTCTCCCTTAGCATCTACAAAGCCAAAAGGGGGTTTATCACTAAAAACTCCTACCTTTAAAACCCCCCTTTGCTGAATCACTTCTAAAGCATCTTGCTTTTCTTTTTGACTATCAGAGCATGCACTAAAAAATAATGCCATTAGAACTAAGAACGCCCCCCACACTTTAAAAAGCCTATTTGTTTTCATAAACAATCCTTTTTTGAAACTAAAATACTCTTTTTAGCAAATTTTTTTTAACAGCTCCCTAAAAAATGAAAGGTTTCTAAAAATTTTTGTGCTCTTTGAGATTTAGGGTTATCAAAAAATTCTTTTGCATTACTTTCTTCAGCGATTTTACCACTATCAAAAAACACGATTTTTTTAGCGATTTTTTGAGCAAATTTCATTTCATGCGTAACAATAACCATGCTCATGCCTGTGTTAGCTAATTCTAAAATCACTTCTAAAACTTCTTTTACCATTTCGGGGTCTAAGGAAGCGGTTACTTCATCAAAAAGCATGATAGTAGGTTGCATGCATAAAGAACGCACAATGGCTACTCGTTGCTTTTGTCCACCGCTCAACTCTTTAGGGTAAGCTTTTTGTTTATGTTCTAAACCCACACGCCTTAAAAGCTCTATAGCTTGAGATTTGACTTCATCTTTTTGGCGTTTTTGCACTTTTAAGGGGGCGAGTAAGATATTATCTAGGACATTTAAATGCGGAAATAACTCATAATTTTGAAATACCATGCCTATTTTTTGGCGTAACTCACTCCAATTAGTCGCATGGGTGTTGATATTTTTTTGCTCAAAAATAATTTCGCCTTCATCAATTTTTTCAAGCCCATTCAAGCACCTTAAAAAAGTGCTTTTTCCACACCCACTAGGCCCTAAAATAACCGCTACTTCGCCCTTTTTTAAAGTGAAATTAATGCCATCTAAAACCAAATGGCCTTGATAAGTTTTTTTAACCCTTTGGTTTCTAAAATCACGCTCATTCTAACCCCTGATGTATTGATATTTTTTTTCTAAGTAAGAACTATACAGGCTCAAACTATAGCATAAACCAAAATAAAGCATTAAAATCACTCCATAAACCACAAAGCTTGCATTAGGCATGCGTAAGAGATTAAGCTCTATAATTTGCTGTCCCACCTTTAACAAATCAATCACTCCAATGAGAGAGACCAAAGCGGTGGTTTTAATCATGCGTGTGAATAGATTGAGACCAGAAGGCAATAAGGACAAAAAGCTTTGTGGGAAAATAATGTTAAAAACAATCATTTTTGACTCCATTCCTAACGCTAACGCGCTTTCTACTTGATGTTTGCCAACAGAAGTCAAAGCTCCCCTAGTCAAATCCATCATTTCTGCACAACCCCACAAACTAAAAACGATAATGCTTGCCAAAACAGCACTTATATGCACATTGAGTAAGCTTGCTAATCCAAAATACACAATAAATAGCCATGCTAAAAGCGGAATAATACGCACGCTTTCTAAATACACACGACACATAAAAACTAAAACTTTAGAGCCAAACGCCATCACACTTCCTAAAAGCACCCCTAAAAACACCGAAAAAATAATAGAGCTTAATGCAATAAAAAGGGTCATCTTAAGCCCCTCTAACAAGCGCTTAAGATTGTCTAACTCAAATAAAACCTCCATTTTAAGCCACTTTCTTTTTAAAAGAACGCTCCAAAACGACAAACAAAACACTCAAAGGAAGTAGGGCAATTAAATAAGTCAAACTAAGCATTAAAAGGCTTTCAGTGGTTTTATAATAGATGCCAATAAAATCCTTTGCAACAAACATAATATCTGTGAGAGCTATCGCACCCACCACAGAAGTCTCTTTGAGCAAGAAAATCACATTTGCACCTAGTGAAGGCATAGAAACACTTAAACTTTGGGGCAAAATAATGTAATACATAAGTTTCAAAGGGCTAAGCCCTAAACTCAAAGCACTCTCTTTTTGGATAGGGGCTAAGCTTTTAAACCCAAGCAAAAAACTTTGACTCATATATCCCCCACCTAAGAACCCTAACGCCAGAACAGCACATTCTAAAGCACTCAAACCGATTTCATTCAGTCCATAATACAACAAGAAAAGCTGGATTAATAGGGGCGTGTTTCTTGCAATTTCGCCATATACATAAACGATAGGAAATACAAAGCGTGTTTTAAAATACAAAATTACCGCACATAAAAGCCCTACAACAAGCGATAACAAAACCCCTAATAAGGAAATGTAAAGCGTGAGTTCTAACCCCTTGATGAACGCAGGAATAGAATGCAACATAAAAGTCCAATCTAAATTCATAATATATTACCTTAATATACGATACTATAAAGTATCATACTAAAAATGGCTCTATTTCTCCTAATTGTTACCAAAAGAAGTTTGAATAAACTTAGCATTTAACAGAGAGTTTATAAGCTATTCTTAGTCTATAATTCAAAGAAATTTTGAATTATAATAAAAACTCGTCAAAAATTTGAACAATTCATGGAAATTTAGGGAGAATAGATGCAAAAAGGTTTAATCTCTTTGGCTTGGGTATTGGTCGCCATTTTAGGGGCAATTTGTTTGGGTGTATTAGCTTTGCATAAGGGCGAGAGCATTAACACGCTATGGCTTGTAGTAGCGAGTGCTTGTATCTATAGCATAGGCTATCGCTTCTATAGCCATTTCATCGCTTATAGGGTGTTAAGACTTGATGATAATAGAGCTACGCCCGCATGCGTGAGAAATGATGGCAAGGACTTCGTGCCTACAGACAAAGTTGTAACCTTTGGGCATCATTTTGCCGCCATTGCTGGGGCTGGCCCATTAGTTGGCCCTATACTAGCTGCTCAAATGGGTTACTTACCTTCTATCTTATGGATTTTGATAGGCTCGGTTTTAGGGGGTTGTGTGCATGATTTTGTGGTGCTTTTTGCTTCTATTAGGCGTGATGGCAAATCACTAGGTGAAATGATTAAGCTTGAAATGGGTAAATTTGTGGGGGCTATCGCAAGTTTAGGCATTTTAGGTATTATGATAATTATTATTGCGATTTTGGCTATGGTAGTGGTAAAGGCTCTAGCGCACTCACCTTGGGGCTTTTTCACCATTGCTATGACGATTCCTATTGCGATTTTTATGGGGCTTTATATGCGTTTTTTAAGACCGCATAAAACCTTAGAGATTTCTATCATTGGCTTTGTGTTATTGATTATTGCCATTTATGCGGGAAAATATGTTTCTTTAGACCCTAAATTAGCTGAAATGTTTACCTTTGAAGCTAGCACTTTAGCGTGGATGATTATGGGCTATGGTTTTGTGGCTTCCATTCTACCGGTATGGTTTTTGCTCGCTCCACGAGATTATTTAAGCACTTTTTTAAAAATTGGCGTTATAGGGGTGTTAATTGTGGCGATTATTCTAGTCGCTCCGCCTTTGCAAATTCCTAAAGTTACGCAATTTTTAGATGGTAGCGGGCCTGTGTTTGCAGGGAGTGTGTTTCCTTTTTTGTTTATCACGGTGGCTTGCGGAACCATTAGTGGCTTTCATGCCTTAATTTCTTCAGGCACTACGCCTAAAATGCTTGCTAAGGAAAGTGATGCAAGACTTGTAGGCTATGGTTCTATGGTTATGGAGAGTATCGTAGCTCTTATGGCATTAGTGTGTGCAGGGATTTTACACCCAGGGCTTTATTTTGCTATCAATTCGCCAGAAATTAGTATTACTAAAGATATTGCTGATGCTGCTTCTGTGATTAGCTCATGGGGCTTTAGTATCAGTGCTGAAGAAATTAGTGAGATGACAAAAAATATCGGTGAAAACTCCATTTTAAGCCGCACGGGTGGAGCCCCCACTTTTGCAATCGGTTTAGCAATGATTGTGTATCAAATTTTAGGCGATCCTAGTGTTATGGCGTTTTGGTATCACTTTGCGATTTTGTTTGAAGCTCTCTTTATTCTAACCGCTGTTGATGCTGGCACGCGAACCGCTCGCTTTATGATTCAAGATTTGCTTGGTAATGTTTATAAGCCTTTGGGTAATCTTAGTTCTTATAGTGCAGGGATTTTTGCCACAATTTTATGTGTAGCAGGGTGGGGGTATTTCTTGTATCAAGGCACGATTGACCCTAAGGGGGGAATTTATACGCTATGGCCTTTATTTGGCGTGAGTAACCAGATGTTAGCGGGCATGGCGTTATTATTGGTTACTACAGTGCTGTTTAAAATGGGGCGTTTTAAAGGGGCAATGGTAAGCGCTATTCCAGCGGCTCTCATTTTGTTTATCACTTTTTATAGCGGTATTTTAAAAGTTATGCCAAAAAGTGATGATATGGTGCTTAATAATGTCTCCCATGTGGCACACATGCAAATTTTAAAAGAAAAAATCGCTATAACGACTGATGAAAAAGAATTAAACTCGCTTAAAAAATCCTTGTTTAACCATACGATTAATGCGATTTTATGCGTGTTTTTTATGATTGTAGCGCTCTTAGTATTGATTGCGAGCATAAGAATTTGCTTGAACGCGTATTTCAAAAATAAAGTTTATCCACCGCTTGCTGAAACCCCGTATGTCAAAGCCACTTGAATAGTCAAAGTAGGGGGGTCAATTTTTAAACCCCTTAGAGTAGCTGTGAAATAGGGTAAAAATGTAGCATCAAAAAGACGCTACTAGGCTAGTGTATAACGCACTTCTATCAGAGTAGAGAGCAGGAAAATCTTTAGCAACAGGTCCGTTCTCACCCGCTTTGAAGCCCTTATTGGTATGTATGCCATAATACACAAGGTCTATGTTAGCACTCAGAGCGTTAGAAAACTTATAGCCTAAGGAAATCATGGCTCTTGCTTCCCATGATACAACCGCAGTGGAATATTGCGTGGCAAATTTCCATGTGAATTTTTTTGCAAAATGAGTGCCACCACAAGAGATAAGAATGGTCGTGGCATTCCTTTTAAGGGCTGTGCCGGTATAGCCGGCATACATGCTGTTATTTCCCATCATTACACCACTGGGATTACCCATATTACCTACCCAGCCATTTGCATTTCTAAACACCTTATAAAATGCGATGGATACATTGTAATTGTTAAAATCAAAGCGTTGACGGATAATGAGATTTTGCCCATTTTTGGTTGCTGGCGTGTCATACTTATATACCGGTTTTCCACTAGAATTAACAATCATCCAAGGGTAGTAAAATGGAAAAAATCCTGTAATGGTCGTATTAGAGCGAAAGCCTACGCCATCAAAATTAGGATTAGTGTCCCAACCGATTTTAACACCTGGGGCATTGAAAATTTGTGGTGAAAAATAATAAAAGCCTTCTAAGGCTAAATGCTGGTGTTTATAGGTGGCCTGTAAAGCATGGGTGCCATAGAGAACCTTTTTCCCATGTTTGTCATAACCTCCTTGATTGTTTTTGGTATAGCCCCCACTATAAGTCGTTCTAGCTGCATACCAGTCCATCAAAAACGAGCCGTAGGCAAACGCTCTGCCAAAAGAGCTAAACCAAGTCAAGCGTGTGTGTTTATACTCTCCAGAAACCTGAAAGCCTTGGGTTTGTGCGCTTCTATAAGGCATAGTGGATTGGTAGCGTCCGGCTTTAATCTCAAAATAATTTTTATAGCGGTATTCTAAATATGCATTATTGAACACATAATTACGGACATCACGATTGCGTTTTTGGTTTTCAATTGCAGGACTATCTGTTTGTAAAATATTGGTATAGCCCCCCATAAACCCATCGTAGTAACCAAAGAGATTATAAGCGATAGAGCCATCTTTAAATTTAGAAGTGCCATCATAGATAATTGACCCTATCAAGCCTCCAATTTTGCCTTTTAAAACATGGTCAGAAACTTTTTTGGGTAACAGACTAAAATCAACCCCTAAATAACCAGCAATCGTTGCATATTGTGGCGTAGGATAGACACCTCTTTCACTATTGATTTTATCCTGATTGAAACCGATGGTGCTAGATTGGTCAATAAAACCATTGAGCTTAACATCAAAGCCTTGCAAAGAAGTGCTAAAACTAAGCAATGCTCCAAAGGTAGTAAGAAAAACATTTGCAATGCCCTTTTTCATACAATGCCCCTTATAATGAGATTAACAAAGCAAATACTCTATAGCTGTTTGATTTTATGATATTAGTTTTATTGACTCAATTTTAATATGTAAAATAGTAGGCATGATGAGAAATTTCATTTTTTTTGAAATTTTTAAAGGCAAAAAATGCTAGTATGTGAAGAATCTACTCTACTAAAATTTTAATAGTTAATACATGGTGCTATCAGTGTTATAAAAATCGTTGACTCTATATTAAGCGTGGCACATGTTAAGGTTGCTGGCTATGATAGGGTTTAGAACCCCTTGTAGCAATGCGTTATTGTAGTTTTTGATTATAGTCCTTATACAATTCTATTAAATGCTTGGTAGAGTTGTCAAAATAAGCGTTGCTTTTATGCCCCTCTAATTCTTGTAAAATCGGCACAGCTAACTCTTTGCCTAGTTCCACACCCCATTGGTCAAAGCTATTAATATCCCAAACAACCCCTTGCACAAAGACTTTATGTTCATAAAGAGCCACTAATGCACCCATATTGCTTGGTGAAATCTCTTCTAATAAAAGGATATTAGAAGGGCGATTGCCAGAAAATTCTCTGTGTTTGGCTAAGTCTAGCGCCTCATCTTTTTCTAAACCTTTTGAAAGCAATTCGCCGAACGCCTCTTCGTAACTTTTGCCCTTCATAAAAGCTTGAGCTTGAGCTAAAACATTGCTGAATAAAATTTCATGATGCCCCTTAGCGTTGCCCTTTTTATTCAACGAAGCGATAAAATCAATGGGCGTTAAATGTGTGCCTTGGTGTAAGAGCTGGAAAAAGGCGTGTTGAGCATTGATTCCCATATCGCCCCAAATAATAGGGCAAGTGTCGTAATTGACTACTTCGCCTTTTTTGGTAATGCGTTTGCCATTACTCTCCATATCAAGTTGCTGGATAAATTTAGGAAAATGCCTTAGATATTGGTCATAAGGGGCGATTAAATGGCTCTTTGATTTAAAGAAATTGATATACCACACGCCAATTAATCCCATCAAAACAGGCAAGTTGCTTTCAAAAGGGGCGTTTCTAAAATGCTCGTCCATTAAATACGCCCCTTTTAAAAGGGCGTTAAAATTTTTCTTCCCCAAATAAATCATAATAGACAATCCTATAGCAGACCACAAGCTATAACGCCCCCCTACAAAATCCCAAAATTCAAACATGTTATGCTCGTCAATGCCAAATTGTTGCACCGCTTCTTTATTGGTAGAGACCGCTACAAAGTGCTTAGCGATATACTTTTCATCACCGCTCCTTTCTACAAACCATTTTCTAGCCGTCAGGGCGTTGGTTAGAGTTTCTTGGGTAGAAAAAGTCTTAGAAGCCACAATAAAAAGCGTGCTTGCGGGATTGAGTTTGTCTAAAACATCTAAAATTTGTGTGCCATCTACATTAGAAACAAAATGCATGTTCAATCGTGGGTGGGCGTAGCGTTTTAGGGCGGTGCAAATCATTAATGCCCCTAAATCCGACCCCCCTATACCAATATTGACAATATCGGTAATGATTTGATTGGTATAGCCTAGTCTTTTACCACTTCGCACGCTATCGCTAAAGGCTCGCATGCGTTTTAAAACATTTCTAACACTTTTTAACACTTCCATACTATCTAGCAATATTTCTGTATCATTCAAACTTCTTAATGCGGTGTGTAAAACAGCTCTCTTTTCGGTGGTATTGATTTTTTCGCCCTTAAACATGCTTTCAATTTTTTCTTTCAAAGAGCAATCATTGGCTAGTTCAAAGAGAAGCTTTAAGGTCGTGTCGTTCAAGCGGTTTTTGGAATAATCTAAACTTAAGCCACCAAATTGCACAAAATAGCGACTCGCTCTCTCTTTATCTTTGAGAAACAAATCACGCATGCAAACTTCTTTGAACTCTTCATAATGCTTGAGTAATTTTGGATAAGTTTTTAATTGTGTGAGCATCAAATACCCCTTAAGTCTAAAAGATACAAGCCATTATAAACTAGTTTTAATTATAATTCTCAAATGGAAACTCTAAGAAAAAACATTTTAGCTTACTATGGGGCGAATTTTCTCTTACTTATCGCTCAATCTTTGCCCCATGCGATTTTGACCCCCTTATTGCTTTCTAAGGGGCTAAGTTTAAGTGAAATTTTACTCGTGCAAACCTTTTTTAGTTTCTGTGTGTTAGTGGCTGAATATCCAAGCGGCGTTTTAGCGGATTTGATGAGTAGGAAAAATTTATTTCTCTTTTCTAATCTCTTTTTAATCGCTAGTTTTTGTTGCGTGCTATTTTTTGATAGCTTTATACTCATGCTTTTAGCATGGGGGTTTTATGGTATTGCTAGTGCTTGCAAGAGTGGCACTATTGATGCCACACTCATTACAGATATTAAAGAGAACAAGCAAGATTTATCCAAATTTTTAGCTAGAAATAATCAAATCACTTATTTAAGCATGATTATGGGGAGTTCTTTTGGCTCGTTTTTGTATTCAAAAATGCATGCAAGCATGTATATGGTGGCACTTTTTTTAGTGCTGTTATGCATGCTAATTATTATTTCTTTTTTTAAAGAAAATCAAATCCCCAAGAAAACTCAAAAAGGATTAAAATTACTCAAGGAACAAGTCAAAGGAAGTCTTAAGGAGCTTAGAGACAATCCCAAGCTTAAAATTTTGTTAGTAGGGCATTTGATTGTGCCACTCTTTTTTATGAGCCATTTTAATATGTGGCAAGCGTATTTTTTGGCTCAAGGCATCAAAGAGCAACACCTTTTTATATTCTACATCGCTTTTCAAGTGATTTCTATACTGGTTCATTTTCTCAAAGCATCTAGTTATAGTCAAAAAATCACTTTGAGTTGTCTTGTAGTCTTACTTAGCATTAGCCCCTTATTGCTCACTAACATACCTTATTTATTCATAGGGGTGTATGCGTTAATGGTGGCGTTTTTCACTTACATGAGCTATTGTTTGGGCTATCAATTTTCAAGCTTTGTTTCCAAAAACAATATTTCATCACTCTCATCACTTATGTCAAGCTGTGTGCGTGTAATCTCTGTGCTAATCTTATCGCTAAGCAGTTTAGAATTGCACTACTTTTCACCCCTAAGCATTATCACCGCCCATTTTACTATTACGCTTCTAATACTCTTTTTCTTTTTATACAAGGCTAAGGTGTTTTCAGCTTAATAGATAATTTGAGTATTAGGAATTTCTGTAATCTTATAATTAAAAAAGTTTTGTGCTATATTAAACACGCTTTGCCCTTCCATTTGCTGACGAGTTATCCAGTTTAAATCATTTTCTTTGATTTTAGAAATGTCTACACATGCCGCTTGCCCATTAAATAAGTCAAAATGCACTACAATGGTAGGGATTTTATTTTCTTCTAAACGCCTTTTGGCTTCTAAGACCTTATGTTGTTTAATGTCATTTATTCCTTGAAATCCGCTTTGGACTTCTAGCAATAAACGATTATTTAACAGAAAATCTGCCTTAGGGCTTCTCTTAAAGTTTTCTATGTTATCAAAATTATCACCGCCAAAAAATTTGATTGTGTCTTTTTGTGTGCCAAAAAGATAAGCGATAAAATCTTTAAAAAACTCTGCTACTAGAAACCCACGCATCCAAGAAAAACACACCTCTTCAGGTCTTCTGCCTTGATTAGTGAGTTTGGCAATTATGTTATTATCAATAATCTTTGAAAAGACATATTCCATAAAATCAAAAAAATTCTCTAGTTCATATTTATTGTATTTAAAACAATAAATATGATTGATAGTGCTAAAAATGTCAATAAGCCTTTCTTTTAACGCATTCAAATAATTAAAATCAATACAAGGCTCTATGTCTTTAGCACCTAAAAATTCCTTAAAAGCACTTTGCGAATTAAAACCTAGTAATTTTCTATAATCTTTAAAATCGTTATTATTAAACATTTTACCCCTTTAAAAAATCAAAGACTGCATGAGCGAGTGCTACACTTAATAATGGCGGCACAGCATTACCGATTTGCAATCTTTTAGCACTAGCACTTCCATAAAACTTGTAATCATCTCTAAAACTCTGTAATCTTGCCCCCTCTCTAATACTTAACGCTCTAGAATCTCTTGGATGGATACACCTAGAACTACTTGGAGTGGAAAAATTTCTTGTAATGGTGGGAGCTGGTTTTTCCCACCACATTTTAGCGTAGGTATTGATATAGCCACTTTTAGGGCGTAAATCTTTAGGCAAGTCATCTTTACTTTGCCCATCTTTTAGTGTTTGCATAATTTCTATAAGTTTTTCGTTATTTTTAGGGCTAGAATGCTCGCTTAATTCTTTAGAATTTCGCACAAATTTTAAAAAATCATTATCCGCATTTTTAAGATAGCCCAAAGCATTACCATTTTCACCACTCTGAATTTGGGGCAAATCTCCCAAAGCATCTTTTAGGGAAAAATGCTTTTTTGTGGGTTTAGGAAAATAAAATTGCCTGTTAAAGTTTTTAAGCACACCTACCAAAATCACTCGCTCTCTTATTTGAGGCACACCATAATCTAAGGCATTTAAAATGGTATATTCTAAAATATAACCCCTATCTTTAAAGGCACTACAAATTTTTTTGAATAATTGCCCTTTTTGCATAGACATTAAACCTACGACATTTTCAAAAATAAATATTTTTGGTTTTACTAAATCTAAAACACGCAAATATTCTTTAAATAAATTTGCTTTTTCATCCATTTGTCTTTTGCCTAGTGTGGAGTAGCTTTGGCACGGCGGACCTCCAAGCAAAATATCAATTTGAGTGCGTGGCAAATTTTGACAATTAAGCTGTGTAATATCGCATAAAATGGTTTGTGTGTTTTTATGGTTAGCCTGATAGCTTAAAATGGCATCTTTATCTATATCATTAGCCCATATTAACTCAAAGTTTGGGTGCGTAGAAAAGCCATAGCTTAACCCTCCAGCACCACAAAAAATATCCGCTACCCTAAAACGCATTACTACACCAAATAATTCTCTAACGCAATGCCTGCTCCATCAAGTCCAGGAGTTTTTTTCAACACGACATGCACAGGAATAGAAGCTAGAAACGCTCCCATACGCCCTTTAGTCTCAAAACGCACTCTAAAAGGCGAAGTTTTAAAATAATCAATAAATCGTGGAATTATCCCGCCGCACAAATACACGCCCCCCCTAGCACCTAAGGTAAGAGCCACATCAGAGGCTAGTGTGCCTAGCATCGCACAAAAAGTATCTAGTGTCAATCTGCATAAAGGATAATCCCCATTCAAAGCCCGTTCGCTAATAATTTGTGGGGTCAGCTCAGCCTTGCTTAACTTGGCTGCTTTTTGAAAACCTTTGCGTTTGGATAGGGCTTCATAAATCAGCACCAAGCCACTCCCACTCAAAAACCTTTCCGCACTCACATGGTTGAATTTAGAGCGGGCGTATTGCCACACTAAAATTTCCAAATCATCAAAAGGGGCAAAGCTCACATGCCCCCCTTCGCCGGGCAATACTTTTAAAGAGCCATCACTATTATGAATAAGAGTGCTTACCCCTAGCCCAGTTCCTGGCCCCAAAATTGCCTTAGGGGCGTTGATTTCACATTTGATTCCACCCACTTGAGCTAAATCGCTTTCTTGCATCGCACTAATGGCATAGGCTTGTGCCTCAAAATCATTAATCACAAGCAATTTTTCTAAACCCAAACATTGCCTTGTGGTTTCTATAGAAAAAGTCCAGTGGTTGTTAGTCATTTGGACAAAATCGCCCATAATGGGCGTAGCCACAGCAAAAGAGCCATAAAGGGGGTGCAATTTAAGATTTTCTTTATATTTAGAGAGATAGAAACGCACCGCATCGCTTAAGCTCTCAAAATCTTTACATTGTAAGACTTCAATGTATTCAATTTGTCGTGGGGCGATTTCTAAGCCAAAGCGTGCGTTTGTGCCACCGATATCGGCTAATAGTCTTGGGTAAGTTTTAGTCTTTGGCATAATATATCTCCGTAGTAACTTTTTTAGAGTGTAAAATTCTAGCAATCGGCAGAGAGTAGGGGGCATTTTCCTGTAACGCTTTTTCTAAAACTTCTCTTTTTTCAGTTCCACTAATGCTTAAAAAAAGTTTTTCGCAATTTTCCAAGGCATTAATGGACATGCTGAGTCGCTCATAAGGGGCGTTTGTAGGTTTTGTAAAGACAATATTTTCTTTTTCTTCATTTAAAAAGGCGTTCGTTTCAGGAAAGAGGCTAGCCGTATGCCCATCAGTCCCCATGCCTAAAATGGCTAAATGGGGCTGTTTGAAATGCTTGTTAGCAAAGTCTAAAAGTGCATTTTTATCGCCCAAGTCATCGCCTAAAAGAGAGATTAAGCGTGCGTTTTTGGCGTTATTTTGTAATAAGTAGTCGTGTAGTAGCTTGGTGTTACTATCATTAGAACTTGGTGTTACTATGCGTTCATCTACCAAACTTACCAAGCAATGTTGGTATTCTAAATCTAAAACGCTCAATTTTTGCAATAAGCTAATGGGCGATTTACCTCCAGAAAAAGCGATAGCAACTTCGTTGTGTTCTCTTAAAGTGGCATTAAAAAATTCCTTAAAATTTTCTATTAAAGCCTTGTGGCAACTTTCTAAACTCTCAAATTCAAATAATTGATAGCCCATGAAATTCCTTTTATTGATAGAGTGGTTTTAAAAATTCTGATTCGTTTAGATTATGGCTCTCATAGAAGCGTAAGGGCGTGGCATTGTTTATAAAACTCTCCATAAGCGTGTCAATAAAAACCCATGACGCTTCTAATTCTAGCTGGTGGGCGAAATTGTTTTGGTTATTTTGTATTGCATCATAGAGTAATTTGGCATAGGGTTGTAAAAACTCATGCGTGTTATGGGTTTCCAAAACAAGGGGGTTTTGATTGTCTTTTAGTGTGAGAGTGATTTTATTTTGAGAGAGAGAAAATTCCAGTGTGTTAATTGAATTGAAATGGATTTTCACACTCGTTTGATTATAGGGCATTTTTTTAGCGGTTTTTAGATAGAAAGGCACATTTTTAAATTTAGGTGTGTCTAAAAAGGCTTTAATGGCGACAAAAGTCTCTGTTTGGCTCTTGCTATTGACATTATTTTCATCTCTATAGCCTTGATATTGAGCCCGCACTACCTGTTTTTCAAAATCTTTAGGGGGTTGTAAGGTCTTTAAAACCTTGATTTTTTCTTTTCGTAAATCTTTTAAATCTTTTGGTAAATCTGTAGCAATGAGAGATAAAATTTGTAAAATATGGTTTTGAACCATATCTCTTAAAGCCCCGACTTTATCGTAAAATTCGCCCCTTTCTTCTACCCCCAAAGTTTCATACAAGCAAATTTCAACCGAACTGATTTGCTCCCATAATGAGTTAAAAATAGGGTTATTCAAGCGTAATTCAAGGATATTTTGAACGCCTTTTTTTCCTAAATAATGGTCAATTCTAAAAATTTGCTCTTCTTTAAAATAGGCACTGATAGTTTGAGCGATTTCTTTGCAAGTCTTTAAATCATGCCCTAAGGGTTTTTCTAAAATCAGGCGAGCGTTAGCGTGATTAAGAGCATTTTTGGCTAAATTTTGAGCGGTAGTTGCAAAAAAACTTGGGGCGATAGAAAAATAGAAAATTAAGGGTTTATTTTTTGTAACGATTTTACTCAAGCTTTCAAAGTCTTTGGGGTTATCTAAACGCACGCAAAAATAACTAAGATGAGCTAAAAATTCTTTACCCTTTTCTCTTTTGTCTAATTGTGTTTTTTCACAAAGAAGGGTTAAAAATTCTTTGCTAGACAAGTTTTTACGCCCAGATGCGATAATTTTAGTGCTTTCTTTAAACCCATAATGGATATAAATTTCATAGAGTGAAATAAAGAGTTTTCGCATGGCTAAATCGCCTGTTGCTCCAAAAAGAACCAAATCAAAACCCAGCATAACCAACCCTTTTGTAAGTGTTTTTGAGTTATCATTATAATTAATCTTAATTGAAGGAACGCCCATGCCTAAGCATTCTTTAAAACAAATCAAAGAAAAAATTACAGAGCGTAGCAAAGCCACACGAGACTTTTATTTAGAGAACACCTTTAACCCCAAGAACCAACCGAAAATGGAGAGCTTAGGCTGTGCGAATTTAGCCCACGCCTATGCGAGCGTGCCAGAGCATTTGAAAATGCCCTTAAGTTCGCACAAAAAAAAGCATTTTGCTATCATCACAGCTTATAATGACATGCTTTCAGCCCACCAGCCTTTGAAAAATTACCCCGATTTGATTAAGAAAGAGTTGCAAGAGCATAATGCCTATGCAAGCGTAGCTAGTGGTGTGCCAGCGATGTGTGATGGTATCACGCAAGGTTATGAAGGCATGGAATTGAGCCTATTTAGTAGAGATACTATCGCTTTAAGCACAGCTATTGGATTAAGCCATAATGTTTTTGATGGGGCGTTTTACTTGGGTGTGTGTGATAAAATTGTGCCAGGCTTACTTATAGGGGCGTTAAGTTTTGGAAATTTAGCGGGTATTTTTGTGCCAAGTGGTCCTATGAGTAGTGGGATAGAAAATTATAAAAAAGCCAAAGCACGCCAAGATTTTGCGATAGGAAAAATTAGTAGAGAAGAATTACTAAAAGTGGAAATGCAAAGTTATCATAGCGTAGGCACTTGCACTTTTTATGGCACCGCTAATTCTAATCAAATGATGATGGAATTTATGGGCTTGCATGTGGCAAATTCTAGTTTTATCAACCCTAACAACCCCTTACGCTCTGTTTTAGTAGAAGAAAGCGCTAGAAAATTAGCTAGTGGTAAGGTTCTACCCTTAGCCAAACTCATAGATGAAAGAAATATCCTTAACGCTCTTATAGGTTTAATGGCAACAGGGGGCTCCACAAACCATACTTTACATTTAATTGCTATCGCTAGGGCTTGTGGGATTATTCTTAATTGGGATGATTTTGACGCCATTTCAAATCTCACACCCCTTTTAGCTAAAGTTTATCCTAATGGCTCAGCTGATGTGAATGCTTTTGAAGCAAGTGGCGGACTAGCTTTTGTCATTAAGGAATTGTTAAAAAATGGGCTTTTATTTGAAGACGCTCACACTATTATGGATACAGAAAAAGAAAAAGGTATGCAAAATTATACTAAAAACCCCTTTTTAGAAGACAATCATTTGGTGTATAAAAACGCCATAGAAAATAGCCTAAATACAGAGATTTTACGCCCATTTAGTGAGCCTTTTGCAACGAATGGGGGGCTTAAAATTTTAAAGGGTAATTTGGGGCGAGCTGTGATTAAAATCTCAGCCATTAAAGAAGAGCATAGAAAAATCAAAGCACAAGCGATTGTTTTTAAGTCTCAAAGCGAGTTTTTAGAACGCTTTAAAAATAAAGAATTAGAGAGAGATTTTATTGCCATTCTACCTTTCCAAGGACCTAAATCTAATGGCATGCCAGAGTTACACAAACTCACCACGCCTTTAGGGGCATTGCAAGATATGGGTTACAAGGTCGCACTCATTACTGATGGGCGTATGAGCGGGGCGAGTGGGAAAGTGCCTAGTGCGATTCATTTAAGCCCTGAAGGAGCGTTAAATGGAGCGATACTTAAGATTAAAGATGGCGATTTAATAGAACTAGACGCTCCTAATAACGCCTTGAATGTGCTTGAAAAGGATTTTGAGAATAGAGAAATTAACCCCTTGTTTTTAGAAACTTTAAAAGACTTAGAAAAGCCAAGTTTTGGGGTGGGTAGAGAGCTATTTACTAGCTTAAGACTGAATGTGAATAGTGCCGAAGAAGGTGCGATGAGTTTTGGTATAAAAATATAATATTGAGGAGTTAAAATGCAAAATAAAATAAGAGAATTTTTACAAATTAGCCCTATTGTTCCTGTGGTTGTGATTGAGAGTTTAGAAGACGCTGTGCCACTTGCACAAAGCTTAATAGGGGGGGGTATTAAAATCATAGAAGTAACTTTGCGTTCAAGCTGTGCTTTAGAAAGTATAGAGCTTATTGCTAAGAGTGTGCCAGATATGTGTGTGGGTGCTGGCACGATTTTAAACACCACTCAATTAGAGCAAGCTAAAAGTAGGGGGGCAGAGTTTTTTATTAGTCCGGGTCTTACACCCACTCTTTTAGAATATGCAAAGAAAAAAGATATACCCTTAATACCCGGAGTTTCTAGTAGTAGTGAAGTCATGCAAGCTTTAGAATTTGACTACAATACTTTAAAATTTTTTCCTGCTGAAAACATTGGGGGAGCAAAGCTTTTAAATGCCTTTAATGGCCCTTTTAAGGAAGTGAAATTTTGCCCCACAGGCGGTGTTAGTTTGAATAACATGCACACTTATTTGAATTTAGAAAATGTTTTATGTGTTGGGGGAAGTTGGCTTACACCTAAAGATTTAGTTAAAAGCAAAGAGTGGGATAAAATCATAGAAATTTGTAAGCAAGCACTAGCTGAGGTTTAAGATAATATAGGGCATGGTAGTTGTATTTGCTTAATAATACTATAATAAAATTTTTAATAAGGAGATATATCATGTTAGAAAGTGTCAAAAAAGCAACTTTCAAAGTTTTGTGTTTGAGTGCGTTATGCGTAATGGGTTTAGTGGCCGCACAAGACCCTAAAGAGCTTGTGAGTTTGGGTGCAAAGAGTTACAAAGAGCAAGATTTTACTAAGGCTAAGAAATATTTTGAAAAAGCCTGTGATTTGAAAGAGAATAGTGGGTGCTTTAATCTAGGCGTGTTATACTACTCTGGGCATGGGGTAGAAAAGGATTTTAAAAAGGCCGCTCAGTTTTACACAAAAAGCTGTGATTTAGATTATAGCAATGGGTGTTTTAATGCCGCTAATTTGTATTATGATGGGCAAGGTGTTTCCAAAAACATCAAAAAATCTTTACAATATTACTCTAAGGCTTGTGATTTGAAATATGCTGAAGGGTGTGCGAGCTTAGGAGGGATTTATCATGATGGTAAGGCGGTAACAAGAGATTTTAAAAAAGCCTTAGAATACTTTACCAAGGCTTGTGATTTGAACGACGCTGATGGTTGCACGATTTTAGGAAGTTTGTATGATAATGCTAGAGGTACGCCTAAAGATTTGAAAAAAGCTCTTGCTATGTATGATAAGGCTTGCGAACTAAAAGATAGTCCGGGGTGTTTTAATGCGGGCAATATGTATCACCATGGCGAAGGCACAGCGAAAAATTTTAAAGAAGCCCTTGCTCGTTATACTAAGGCATGCGAACTGAAAAATGGTGGAGGGTGTTTCAATCTAGGGGCTATGCAATACAATGGCGAAGGGGTATCTAGCAAGGAAAAAGAAGCGATAGAAAATTTCAAAAAGGGCTGTAAATTGGGGGCTAAGGGAGCGTGCGATGCGCTCAAACAGCTAAAAATTAAAATCTAGTCTTTAATAAAGTTAAGCTAAACACTTGAGATGTTTGGTCTAACTTTCATCTTTAGATAATACTTTCAATACTTGATACTTGATACTTGTTGCAAAAATTGCTACAAAATGCCATTAAGATAATCAATGCTAATTTTTGGTTTTAACTAGTAGTGATGTATTTTAGCATCGTATATTGCTATGTTATGGTAAAGAATAGTAATACAAAGTGTGTCGTGTATAGTATTACTATTTCAAAAAGAAGCTTAACCACAAGTTTTTAGCTACAATTAAGGTAAGATTAAAAGCAGATTAAGGATAAGCAATGACTAAAACGAGAGAGAGAGAGAGAGTAAAATGCAAAATTTTAGGAATAATCTTACACACTTAAGCAAAAGTGTGTGTTTAGCACTTGTAGGATTATGGAGTAATTTAGAAGCCCATCCAAAAAGCGGATTTTTCATACAAGCAGGGTTTGAAACAGGTATGTCTAGTATCACAGAGAGCGTTAAAAAACGCCCAAACCCACAATCAATCATAGGGAATGGCTTGTATCAGCAGGGTTATCAACCTAGAAAGACAACTAAAGAAGAATCAACTAGCCGTTCAAACCACTCGCACGAAGCCCATTCTCATGAAGAAAGCGAAACCCCTTCTCAAGTAAGTTCTGGTCAAACAGAAAGCACGCAACAAGCTAAGAATACAGAACAAGAAAGCACCACAGCCTCCTCTGCAGTGGTTGTAGAAGGTGTTTCTGAAGAGGGGCAACATAAGACCTCAGAACAAAAAGACCAAGCCCAAGCTGATGCCCCAGCACAGCCTGACCCTGTAGCTACTACTCAAAAGCAAAAATACCAAGAAGAAATTGAGCGTAAAAATCAAGAGTGCCAAGAGAGAGTTAAAAGCACAGGTCAAACATGCGCTCCTTTATATACAGGGTTGGACCACTCTACGCCTTCTTATGCTAATATTAGTGCCAACGGCGTAACCCTTTCACATGTTAATGTTGTTTCTAGTGAAACTACAACCCTTTTTACCGATAGTAATGTTGTGGGGCAAACCTTTTCTACCACTAACCCCATAGCTACTACCTTTGATGCAAGCAATTCAACCATTCATATTAAAAATTCCTTACCCTATGATTTGAAAAATGTAAAATTAGTGGTTAAGGTAGCAGATAGTGGTAACTCTAAAGGCTATAGAGATGTAGCGTTGGCAACTTTTGACAATATTCCTAAAAATTCACATATCACACTGGATAAAAGTAAAATTTCAGCGTTTAGTAGTGCGGACATACAAGCCGTAAATACTCAAAATTTTGAGTTTAGATACGATGACACACAAAACTCAAGCGACCCTAACGACCATACAAAAAGGGTTTTAGAAGCCATAGATAAAATTACGACTAATATAAATGGCACTTTTCAAAGTGGCAATGGTTGTCCTAGCTACAATAGTAATCCAGGTTGTCTTGATACTCCAACTGCCCAACAAGCTCAAAACTATGTCAATATGTATCTTAATTTAGCTGGCACTTTAGACTCTCAAGTATGGAAAGATGCTATGTTGGGTGCCAATTTTAAATTTCATGGTTCTAGTGATAGTGTGCAGTTTGATGATATTGACAAACAATCTTTAATAGACCAGTTTAGACAAGATAGTAATAATTTAGCTGTGAGAGTTGTTAGGAATGGTGGGGCATTTGGTTGGGCTAATCGTCGCAGTATGGCCGTGAATGCAAGCTTTGTTAATCCTAATTATAACGACTTGCTTAGGACTTATAATGAAAATATTACTAATGCTGACATTTACCGCTACATGTTCCATACTTTTTTCCATGAATTTGGACACACCAAAGGTTGGGGGCATGATAGCAATTTGACTTATAGCGAGTATTATCATTTAGGTGGAGGATTTTCTAGCGTTACTACTGATGCGTGGTTGAAATTAGCTAATTCAAATGAATTACCTATTAATTATCAAGATTTGCCTGCGAATTATGGTGGGGGTTCATCAAGTGGAGGTCCATGGGGTTCCGTGAGTGCAAAGGTGTCAGTGGCTCATCAATTAGAGAACCAAAAAATAGCCGGTAATGACCCTAGCAAGCTGTATCCTTATGGATATGGATACCCTTATTATGGTTGGGGTTATAATAGTCCCACTAGAGACCCTTACTATGATGATTGTAACCCTAATCTATATAATTGTGCCGATATGGCATTGCAAGATGTTCCTAAAGGTGCGTTTGAGAATGCCCTAAACACCATGAGTGCTACTCTTTTAGAAAGTGTTCAAGCCTTGCAAAATAAAGCCCTAAAAAACCCCACCCTAGGCTTCAACACCCAAATAGGTTATCAAAACTATTTCAACAACATTATCGGTCTTTCTTACTATGCTATGTTTAATTACAACTATTCTAAAAGACAAGGCTTATTAAACAAAACACAACAATATGGAGTAGGGGGTGGAGTGAATCTCTTAATAGACTTTATCAATGTCTATAAAGATAAAAACTTCAAATCTTCTTTTGGAGTCTTTGCTGGAGCTAGAGCCTTGTATAACCGCTATCAATTCAATGGTATGATTAACGCTAGCAAGCATAAAGGCAATGTCTATTTCACTACAGGCTTTAACTACCGCTACAAGCATTCTAAAATCTCTCTAGGAATTAGTATGCCACTTATTAAACAAAACATTAAAGCCCAACTACTTACAGAAGAAACTATCAACGAAGTGGCTTTGAATGAAAACTTTAACAACATGCATGTGTTTATGAATTATGGGTGGGTGTTTTAAAGAATATACTAGGATAGCATGGAAAAATATCTCATTAATGGTTTGAGAGATTTGCATGCTCTATGCTTGAAAATGATTGTCTTTTATGCATCTTAGTGGTTTTAAACGCTCATTAATAGAATGGGGGTTAGTAACAGGCATGCTAGAGAATAAAGAAAATCAAAGGCATGCAATCCCTACGCCAAAGCATAGAAAACCCCAAAGATACCTAGAATTTACCTAAATTGCCTTAACCATAAGGTTTATAGGGTGAATTATAATAGTCAAATAATATTAAAGAAAATCATTGTTTTTGAAATCTCTAATTAAACAACACTCTCAAACCAGACTTTGAATGTAAAAATAAAGACCTTATTCTAATATTGACAGCTCAAAAAATGTTTTTCATAAAAGTGTTGTTTTTGCTTTAATCTTATCTAGCATTCTTTGATTTTTTTAAGAAAGTTTGTTTTATATTATATTTTTATTGTAAAACTCATTTTCTTAAAACCATGTTTTTGTCATTCTTTAGCTAATTTGCTAAAACTAACTCTTAAAGCAAGCAAACAAAACTAAAAACGCCTTATTTAGGCATCTTTTGTGGGTTTGTATGGGTGAGTAAATTTATATGATAAACTTTACAAAACCCCAAAAACAAGCCCCTAAAATTAGTTTTATTTAAGCGGTTAAAAGCCTTGTATATAGGGGTTATTTGAAAAAATATCGCATTTTTTGAAACCCAAAACATCTAATAGCATAGCCATTAATTTTATTCACATAGGGACTAGCACTTATCTCAACGCCATTTTATACGCCATTTCTAAGCTATGACAATCGCCTTTTAATGTTTCAATATTTCCAAACGCCATCATTTTCCCTTCTTTTAAAAAAATCGCACTATCCAAATACTTTTCCACATCAACCACTAAATGCGTAGAGACTAATAAGCTCGCATTTTTGCTAAATTCATTAGCGATTAATTCAAAAATCTCTTCTCTTGCAATGGGGTCAATGCCAGCCACTGGTTCATCAAAAAGATATAAAGAAGAATCTCGTGATAAAGTTAAAATAAGTTGTAATTTTTCTCTCATGCCTTTTGAAAGGGCTTTAAATTTTCTTGTTAATGGCACTTGAAAACATTTGAGTAAATCTAGGGCTTTTGATTCATCAAAGTCGTTAAAAAAATCCTTATAAAAAGCGATGGCTTTTAAAGGCGAACTTTCAGGGTCTAAAAAATCGCCATCGCTTAAAAACGCCACGCTTTTTTTGGTCTCTATGCCGATGCTTTTGCCTAAAATTTTCACTTTTCCTTGATAATTCAAATTTAATCCAGCTAAAATTTTTAACAAAGTAGTTTTACCCGCCCCATTAGGACCTAAAAGCCCTATAAATTGCTTTTTAGGAAGTTTGAGACTGATATTGTCTAAGGCTTTTAAACTCCCATAGGATTTGCTTAAATTCTCAATTTCTACTAGCATTTCAGTTCCCCAAACTTACGCACTCTTTTATAAAAATCGCTGATAATGTTTTCTAAATCTTTGGGGGTGAAATCTGGCCATAAAATCGGCGTGAAAAACAATTCCGCATAGCTAGATTGCCACAATAAAAAATTAGACAAACGCATTTCCCCCCCTGTGCGTAGTAATAAATCCACCTCAGGTAAATCATGTGTATCTAAACGCCTAGAAATTTCATTTTCTAAGTTTTCTAAATTTTTGGTGTTTTCTAAATTTTTGAAGTTTTCTAAAATTTTGGTGTTTTTGGGGGGGGTTTCTAATAAGCTTTTAAACGCTCTAGTGAGTTCATTTTTAGAGCCATAATTGAGAGCTAGAACCTGCGTAAAGTCCTTAAAATGCTTGGTATCTTCTTCAAGCTGTAAAATCGTGTCTTTTAATTCCTTAGAAAAGCCTTCTAAATCTCCTATCGCTTTAAAGCGTATAGAGTTACTCAAATAAGTAGGCCTTTCATCTCTAAGATACTTTTTAAGCATTTTCATTAAAAAATCCACTTCACTTTTGGGGCGTTTCCAATTTTCAGTAGAAAAAGCGTATAAAGTCAAGCATTCTAGCTTTTTATTCGCACAATATATCGTAATGTCTTTAAGGGTTTTTACGCCTTTTTTATGCCCATAAGCCCTAGCCTTATTCTGTAATCTAGCCCATCTACCATTACCATCCATAATAATGGCAAGATGTTTGAGAGTGTTATTCAATTCTATTTAACCTTTAAAGAAAAGTCCTTAATTATACATTATTTTAAAAGCGTGCAAGCATCTACTAAGTAAGCGATATGTTGCCAAGAAAATTGTGTTTTTTCACTCAAGCCGATTTCACAAGTGCTAGAAGTTGAAAAGCCCCTTTTAATCTTATAGGCTTTATAAAATTCTTCAAAACCTTTTAAAGCGCTCTCATTTAATTCAGGGGTAAAAAAGCCCTTATTTCCAGCAAACCCACAACAGCCTGTATCAGCATGGATAATAATCTCACCTGTTGTGCATTTTTTAGCTAAATTCAACAATAACTCTTCTTTATTTTCTAGTTTTAAGGCACACATAGTATATAATCCAATGTCTTCATCAATAGCTTTAAATTCTAATTTAGAACTTAAAACTTCTTCAATATACACGCTCAAATCATAGATTTTTAAATCCTTGTAGGCTTTCATTTGCTTGATAAAATGCGTTGAACATGCACTATGGTCTAAGACAATGGGAATTTTTCCATTATCACTTAATTTTAAGAAAATCGCATGATTTTTTTCGTTATTTTGCTTAGTCAATTCGGTGTAATTAATAAAGGCTTTCCCACAACAAAGCGAACTTAATTCGTTAGGGTAAAGAACAGAGACCTTTGCCTTTTTACATAAGGATTCAAACACTTCTTGAATGCTTCTAGTATCAACCATAAATTTTGATGGAGCAAACGAGCGGTTGATACAAGTGCTAAAGTAAATGACTTTTTCTCCACTCTCATAGTTTTTATTCTCTAAAATATAGGCGTTGTTTTTAGGCATGTAATGAAAGGCCTTAGGAAAGGGCTTAATGAATTTTTTAATCCCTTTAGTTAGACTAACTAGACCTTTAGAGCCTAAGATATTTTGAGCCACGCTGGCACTTTTTAAAGAAAATTTAGCACCCTTAGTCATTGTTTGCATGTTATTTAAAATACTTGAGGCAATCTTTTCGCCTTTGGGGTTTGTTTGATAATAATTTAAAGCAATACTTCCGGTATCAATTTTTAAAGGGCATAGAGTAGAACACATATGACACACCGCACAAGTCTCATACGCTAAATATTCAGCCCCTTTTAAAAACTCATCTAATAAAGTTTTATCTTCATTATGCCCATGTTTTACTCTCTCTTTTAAGCGTTCAATCTCTCTATGAACCACAATGCGCTGTCTTGGAGTTAAAGATAATTCCTTGCTAGGGCAAATCCTTTCACAAAACCCACATTCCATGCACATATCCAAATGCTCTTCAATAGGATAAATACTTTTTAAATTTTTAGTATGGATTTCTTTGTCATCAGTGATAATCACATCAGGGTTTAAAATCCCTTTAGGGTCAAACAATTCTTTGATTTTTCTATGGATTTTGTAGGCTTTTTCTCCCCACTCCATTTCTACAAAGGGGGCTACCATTCTGCCTGTGCCATGCTCTGCTTTAATAGAGCCTTGAGACTCACTCACCATAAGAGCCATGTCAGAGACTAATTTTTCAAACGCCTTTCTTTCTACTTCATTTTCTAAAATCGGCGTAACAACAAAGTGTAAATTCCCGCTTAAGGCATGCCCAAAAATAATGCTACTATCCTTAAAGCCATGCGTTTTTAAAAGCTCTTCAATAGCGACTGCACCTTGAATAAAATTCTCTTTACTAAAGCACACATCTTCAATAATGACAGAACTTTGGCTTTTTCTTTTTGACGCTGCGATAGGAAAAATTCCTTTTCTAATCTTCCACCATGAATTATAGATGCTAGACTCACTGCTGATTTGAGAATCTAATGCCACAGGTATAACACTTAAGGCTCTCAAAATCGTTTGCATATTGTTTTCTAAAATAGATTTTTCATCGCTTTCACTTTGAATGAGTAAGCATGCATTAGGCTCTTTGATTTCTTTAATTACACTAGGCATGCCATCTAAATCTTTCACGCTTTTTAAAGACGCATAATCCATAAGCTCTGCTGAAGAAATCATGCTAGGGTGCTTGGCTTTTAATGTGGCTAGAATTTGAGCGGCTTTGGCGCATTCTTCTAAATTTTCATAAAATAATAACGCACAAGTTTTATGGGTATAATCTTTAACGCATTCTAACTCCGCACTTGAAATAAATCCTAAAGTCCCTTCAGAGCCTATGAATAAATGACTAATAATCTCCATAGGGTCTTCAAAGTCAATCAGAGCGTTTAAACTATAGCCGGTGGTGTTTTTGATTTCATATTTTTTCTTAATTAAGGCGTGCAAATTATCATCTTCTAAGATTTCTTTTCTTAAATTTAAAACGCTTTCAATCAAATCTTTGTGCGTGTTTTTAAAACTCTCAACGCTCTCTTTTTTAGAAGTGTCTAAAAGAGTGCCATCAGCAAAAATGACTCTTAGAGATTTTAAGGTTTTGTAGCTGTTTTGCTCCACACCACAACACATTCCGCTTGCGTTATTGGCTAAAATCCCCCCTATCATAGCAGTGTTTATGGTAGCGGGGTCTGGGCCTATTTTTTTACTATAAGGCTTTAAAAGAGCGTTTGCGTTACTTCCTATAATCCCACATGAAAGCTGAATACTCTTAGCGTTATCTAAAATTTTAGCGTCCTGAAAAAAATGCGATGCGACTACTAGCACGCCATCACAGCTTGCTTGCCCCGATAAGGAACTCCCTGCAGCTCTAAAAGTTAGAGTTACGCTGTGTTTTTGAGCCAAAACACAGAGTTTTTGAACTTCTTCTTCATTCTTAACTTGAATAACAATCTTAGGAACATAACGATAACATGACGCATCAATACCATAAGCAAAACGGCGTAAATAATCGTTATAAATCCTATCATTTAAAAACTCTCTAGCCTCATCAAAAAATATATGATAATTCACTTCCATTCAACTTTACTCCACAGATTTTCTTATTATTGAAGTATTTTAACACAACTACCCCTTGAAAAATTAACCAAACTTTTAACCCCACACCAAAACCATGCTATTTGTTTGAAAAAGTTAAACATTAAACAAACATTAAACAAACAAATCTTATAATACTCAAATTTTATTTTTAACTTAAATTTAGTAACTTAAATTAACATAAAGGAATAAAAACATGCAAAAAGTGATAAGAATAGGATTTAAAAATCAGTTTTTAAACAATACATTAGCGAACACTTTATTCTCTATGGCTTTATTTATGGGGGGGGGGTAACTACCGCCCTAGCCGAAGATAATGGAGCTTATCTAAGCGTAGGGTTTCAGTATTCGCTCTTACAATCGCAGAAAAAGGGCGATGTGTATTATAACCCTACGACAGAAGCTCAAAAGTTAGCCACTATAAAAGAGATTAGAACCAAACTCACCCCCTTAACCAAGCTTTTAAAAGAACAAGAGGGTATAAAAAATGCTAACAAAAAGGCGATACAAAGCATTCCCACTTTAATTAAAGAAGCAGATAAGCTTATAACTAGTTTCAATACTAGAGACCCATCACTAGCTAACCCAAAAGATACAAACCTAAACAATAAATTTAAAAATACTACTCTTGGCGAAAATTTATATAATGAAACTAAAAAAATTGCTGACACTTGGATAAACCTTTTAATGACGACTTCCACACCAAATGATACGCCTTATGGTAAGGCTCGAATTGAATTTGATTATACAAACAATAAAGAAAATTTAGCTCAAAAAAATGAAACTCACATCACAACATCAAGAAGGAAAGAAGCCTTTGGAGTAAGTATTGTTCCTCTTTTTGATACGCAAACCTTTATTGATTTTTTACAGGGCAAACCCATTAAAGACACTTTGGGTCAATTAAGTTTTAATGCTAATAGTAAAATAGATAATTTAGATTTTTTGCCAGTAACTTTAAAACAAGCAATAGGTTCTGATGGTAAATCTGCTTTTACTGATAGTCATTTGCACTACAATTATACTTCTAACGCTCAATCTAATATTGCTGTGGCTAATACAACTATTTCAGTCATTAGCCCACAAATAGAGTCTCTAACTCAAAGCCTAGAATCTCTCTTAAGCCCCAGCAAAGATGTTTCAAAAATTTCTAGTATGGTAGGCTTTGGGGTTAATGCTGGATATAAATGGTTCTTTGGCAACAAAAAAAGAAATGGTATTCGAGCGTATGGTTTTTATGATTACGCTTATAGTAAAGCCTTTCATGGTGTAAGCATTAATAATTCTATTTATGGTGTAGGGGCGGATTATTTGTATAATTTCATAGATAGCAAGAAGCTAGTTTTAGGGGCATTTGTAGGCTTTGCCCTAGCAGGAAGCTCATGGAATAATAGCGATAAAGCGTTTTGGGAAAATCTTAAAAAAGAAAATAAAGGAGCAAGTATGCATACAAGCTATTTTCAAATCCCGCTTGTTTATGGATTGCGCTTTAATTTCAACAAACACAATGGCTTTGAATTAGGCATGAAAGTGCCATTAGCTAAAAACTCCTATTATCAAACTTCTAAAGGAAGTTTGAGCTATAAAAGAGTAGCGGTATTTTTTGCTAATTATGTGTATAATTTTAACTTTTAGCTTATTTTAAGGTTCAGCAATCTTGAGAGCATTATACCAAAAGTTTTCTAAATACAAATAAATGTTTCAAATTCCCCTACTATTATAATCGTGGAAATAAAATTCCTCACATCTAATAGATTAAGGGAAAGAAAGATTTATCTTTCTTTCTAATCCTATTGATTAAAAAATATTATTAGTAAATACCATGTCATGATTAGGATTTATTTTTTAAATACTATAAATCATGTAATAAGAATTTGCTAAAAAGAAAAGTCAAAAAAAAAGAAAAAACTCTCAATTGAAAGAGACAAATTGATTGTAGGAGCTGTGATGGTATGTAGTAGGTTTAGTTTAGGGGTAGGACTTAGTTGATTAGGATTTAGAAAGAATAGAAATCAAAAAGAAAAGAAAATTAAGAATTATCTGTCATAGTATGTAGTTGTAGAGAGAGGGTTAATTAGAAGTTTGTGTTACTAGGATATAGAATACAAGCATTAAAATTAAACAATAGGAATGTTAGAGCATACTATTATCATTGCCTTTTGGCTTTCTTTGAATATACGGATTTAAAAAGGAGTGGCTTTTATCTTGTAGTATTTCTTTAATGCTTGGTGCAGTCTCATTTTTTAGTGAAGTATTACTATTTGTGTTATGTTCTTCTTTTTCTAACTCTTTATTTAGTTCATTGCTATGCGTAGGCTTATTTTCTATAACGCCCAAATGTTTAGCAACTAAAATTTCTTTTTGCATAAAATTTAAACTTCTCGCTTTTCTTTGAATAAGTTTGTCTAATTTTTTGTCTTCTTCAAGGTTTTGGCTGTTGTGATTAGTGAAAAACTCATTCAGTTTATTATGGAATACCGAGTGCTGTTTATTGCGCAAATCTTTTAGCTCTTTTTCTAACTCTTGATACCTTGTGATTAAAAATAAAGCTCTCTGCTTAATAAGAGCTAATAATTCTCGTTCCCTTTGCTTAAGAGCGTTGAGCAGTGGAGTAAAATCATCATTATTTTGCGTGTTTTGATTAGGCTTTTCTTTGGGCAAATCATCTATAGATAAAACTTGTAGCATTTTTTGTGTTTGTTTGGTGTAATTGAGCTGTTTTTTTAAGGCGAATAGATTGGTCTTTAAGTTTAAAGATTGAAAATCCAAATACTCGTTAATAATAAGGGCATTTTCTTTAATCTTGAGGCTGTCTCCTTTGACTTCATTTGTTAAGACATTTAAATTTTTTACTAGAGAAGTAGAATAGTGGTGTTTGCCTAAACTAGAAAGAGATTGTAACAACGCCTTTTTCTTTTCTAACACGCTAAAATTTTGCGTAACATAGCTAAAGGTATCTTTAAAGTCCAATGTTTTAAACATCTTGTCTCTAATGTCTTTAATCTTTTTTATCGTTAAGGTGTGTTGCTCTAGTAATTTTAAGTTTTTGTTGTATTGTGTTTTTGAAGTTGGGGTCTCTAATATTTCTAATTGTTGTTCTAAATTTTCTTTTTGTTGTTTAAAGGGTATTAGGGCTTGATTGAAGTTTTTAAAAGCCATATCAAAAAAACTATGAGCATTTAGCGGAGTTTCTTTTTGTTTGGTTTTTAGCTCTTGTAATTCTTGCTCAATATTAAGCAAATGCTTTTCAACATTAGGGACATTAGAATAGTCTAATTCTGCTCTAGAATTAGTAAATAAAAAATCTTTAAAATCTTCTCTTAAATCATCAAAAAATTCTTTGCATTCAACTTTATTTTTAAAATGGAGTTTCTTGCCTGTGAGCTTATTGGTTTTATTTAAAACAACATGCACATGGGGCTTGTTTTGGTGGGAGTGTGTTTGGATAATGAAAGGGTAGTCATAGCCTAAATGATTGATTAAGGTTTGATAGACAGAATATTGTAAGATATTGAGATTTCTTTCTGTAATAGGCTCATCTATACTAAAAACTAAGTGCATTGCCATGTTTTTAGAATTGTGTTTTTTAGTGATTAAAAAATCTTGCTCCCATTCATCTAAGGTTTCATCTAAACTAACTTCTTGATAAAATTCGTTTAAAACAAAT
This sequence comes from Helicobacter cetorum MIT 99-5656, assembly GCF_000259275.1. Lineage (NCBI taxonomy): Bacteria > Pseudomonadati > Campylobacterota > Epsilonproteobacteria > Campylobacterales > Helicobacteraceae > Helicobacter > Helicobacter cetorum. The sequence continues at coordinate 1,779,377 of NC_017735.1, read as the reverse complement.
TCTTCATCTTTGGCAACATATTCCCCAGCATTTCTAGTATGCTCTATGCTAAGGTTACCAATATTTTTAATAACTACTTGTTTCTGACTAGGCTTAAAAGGCTTAGTGTTGTTTTTAATGTGATTGTTAGCCACTCTTAAAGCATAGCGTAATCTTTGAGCATAAGTAACTCTAGGTCTTTGAACTTTTTTAGGCTTAATTTTTTCAAATTTAAAAAGGGGTTCTTCATCTTCTAAAATGCTATTATTTTTGGTGGCTATCATTCTAGTTTTTCCCCTTATTAAAATTGATATTTTTAAGTCTAAAATGTCTTATTTTTGGATACTCTCAAAAATTTTGACTTATTATGCTTGAAAATCTTTAAAAGCGACTTAATCAAAATTGTGCAGGATAACCCCACTCATATATATGAGTGGAATTTTTAGACCTTAGCAGGTGGCTAAATAAAAGGACTAGGTAGAAGCTTAAAATTTGATAAAATACATTTTTGAAAAATTTTACATTTTTGGCGTGTCTATCTTTTAAATCTTGTTTTTAAAACAACTATGGATAATTCTACTAAGAAAGAGCTAAAACTAAAAAACCATATAAGAGATAACTAAAAAATCCATTCAAAAAAGAGTGTAAAATTCATTGTGAAAAATAGCGTTAAATCTTCTTGAATTAGCACTTTTCATTCCATTACAAAAAGAGCTTATAACCCTTTTTAAAATACAAAATAATGCACTACAAAAAGTAGCTTAAAATCTTTACAAGAACAACAAGGATAGCCTTACAAAAAAGAGCGTTCAAACATAACAAAAATTAGCTTTAATGCAAAATAAAAAATAGCAAGAAATCTCAATAAGGATAGCTAAAAATCTCTTCTAATAACGCAGTGTGTAAGGGAGCTTTTTCTATTGCTAAAATACCTTTTTAGCAATAGGGGTTTTATATTTTTTATCTGTTTGCAAGTTCAAAATTCAACTAAGTCTTAGCAAAAATAAAAAGCATACAAAGACAAAATATACAATTGCTAAATTGCCACCTGTAGCCATATTTAAGCCTAAGCCAAAAAGCCCAGAAGGATAAAAAGCTACACTGAATGTCGCATTATCTGCCTCATCTACTTGCTCTTCTATGCCGCCATAGTTTCATTTCTTTTAATCTTTCTAGGACTTTGAATGTGGTATCTATAAAGTTTTCTTTGAACTCCAAATAAAGATTATCAAAAGGCATAACTTCTTCTCTTAAATCTTTTTCTATCCACTTCCTTTTTGCTATATCTTTGGATAAATCTTGTTTAATTTTTTCATCGTATTTAATCTCAATATGAAGAGACTTCTTATCACTTTCTTTTAGCTCTATGTCTTTAATATCTTCTTTGGTTAAAGGCACGCCATAGCGATTGAAAATGACTAGGAATTTTCTAAGCTCATAGAAATTCTGATTTTTCTCATAAATTAATAGCGATAAATTTTTATCATTGTTTAAACACTCCAAAATCTCATTTTGGTAATGATATACTAAGTAGAGTAAGCAAGTTGTGCGACCTGAAGCATTAAGATTGTCATTTCTATGCCCATGAGTGATGGTTAGCATTTTTTCATACTTAACTAATGGGGAGCAATAATCTATTAAAATTTTATTCAAACTAGAAACTGAGCAAGTTTGGGGGTATTCTAAAAAATTGTTATGAAGTCTCTTTGCAAGGAATTTATCATTACTTGTTTTTAAAAACTCATCACGCAAATGAGCTTCATCTTCATACCCGAAATATTTATGGAGCAAAAATCGCACCAGCTTTTCGGTATCGCTAGGGTTAGGATTATGGCTAAAAACCATTTGTTGTGGGACAACTTCAAAATCTTTGGGAATTGTTTTTTCAATATCAATAGGGCAAAGTAAATTCATAAGCTCCACTTCAAATCTTACCATAGCCCAGTCAAGCTGGGCGGTCTCAAAAGCATGGGGCTTTGAAGCTTCATATTCAAACACTTCTAAGCAAAGAGCGTTAATGATTGTGATTTTTTGCTCCAAAGAGCTATTAGATAATGCCAAATTCAAATTGTCTGTAAAATGACTTGTCGGCGTGTTCTTTTTAAAATGAACCACATTTTCTACAAAAAAGCATTTTGTTCTCATTGTTTATCCTTCTTTTTAAATGTCATGAGAATTTTTGAGAAATATACAAGGGGCATTGTATTTCTAGCTCTTCAAGATTAGGCTTTGTGATGTAGAAACCATAAACAATTTCTTCTAGCTTGTTTTTGTCTAGCTCTAAGATATTGAATAGGTTTTCTGTAACCACATCAAAGATTTCTGCTTGGTGCTTGCTAAAGAGCTGTAGGACTTCCATATGAAAAAAGACATGCCAAATTTTAGGGTTGTCTTTATTTTGAGCTACTTTGTAAAAATACCCCCCTTTATATCTCATAAAATCTTTATCTACAAGATTAGCTCTGTATATCCTATGGATAAATACATCAAACAAGGTTAAGCCGATATAATCTTTATCATCTTCATTATGGACTATCTTAACTTCAGCTCTTGCTGGCTTAATCTCAATATTATTCAAATCGTTTGCTTTGAGTAAGTAGTTAATGTTCATGGTTGTCTCCTTAAACTCTGGTTCTTATGCCATTTACTCATTGAAAACTTTTTGAAATTTCAAAAAATAAGGGTTTTTAAGCATTTCTCTAACAATCTTTAAAGCTTTAGGGGGCATTAGAATAAGGGTGTAGTTATCATTATTGTTTACGCAAAAAAATACGCCTATAATATCTTTTTGGCTTTCTAAATGCGTAAATTCCTGATGAATAGAAACATGTATGCCAGATTCTATCCCTAGATTTTTTAATAAATCTTCTATAGCTCTTTCTCTTATTTTGATAATCTTTTCATCATCAGTCAAGCTTTTAAAATCCACGCTTAAAGCAAAGGTTTTGTCTTTTAGTTTGATAAATTTCATGCATGCTCCTTACTTCAATTGCTTTTTGATACGCCTATCTCTTGCTAAGTCTTTTAAATACTCTCTTTTGCTCTCTTGGTAAAAAACCACTATCGTGGCATAAAGAAAGATTAAGGGGGAAAAAATCATCGTAAGAATAAACTTTACATTAGAGAGAATGCGAAAAAATAAGGGCTTTTTGGAATAAAAGCGAATGCTTTTAATAGGCTTAGTAAAAACATCATTAGACATTAGGGCGTTTAATTCTTCTTTCAAGCATTCTAAAACGCTCTCATTATGGATTTGATAAAACCATTCTAAAGTATGGGATTTCTTGCGTTTTAGAGTGATTTCTAAGCGATTATTTTTTGACTTATAGCCTAAAATATCGCTAAATTCAAAGCTATGGTTAATGTGGTGCTTGGCAAATACTCTCTTAATAGCAGTGTAGAGTAGCTCTCTGTTTATTAGGTCATATATAAATTCTTCCATTATTGTTCCCTTATTTAATTGTTTTGTTACAATTTTTTTATAAGCTCCGACAATCTTTCTTTCAATGTGCTTTTTTTGCGCTTCAAATGCTCTTCTATGGCTTCTTGAATAAAGGAGCTTTTATTTTCATTAAATATGCCAAACTCTTTGAGATAAGCCTCTAAATCTCGCATGGTCTTTACAGATAAAGAAATAGTAAAATTTTTCTTTTCATCTTTTTGCTTGGCGTTTTCATCAGCAGAGCTGTATTGCTCATCAAATTTTTGCTCCAACTCGTGTAAATCTTTTGCATTATTTTCTTTCAAATGCTTGGTATTCTTAAAATTCATTATTGTTCCTTTATCTCTAAATTTAAATAGTTCTCTAGCTCTTTATAAAAGAGTTCCCACTCCTTTTTGGCTTTGCTATTGCCATATTCCATAACTCCAAAGCCTTCTGAAACAGAACGCATGTAGGCTATCCTTTCGCTCAATATGTTGTCCATTAAGAACACGCTTTCATTCGCATTGTTTTCTTTGATAAAGTCAATGAGAGCCTTTTTTTCTTTGAGTTTTGGAATGGTAGGAATGCGGTTCATCACAATGTAGACTTTCAAATTTTCATTGAGCGCTTGAATATTGCTTACTCTTTCTAGCATTTCTAGTAGCACCGCTGTGTCTAGTTGGCTAGGTGTGGTAGGAATTAGCACAATGTCGCTTAAAAGCATGGCTTTTTGACTCTCTTTACTATTTTCGCCTTTGGTGTCTATTAAAACATACTCATACTTTTTAACCATTTGCGATAGGGTATCGGTAATGTTACCTGTGCGATTAAAAAGCGTGAATTGTGGCAAATTAGTCCCACTCCTAATATCAGCAAATACCTCTAAACTCTTTTGATTATCAGTATCTAGGGCTACCACATCTTTTTGATTTAATAAAAGCTGTATGGCTAAATTTAAACACAGAGTGCTTTTGCCAGAGCCTCCTTTTTCGTTTGCAATGGTTATGGTCATAAAAGTCTCCTTAGTTTAGTTCTTTAACCCCATTTGGTTAAAAAGAATGAGATTTTTGGCATTATCCCCATTATTTAAGTGTTCTGCATAGCGTTTGGAAATCTCATCAAAACACTCATCAATATTTAGCCCTTTAAAGTTAGGGTTTGTCTTGAATAAATAACTCAATAGGATATTTAGACAATGATTAACTTCGCTATCATAAAAATTATGCCTATTGGTGTCAAAATCTAGGTGCATTTTACAAGCCCTCCTGCTCCATAAGTTCTATCATTCTTTTGCCATACACACTATTTCCTGTTTTTAAAAAAGTGCGTGATAATCTATCAATTTCTTTACGCACTTCTTTGGCTCTTTGCTCTAGGTGTAAAAATGCTTGTTGTTGGCTCTTTTGATAGTCTTTGTCCATATGGTTATAATAAGTCTTGTATTGCTCTTTAATGCTTTCTAAAAAAGCTTTTGGCTCTAGCAGAGTATTATGCTTTGTGAGATAGAGATAATCTAGCAAAAACTCTATGCTTTCAAAAACTTCTTTTCTTTTAAAATCTAGCGTGATAGGTTTAGTGTTTAAATCAATAATCATATTCTTACTCCAATATAAAGTTCAATGAATTATAGCATATAATGGAATTATTGTTTTTAATTTATAATAGAATTATTGAAATTTATTCATAATTATTGAGAGATAATCACAATATATCATAATAGAATATAAATTTGTTATTCTATTATGATTTAAATTATTGTAATTAGGTTCAACTTTCAGAATAGATTGGCTACAACTCTTCCATAATCGCTATTAGTGTGGATGTAGATTTTGGTAGTTTCTAAATTAGAATGACCCAAAGCGTTTTGCGTAAGGATTAAATCTTTAGTTTCTCCATATATGTAGCTCCCAAAGGAATGCCTTAGCATATGTAACCCAACGCCCTTGAAATAGTTAAGTAATCCAAGCTCTTTTAAAGTTTTATTTAGAAAATATCTTATAGTAGCCCCCTTAAAAGGTTCATTAGCGGTAGTTTTTCTATTTCTAGTTTTAGAATTGAGCCACTCTTTCAAATAGGGTTCTATAAGTTCCTTTTTGATTAAAGCAATCCTTTCTTTATTGCCTTTGCCTCTAATAGAAAAGATATAGTTATAGTCATCACTTTGGATATTATCAAGCTTAAGATTTTTAACTTCAATGGTGCGTAATCCACTATATGCCACAATTAAAGCTATAAGTCGACTTCTTTTTTCAAAATCCTTTTTACAAGGAAGACCTTTTAGATAATCTATGTAGTTAAAAAATTGTTCTTTAGGTAAAAATTTAGGCAAATTCTTGTGTTTTCCTAATGCTATTTTCAATGTAAAATCAAAATTCATCTTTTTGTATTTATCTAAAAACTTAAAGAAAGTCCCTATATTGATTTTGAAATTCATCATAGAAGAAGACTTGTAAGTAATACTCAAAGTATATAGAAAGTTTATCACATGGCTTTCTTGCAATAGTTGTAGTTCTTTGACCTTTATCTCCTTGTAATTATTCTTAATGTAATTAAAAAAATGGATTAAAACATTTAAATTATGCATGGATTTGCAACCTAACTTAATCAGATTGTTCCTAATCGCATTTAACTCTTCTATATTTTTTGCCTCCATAAATCTTGATTGGACACTTTGGTATCGTTGCAGGTCTTTTACATTGTATTTTGAAAAGCATTTGGACTTAAAATCCGCATATTCCTTAATAGCTTGTAGCAACTCTTTTAATAAAATCATTAAAACTCCTTATAATATAATAGTTCTATTCATTACTATTCTATTGTGTTATCAATAGAACTATTTTTGTTAATACTATTATAGGTTTAATAAAAATAAGCTGTCATGCAGTATGTAAGTGTTGTGCTTAGAATTGAGTTTTACAATCTAATACAAGCAGTAAGGGGAAAGAAAGTGCTTTGAGAAAGAAGATAAGATTTAAGCAAGCCCCACTTTGGAAAGTGAGTGCAGTTAGATATTTGTTAGATTGTGAGATGTGATTCTTGAGAATATTGCTTATTGGTGGGTGCAAATCTGTTATATGGCATAGATACGATAGGTCTTTTATCTTGTTTTATTGTATCATCTTTCTCTAGGCACACTTTCTCGCTAGTCTTTACAACTTTCTCAATCACTTGCTCTATATGTTGTCTTACTTCATCATCGCTCTTTATATCCTCTTTAACCTCTTGCTCTTTATTGCTGTTTTTAAGTTCAGTCATTTCTTTACCCTCACTCTCCAAACTCGCTCTTCTTTCAATTTCCATTTTCTTTAAGACTTCTTTAGATTTAGGGTTAAACACTGGCTTATAGTCTTTGTGTTTACTCATCTTAGCTAAATCATCTATTAAAGTTCTATGGTCTAGTTTTAAAGCTTGTAAGTATTCTAAGCGTGGATAATCTTGTTTTTGTTCCACTAATCTAGTGAATTTAATGACATTTTCTTGAGTATTTGCAATAGAGCTTTCACATTCTTTGACTTTTTCAGGGAGCTTAGTAATCGCATTATCTAGCCTTTTTAAAAAGCTATCAAATTTAATATCCTTACAGAAATTATAAGAAGTGTCAAGCACACTGATAGTTTCGTTTTCGTTTATGAAAGTCAAATTTCTAGGATTACTAGGGCTATAGACAACTTCTAAATTATCTTTAGGGCTTAAAGTAAATTCTACTTCATATTTAGATTTGTAAGCATTCACTACAAATCCCCTATACTCTAAGACTTTAAAATTTTCTTCTTCATTGTAAAACAAGGTATCCATGTTTTTAGCGAATTGCTTTTTGACTTCATCTAACACAATCTTGTTTTGTTCGCCGACTTTCTTGTTTTGTTCTTTAAGTTTCTTGTGTTCTAATTCTTCGCTCATTGTGGCATTTTCCTTTAAAGGCTCTACAACTTTTGCCTTAATCAGCTCATAGTCTTTGCTAGTTTCATTTTTTAAATCATAGAGTTTAATTTCTGCATTGTTCCCCTTATTTTCTTTAGCCTTGTCTATGGCTAGTAAAATCTCTAGTTCCTTGTTAAGATAATCTAATTTAGAAGTGTTGCTTTTCAAGCTCTCTTCATTGAAATAATGCTCTTTATTAAAAGCTTTGTATTTAGCCTCTTCGCTTTTAATCTCAGCCCTAAGTTTGACTTCTTCAATAATTAGCGGATTACCTGTAGCTTCGGCTTTCATTTCACTCGCATTAGAACTTCCCATATTAAAGTCTTCTAATTCATTCAAGCCTAATTTATGGGCGTTTCTAAATTGCTCTATGCCTTTAGATTTAGTCTCTATGATTTGCCACATGCGACTATCATAAGTCTTTTCAGTCGCATAGCGATAGATTTTCATTGCAAAATTCTCAGGGTCATTAGCGTGTAAGATATTGCCTTGTCTAATGCCACGCCCCTCCATTTGCAACAACTCATCTGGCCGCCACGGACAATCTAGTTCATGCATAGCCACTAATCTTTCTTGCACATTAGTCCCTACGCCCATTTTAGCTGGGCTACCTAGTAAAACTCTCACTTCACCACGATTAACTCGTTTAAACAAGTCTTGCTTTTGTTCTTCACTTTTTGCATCATGGATAAAGGCGATTTCATTTTGGGGTATTCCCAAATTGATTAAGCGTCTTAAGACATCGCTATAGACATCAAACTTACAATTCTTAGCTAGTTCTTCATCTAGATCAACGCTCTTAGCCTTTTTCTCATCAAGCTCATTTTCTAACTCTTTCTTGTTAGGAGTAATGAGTTTTCCATTTTCATCATATTGTGAAAGGCTTTCTAGTAGTTCTTGAGTGTCATCTATAGCCTTTTTGTTTTCTAGTTCGTTAGTGTTTTCCACTTCCTCTAAACTAACCTTTTGAGAATGCACTTTAGGGGTGGATAGTCCTATAAAAGCAAGTTGTGTGCCTTTGACTGCGTTAGTTTCTATGTAGTTTTGATAGATATTCTCTGCCATTGCATAGCTTTTAGAAAACTCTTTTTCTACTTCAGCACTTGGGTCAATCAAACGATAATCTAAAGCCACTTTTCGTGCGTCTGTGGTGCATGAAAGGATATTATCTTCGCCTTTTTTGTTTTTCTTGCCCTCGCATTTTTGCATTCTATCAATGATTGAGCCTTCGTTATATTTGCCATTTTCATCAGCTATGCCAATATACTCTGCAACTTCTTCACTTCTAGGCACAACCACATTGATAGGTTTACCCCCATAGACTTTAGGCACAAAGTGTGGGTTATGCTTTAAAATATCATCGTTACTAACAATATCAGCAAATTGCCTATACATTGTGCTTAAACCTTGTACATCATTAAATTTAGAGAAACGATTGACCATTTTATAGTTTTGAGCTGAAGTATCCAGCTCAAAATCACTCACCACTTCCCCATAAGTCTTAGCCCAGTCATCAAAGTATTCTAAGCCCCTTTCTTTTAAAATCTCAGGGGTTAAATAGCGTTGCAAGTGATACATTTCACTGAGTGAATTAGCAATGGGTGTGCCGGTTAAAAACATCATCTTTTTATTGTTTTTATGCAAGTAGCGAGTTTTAATGAATAAGTCTCTAGCACGATTACTTCCTTGTTGATTACCAAGCCCAGCTATTTTTTCCATAGAAGTTTCAAAGGCTAGGTTTTTAAACAAATGCGCCTCATCAACAATCAAGTTATCAATCCCCATTTGGCTAATGTCAATGTGAGAGCCTTGTTTTTTAATGATTTCATCGTATTTTTTATTAATCCTATCAATCTTATTTTTAAAGGCTTTTTCGCTAGGCTTTTTTCTGCTCTTTTTGTCAGCAAGATATTCGTTTTCTAATCTTTCAAAAATTTCATAAGCGTTGTCTAATTCCTCTTGTCTCATCTCTTCAACAATTTCTATAGGATTTGAAAGTAAGTTTAAATGACTATGAGCGATAATGACTGCATCATAATTGTTATTAGCGATTTGATTGTATAAAAGCTCTCTTTCATTTTCTGTAATGTCTTTGCTATCTACCACTAAGACATTGGCATTAGGATAGGCTCTATAAAACTCATCACCCCATTGTTTAGTCAAGTGGTTTGGCACAGCAATGAGAGTTTTATTGACTAACCCCATGCGTTTTTGCTCCATACAAGCACTAATCGCACATAAGGTTTTACCAGCTCCGACTTGATGGTCTAAACACACAACTCTATCTTGGATGGTTCTAAAAATAGCGTTCTTTTGGTGTGGTCTTAAGGTAATGTTAGTATTAAAGCCCTCTAATTCCAAATTAGAGCCATCATAGGTTTTTAGAACCGAGTTATTAAAGGTGTCATTATAGATTTTTTCTAAATGGGTTCGGCGCTCATAATCTTTATAAATCCAATCTTTAAAGGCTTCTTTTAATTCTTCTGCCTTGCTTCTAGCAACATTGCTTAATTCTTCATCGGTTACTTGAATGGTCTTTTTAGGCTCTGTAGGATGGGGCTTTTCGTATTTAACGCTCAAATCCTTATTGTTTAAGACCTTAGCTAATAGATGACTAAAAGGCACTTTATAATAAGAAGTATGGACTTTATCTCTTATGCCAAAGAGTTCATTTAATCCATTATGTAATCCATTTACTGCTACTCTAAAAGCCCCTTGAGAATGATAGATGTTAATGTCTTTTTTTATGTTTTCTATTTGAGCGTCATTCATTGTATAGCCATATTGCTTTTTGTAATGATTAGCGCTTAGTTCTACTAAAAACTCTTCTAAATACTTGGTAGGTATCCAAGGACTATTGATATTAGCCATAATCTCAGTAGCCTTTAAATCTTTAGGGATAATGAGTTCTAAGTCTTTTAAATTATCTTCTAGTCCATCTATGCCTTGAGCTACTGCCTCTTTAACTTCTTTGAGCTTTCTTTTGACATTACCGCTTAGATAATCATTGGCTAGAATGTAGTCGCCATTATCGCTATGGTCTTTATAGATAAGCTTTTGCTCTAAGAGTTCTTTAATCGTAGTCTCTAAGCTTTGAGACTTGAAATTATCTCTTATGAAATGTAAGTCTAGTCTGCCTTTTTGGTTTAAGCTCGCTATCAAAGCCTCTTTAGCATTAGTGATAGAAAATTCTTTTTTAGGGTTTAAAGTCCTTTCAAAAAAGATTTGAGCCTTTTTAGCACTAGGTTGTCTAGGGGAAATGTTTTGAGCTTTAGCAGACTTAGGCGTGATTTCTTTTTCAAAGTCTCTTTCTAGCCCTAAGACTTTAGCTCCATACAAGTCTTGTCTAATGTCTTTGCGGTTTCTATTTTCATTGAGATAGCCAAATTGTTTAACAAACCCCTCATAAACAAGATTGAGTTTAGTTCTCTTACTTTCTAGCTCTAAATCAGAGCTTAGGGGGTTTAATTCGGCACTTGTTAAATCATTTAAAGCAACTTTTAATTTTAAATACTCCGCAATCCTTTTTTCTTGGGTTTTGCCAGCAATTTTAGTGGGGGCTAAAAAAATAGCGTTTTCATTGTTTTGTTCTAGTTTGTAATAGCGTTTATCAAAATAGACTAATTCGCCCACTTCTAAGCCTTTAACTAGATTTGAGACTTCTTTATAGCGTTCATCGTTTCTATCAATGATTAAAGCATTGGTTTTAATCTTAGGCTTATGGTAAGCATAGACATTCTTAGGCAAGTTTTCAATGAGCTTATTAATAGCTTTTTCTAAATCTAGGCTTTTATCTTCTATGACCTGTAATTCGTGTTTGTAAATCTGTTCGCCTGTCTCATTAGAGCTATAACGAGTTTTTTCTAAGCTGAGATTACCTAGAATGTTTTGTGGATTGTTAGCAAAGTATTCATTAAGGGTTTGCTCGTTTAAATCAATCTTATTCTCGCCGACTTTATCAATGAAATCTTTAATAATTTGGTAGTCTTCTTTGCTATAACCAAAGCTAGAAGTATCTTCAATGTTATAGGAGCTTTCTTCTTCCTTGATAGGCTTTAAATGGAAATGATGAGCGATAGCATTAACAACAGCGAGTTTAGCCCTATCAATCAAATCATCAAATTTATTTTCTTGTAAAGTTTCTATCAAATCTGTGTGATAGTTATTTAAGGCTTTAATCAAGTCTTCATAATAAAGCTTAGAGTGAGTAAAATCTTGATGGATTTCTTTATTGACCCCCTTTTTAAAAAACACAATATCGCTGGTTACTTCTGCACCTGTGCCTTTAAACACGCTATTAGGCAGTCTGATTGCACCTAAAAAAGTGGCATTTTGTGCGATATGCTCTCTTATGCTAGAATTTTTGCTATCCATAAACCAAGAACTCACTACAAACGCCCCTATGCCATCCTCTTTTAATTCCTTAATGGCTTTACCTAAGAAATAATTATGGATACTTTCCCCACTTAACTCGGTGTCATTAGAGCTATGAATCTTATGCTGTCCATAAGGGGGGTTGCCAATAAAGGCATCATAGTCTTGGTAAAAGTTATAGTTTTGTAAGGCTTTGTTTTCTATTCTCTGATTAGGATAAAGAAACTTAGAAATACTCGCACTAATGGGGTCTAATTCTGCGCCTACAAAGTGATAATTCTTATTATTTGGCGCATAGGCTAAAAATTTGCCTGTCCCAAGACTAGGTTCAAAGATTTCTTTTTTATTCTCATCGTTGTTAAACCCTAATTGCTCTAAACCAACATAAATGCTATCAATCACTAATTTAGGGGTGTAGTAAGCATCTCTTGTGCTTAAAAACGCTCTATCAAATTCTTGTCTAGTTAAAAGCGTTTTTAATTCTTGGTATTCATTAGGGCTTGATTGTTTAAAGTAGCTCTCAAGTCCGCCCCAGCCACTAAACTTTGCTAGAATTTCTTGTTCTTCTTTAGTGGCGTAGTAATGCAAATTGTCGTTGATGCCTTGCAAGGCTTTTTCTCTAGTTTGTAATTCTTTTAAAAGCTCAATAGCTTTGATATTAGCCTTATAGCGGTTAACCTTGCCTTTAATCAAAATTTCTTCGCTAGGTTTAAAATCAAGTTTAGGATTTTCTTGGACTTGTTGTGTAACTAGCTCTTGTTGTGGGGTGCTAGTTTGTGAGAGTTCTTGGGCGTTTAGCTCTTGTGTAAGATTAGAGGTTTCTTGTTCTTGTAGTTTGTTTTGCGGAGTGCTAGATTGTTCTATGGGGTTATTTTGCGTTTGGTTGTTTTCTTTGGTGTTTAATTCTGTTGTGTTATTAGAATTAGCATTATTTAATTCCGTTTTATTGTTAGTATGATTGTTAGAATTAGTGTTATTTAGCTCTAAACTATTATCTGTAGTATTGTTTTCTTGCGTATCATTTAACTCTGTATTGTTTTTAAGAGTATTTTCAGCATTCTGCAACCTTTCTAATGCGTTTAATTCTACTTCATTGAAATTCAAGCTTTCAGTCGTTACTTCAATAGATTTTTCTATGCGGTTTTCTAAAATCTCTAAAAGTTTATTAGTGCTAATTTTTAGGTTGAATTTATCATAAAAGACTTTAGTAGTAGGGTCTTTAAGAAGTTGTTGCCCTACAAGGCTGTCTTTTAAAGGCTCGTTATTTTTAATAGCCTTTAAGAGCCTGTCTCTAAAGTCAGGCTCACTGGCTATGGTGTTATTTTTAATAGAATGGAGTAAGCCTTGTAGGTTGTCTAAATTTGCTTGAAGTCTTGTTTCTTTATGCCAGCTTTCTCTAGCGCTATCCAATCCTCTTTCCACGCTTGGCTCTGCGTAATTTCGCTCCTTAATAGGTAATGATACTGATTGATTTGAGCCTCTTTGAGTAACTCCATATCTGTCATCCCTTGCGCTCTCTTGATTTGAGATTGCATGCTGTCTAGGACTTCTAGCTCCATCTTGGTTTGTTCCTCTATCGCTGTTGATATAGACCCCAGAACTTCGTCCTCCATTGATTTCATTGTCTTTTTGAAGTAATGCGCCCATCTCTCTAGGATTAGATAAGCGTAATAGTCCAAGTTCCTGTGTTCTGTCATCTGCCCCATGAGATACCATATCGTTCCATTGACTTGATTGATTAGGTTCTTGTTGCGATAAGGGTGGTGTTCTTCTCTCATCTTGGGATAAATTCCCTGTTTCTCTGCCTCTAACATCATTTTGATGTCCGCTTGTTTCTTCTCTTCTGCTAGTCTCTGCTCTTCTTGTTGATACTCTATCACCTCCACTAGATAAAAAGTCATGCTCCCCATGCTCTCTAAGGGGTGTTCCCCTAGAAACAAGTCTTGTGTCGCTAGGCTGAAGAACTCCTTTGCTTGTTGTTTCTCTAGGCTCATTATGTAGGGCAAGGTCTTTGTCTTGAAAGTTTTGTCTGGATATCTCCTCTTGAATGCGTTCGCCCATTTCCTTTTGAGTGCGTTCTTGCGCCTCTCTGGGTATGCGTATGGTATGTAAGTCTCTATGAACTTCTGTTCCATCTCGCTCAATCCTTGCATCATTGTTGTTTGCATTTTGCTCTCCTAAATTTTGTTGTTCTAATTCTAAACTAGCAATACTTAAACTTGGATTATTATTATCATTATTTTGAGTAATATTGTTTCTAATAGTTTCATTAGGCTCTATTGTATTATTGCTAGTGTTATCTAATTCTATTGTATTGTCAATAGTTTTATTATCCATAAGGCTATTAGCTGTAATCAAATCCCCCACAATGACACTAAGACTTTGTGCAATTAAGGCGTTAAATTCCTTGTTATCATAGTAGAGATTTTTAAAATCTCTACTCATATCTTTTTTAAAGCTGTCTAACGCCATATTAGTAATGTCTATATTTCTCTTAAAAGTGTTGATAATGAAGTCATTAGAAATAATGGCATTAAGCTTTTGGGTAAGTTCTTCTTTTAAAGCTTCTTTGTTTGGCTCATTGTTGATTAAATCTTGTAATTGCTCTAAGGGGGTTTTAACCATTTTAAATGGCTGGTTTAACGGATTATTTAAATTGATTAAATCTATGCTAAACTCTTTGTAAAACTTAATACAAAACTCTCGCATAAGCGTTTCTAGTTGGTCTATCTTAGTTTCTAGGCTTGGCTGATAAGCCCCATTCAAACGCACGGCATTTTTAAACTCATACCATTCTTGCATGGTAGGAATGGTTATGATGTCTTTAGGGGTAGCTGGGTTGAGATTATCAGCCCCCATTACATCAAAATTGATTTCATAGAAATGATTTAAAAAAGGATTGTTTAAAGCACTTGCTTTAGCTTTTAAAGGTCTTAGCAAGCTTTCATCTCTTAAAGTATTTCTGTCTATTAAAAGACTATTAAAATTACGCTTGCAAATATCAATATCCCATAACAAACTTTCTAAATTTTTAACAAACTCATTGCTTGTAGAAGGTGTGCCTAACTCTTTAGCCAAAAATTCTTTCATTGTATCGCTAGGGTTATTGAGTATAGAAAGACTATCTCTAGTTTGTAGTTTTTCTAAGCTCTTATGGTAATGCTCTTTGAGTTTAGCAATCTCTTGTTTTTGTTGCTCTTGTTTTAGTAAGTTATTTTTAGCGTTTTGAATGTCTTTAGCCATTTCTGTGAGTTGGAATGTATTTAAATCTTGGGAGTTCTCAAACATTTCCTTATAAAGAGCATCTGCTTGTGCTTTATAATCAACGCTGTAAAATTCTTTTTCTACTTGCTCTAATTCTTCAATAGCTGTTTTAATCTCATTTATCATAGGATTTGGGGGAGTGGGAGTTAAAGAGTTACTGACTTCGTTATTTGTGGTTTCATTTTGTTCTAACTTCTTTGTAGGCAATTCTTGTTGGTTGTTTAACTCGTAAGAAAATACTTTATCAATCTCAGTTTTTAAATGATTGCCAAGCTTATCGCTTAATTCATCAAACATGCTATCTATGACTTCTTTTTCAATATTAAAGCCCATCTTATCAAAGTGGTTTCTTGTTCTAGTGTTGAGATTTCTTCGATTGTTACGGCTATTATTATATGACCCATCGCTATTAAGATAAGGTGTGATATTTTCTTGCATTGATTTTAGGGTGTTGATAGTTAGCTCGTGGTCTTTAAGGGCATTAAAGACAATTTGATAGGCTAAGTTATTTGTGTTAGCGTTATCTAGGGTTAGTTGGTAGTTTTCTCTTGCTCTTTCTTGGACACTATAAACAATATCCATAAGCGTATCATTGGGCTTAACCTTATCATTAACAAACTGATTTAAAGTTTCATCAGGGAATAAATCAAAAATGTTATTAAAAACCCTAAGTTCACTTCCTACATTTTCATAAGCCTCTTTTTGAATATCATTGAGTTCGCTAAATCTTAAATCTTTGGTATTTTGGTCTATCTTTTCTAGGGTATTAGCGACTTTGTTTAACGCACTCTCTACATGCTCTAAAGACATGCTTTCATTCATAATGTAGTGTTCTAGGGTTTTTTTAATAATGCCAACCATATCACCCTCTAAACTAAAAGAACTCCTTATGTAGTTGATGTCTTGGGTGGTTTTGTAAAGGCTTGTTTGATAAACAAAAGGCATTATATTGATTGACTTACGCTTAGAAAGCTCAGTTTGTTGGTAGGTTTCTTTTGCCTTTTGTAATTCTTGTTTAATAATCCCAAAAATCTCTAAACCATTAAAAAGATTGGTAGATAGGGTGGTATTAGCATTATTCAATGCTGTGTTATTGTTCGTAGTGTTTTGTTCTTTTGTGGGGTTTTCAATAGAGTGGTTTAGTTCTGTAATTTCTTGGTGGTTATTTTTGTATTCTTTGTTTAAAATTGTGCTAGAATTTTCAAGCCCATTGCTCTCCTTAGCCTGAATTTTTTCATTCAGGCTGACACTTTTTTCACTTTCAAAAAGCATTCTATTATAGAGTTTAAAATACTCCGCACTGGACATTGGTGCAACAATTTCTTTGACTATTTTATAATTACTTGTTCTTTCTACTTCTTTGTAAATGTCTTTAAGGTGGTTGTATTCTCTAGTGATTTCATTGCCATTTTCTAAGACTTTCTTGTGTGTTTCATAGTGGTGGGTTAGCTCTATTTCTAAACCTTGTTCTTTTAATTGCTCTAAGCTGTTTGTATAGGTTAGTCTTTCAGTTTCTTTAGGATTAAGTGGTTGATTAGTTTCTGTATTGATAAGTTTGTATTCTTTGGTTATACGCTTTTTAAACCCCTCATTATTGATTTCATGGTAGCGTGAGCTGTCTTTTATTTCACCATTAGCAAAGAAATTAACCTCTTCTGTGCTGTTGTCATTATATTGGCGTTGTTCATAGCTTAGATATTCTGCCCATTCAATAGGTTTTCTAGAAATCATGCTTAGTGTGTTGCTTTTAAATTTCACTTGATAATTAAGTGGCTCTTGTTGGCTCTCTAAAGCAAGTTCTTGACTTTTAAGCCCATTTTCTAATTCTATGGTTGGCTCTAGTGTAGTGTTGGTAATTTCTTGTTTGTAGGGGCTAGTGTTGATGACATCGCCATCATCTAAAATGCTGAATAAATTAGGTTGCTCCCTTAATTCTTTTAACTTCTTTTTGCTGGGTTTGTAAGCCATTACCATATCCTTAGTCTTTAAAATAGTCCTTAAATATTTTAGGATTTTTTGAAATTTAAACAAGCCCCATAATCTATCTTCTGTAAGCTCGTAATTTAGGGGGTTGTAGCGTTTGGTTTATGGGTCTTGTTTAAAAAAGTTAATTAGGTTAAACTTTATGCAAGGAAAATCTAGTGAAAGGACTAATGCTATGAAAAAATTAATTCTTTTTTCTTGTCTTTCTATGAGTGTTGCCAATGCTTTGGGGGTTACTTTAGTGGAGAATCCCACATCTAATGTCAAACTAGCACAAATGCTAACAAGCATGGCTAAAAGAATTGACCAAGGCACAACGATGATTAAAAAATACACCACTATGATTGAAAAAGCCCAAGCCACTATCAATCAGCTTGATAAGGTTAATAGCGTATTAAATCAAACCCAATCCTTTTTGAGTGGGAGTGCTATCAATATCGCAAATCCCATGCAAGTGATTGAAAACACCAAATATATCTTGGAAAATATGCAACAAAACGCCGAGAACATTAAAGAGAATGTATCTCAATACAATGCGAAACAAGTCTTACAAGGCAGGTATTTAGCTAGTCAATGCCCTTGGTTAGATTATTCTAAGGTTGTGGCTAAGGCTAAGAATTTGCCCTTTGTTAAAACAGGTAAGCAAAACACCGCAGTCTTTAAAAGTGCGAGAAATTTTGCGGATAGTTTGTCTTATAATCTAACGAGCCAAACTGATAGCATGATGGGGACTTTAAGTGGGAGGGCGTATGCCTTAGAGATTTGCAAACAAAATAAGAACCAACAATTAGCCTTGCAAATTAGAGAGCAAGAAATCCAAGCCAAGACCGCTCTTTTAAACAATGATTTGCAAGCTTACCAACAATATAAAGCCGTTCAAGAAAAGCTTTCTGCTCAATTAGAGGCTAATATCCAAGCCGAACTTTTTGCAAGAAGTGCGCCTTTAATCAACAGACAAATCCAGCAGTTAGAAAGCTTAGGCGTAGAGGATATGAAATATCAAGGCAAGTTTTGTAAAAAAATAACCAGTGAAAAAGGACAAACTACTTGCTATCCTATGAAATACATCACAGAGCAATTAAACAATGAATTGCTTAATTATAAAGGCGAATTAGCCAAAGAGCTTCAAAAGGCAGGCACAGATAAAACGAAACAAGCTCAAGTCTATGCCAATATGAAACAAAAATTTGAAATGCTAACGATTGACTATATCAAGGACATTGCAAGCAATCTCACTTTTTTAAATGAAACGATGAGCTTAATTTCTAGCATGTTAGCTAGAGATTATCAAGAAAATCATGGCTATGTGAATAATGTTAAGCCTGTAACAGAGCAAAGTGTTCAAATGCAGAGATTAAACAATCAATTGAGCCAAGCCTATCAAGCGAGCCTTAATCAATATGGTTTCCCTAATTCTAAAGCTCAAAGCACTTCTAGCAGTGCTAGTAATAGCTCTAAATTAAAGATTGAATAAGAAAGTTTAGAAAGTTTGGGTATAATTCTAGCATACTTCCTTTATGGGAAGCTAGGGCTTATCTCTATGGTAAGTTGCCCTACCTTTGAGTAGGGAATATATGCCCCTTATCTTTAAGGGGGCATTTTTACAAAATCTCGCTTTTAATCTTATCCTTAATAATCTCCAAAGTTTCATTTTGAACATTAGCAATTTTACCTTGACTGCGTCTTGTATCAAAAGTTCTTATTTGATGGAGTAAGGCAACTTGTTCGGTTTTGTTGTTATAAAGGTTTTGTATTTTTCAACAAGTTTAGTAGTAAGGGCAGTGATACTCATAAAAATTAAAGACCTGAATTTGTAATTTTTCTTACACTACTAATCGCACTAAAACATTTGTTGCGTTCATTTTTGTTGATGGCAGAATAGGCATCATAAACTGACTTTTTCTCATTGATTGTTTTTTTAATGTTGTTTGCCATAACAGAATAACAATGCTCTAAGTCTTTATTTTTTTCTTTTAAAGAGATTTTTTCATAATTTTTAAAACCAAACTCGGCAATCATAAAAGGAGATGCAGGGTCGTTTATACTCGGTAATAGTGGGTCATTTTCGGCTAACATAATTAGCCTAGAACATCGCTTATCGCTTTTTAAACCATCATCGCCATTTTTAGCTAGATTTTCGCTCATTTTGGCATAACAACTTCCAATTTTAGTCATTAGCAAATTATTGTAGTCTAACTTATCGTAGTATTGATTTTTTTCGTTGATGTGAATACCTTCAAATTTATCATTAGAACTCAGTTGCGTTTCTATTTGCTTATCCATATCTAAAGTTGCCACTTCTTTTAGTGCAAGTTCAGCATTAAGGCAGTTATTCTTTTGCGTTTCTGCTATGTTAAGCCTATTTTTAATTCCATTTTCAATTTGTTTGGCGAGTTGCTGACAAGTTGCAATAGTCTTTTCCCTTTCCTTATCATTCTTCACAAAATAATCCACGCTTTTAGCATTTTCAGCATAGCTCACGCCCATTAAACCTACTAAACACAACGAGATGAATTTCAAACGCATTGAATATCCTTTTAACGCTAATTTTACTTGATTTTCTAAAGCCTTATTTTAGTATAATCTAGCCAATAATGTAGCAAATAAGGGGATAAATGAACTATAAAGAACTACTAGAATTTAGCGACTATGCTATGGATTTAACCATTAGAATGGCACATCATAGCACCGCAATAGAGGGCAATACCTTAACGCAAAATGAAACAGCGAGCATTTTAATTGATGGGGTTATTCCAAAGGCTATGAGTGAAAGAGAATATTATGAAGTTAAAAATTTTCAAAACTTTATCCCCACACTTTTAAAATCTTTACAAGAAAAACAAATTATAGACAATGAATATATCAAGTATATCCATTCAATCATTATGAGCAATCTCATTGAAAACTGCGGAAAATTTAAAACAATTCCCAATGTAGTTTTAGGGGCAAATTTTGAACCAACTGCTCCTTTTAAAGTGCCTATGGTCTTAAAAGATTGGTGTGATAATCTCTATTATCAGCTTAGTAGTGCCAAAAATGACACGCAAAAATTAGAGATTATCATGGATAGTCATATTAAGTTTGAGCATATCCACCCTTTTAGTGATGGCAATGGTAGGACAGGGCGTATGCTAATCTTTTATAGTGTCTTAGAGCAAGATTTAGTGCCTTTTGTGATTACTAAAGATAATAAAAAAGACTACATCATGGCTATGAGAGAAGAAAATGTGCCTATGTTAGTAGATATGGCAAAAGAGGCTCAAGAAGTGGAAAGAAAAAGAGCTATGGGGTTTTTAGAAAAATACAACAATCAATTACACCTTGATAACAAAAGAGAGCAAGTCCAACCTATCTCTTATCTAAAAGCAAACCCCACCACCAAGCCTAACCCCAAACACCTCCATAACAACCGATTTATAAACAATAAAAACAAAGGGGGCAAAGATGATGATAGGTTTGGTTTGTAATATATCCAAATCTCAATTTACCTTTCTCAACCCCTTAAACGCTTCTTCATTAGGTTTTAAGGGTATATTGAGACATTTAGGCAATCTTTTGTTTTTGAAGTAATAGTTGGCTTTGAGCTTTAAGGGCGTTGCTTTATGTCCGCTTACTAGAATAATCACTTCATCTTTGTTAATATTCATAATATCTTGTGCAGAAACTAATTCATAGCCCTCTTCAGAATAAGAGCTTGTCCCACCAAAAATCACTTGATTTTTTTCAGTAGAACGATTTCGTTTTTCTCGTGTGTATTTGCCTATTTCTTCGCTAAGTTGCTTAGCGTAATCTAAGTCATCCATTTTAAAGACAATCTTATATGCTACCGTGCTATTAACAATCCTAGCGTCTTCTTTGCCATAGTATTTTTCTATGAGCGCATTAGATTGCGTGATAAACATAATCACTACACCATAACTTCTACTAAGTGCTGGCATTTCTAACAAAAAAGGAAGTTTTCCAAATCTTACAAACTCATCTAAAATTAGATACACCCTTTCATTAAACTTCTTACTTTCTCTTAATAAAAGATTCTTACCTATGCTTTCTAAAAGAACTCTAATTAAGGGGGCTAGAGTATCAATGTCAGTTTGGGCGATTTTGATATAAAGGCTGATATTTTTACGCCTTAAATCCTCGTATTCAAAGCTCATGTTATCTGTGGCACTTTTGACTTGATAACTTGTAAAAACTTGCATAAACTCTGAATACACGCTCATAATAGAGGCAAATTCTTTTTCATTAGAAATAGACCACTTATTAGCCCATGTCCTAATAACAGGGTCTAACATACCTTCTTTAATAATAACATTACCTTTCTTATCTTTTTCTAATCTATTGACTGTGCCATCATAATTTCTAGGGTCATTGACATCTAAATAGACTTGTTCGCTTACTTGCCTATACCATAAATTCTCAGCATTAGCTTGTGTGTTTAAGATAGGATTGCCATTGCTATCTCTTTCTAGTATAGGCTCATTGTTTTCATCTAATATAAAATTACCATCTTGGTCAACTTTATGGATATAGAGTTCTTTGTAATAAGGGCTTTTAGGGTGGATTAAGGGAACAAAGTTTTGAATAGGTGCAAAAGCCAAATCAAATAAAAAGCTTTCTTGCTTAACGCATAAATCATAAAGAGCGTAAAAGACAAATAGATTTCTAGCCTGTTTTCTCCAATAAGGGTCGTTCTCTTTGCCATCACCACTAAAAATGGTATTGCCCACTTCATCTACAAGCCTTCTTTTTCTATTGAAATCTAGCTTTTCTACAATACGCTTATCAAAAGGATTGAATTTCAAGGAATTGTCATCGCCTAGTGGATTAAAAATGTAAATTTCATTGCCTAAGACTTGCTGTCTATAACCTGCGGTTAAATCGCATAATTCCCCCTTAATGTCTAGCACCACTACAGAACTTTTTAGGGTTAGTAAATTAGGGATAGCTACTGCGGCAGTTTTACCACTTCCGGGTGGCGCAATGATTAAAGTGGATAAAGGCGTATCATAATAGACTGGTTTGTTGTTGTGCAAACCAACTACTACGCCTTGTTTGAAATTCAAATCCATAGGGTGTTCTACACTTACTCCTAAAGTTAAAATACCACAAAGCGCTTGGCTTAGATTTTTGTAATAACCATTATGGAAGGCTTGGATACCTTTAAAACTTTTATTAAAACCTTGGTGAAACACCCCTCGCTAAAGCGAGGAGCTTCCTAACTAAAGCACCCTACTGAATGCTAATACGAAAGGCTTTGCTCTTTAAAGTCTGCAAGGCTATTTCCTAACCCAAGAAGACTTAACCCTTTGCTTAAAATATTACTTGCGGCGTTTATATCTCTATGCTCTATATATCCGCAATTTTGACACAGATATTCTCTATGATTTAATTTAAGCTCGTGGTTGATTTGCCCACAACTATGACAAGTTTTACTCGTATATTGTGGGGGAGCTTTCACTAACAATTTGCCATTATGCTGTTGTTTGTAGTCTAAAAAAGAGATGATTTGATAGAATGAAGTATTTAGTATAGACTTATTAAGCCCACTCTTTTGTTTAACATTTTTGAGTTTGGCTCTTTTGGTCATGTTCTTAATTTGTAAGTCTTCAACTACTATCAATTCAAATTGCTTTGAAAGTTCGCTTGTGATTTTATGGTATCTGTCTAGTTTTTGATAGCTTGATTTATCAAAGGCTTTGTTTAATTTTTTTTGAGTTTTGTAAAAATTACCTCCTAGTTTGATTTTATTTTGTTTAGATTTTAAAACCCTACGGCTTTGTTTTCTTTGTAGTCTTTTAAATTCTTTAGAGTATTTTTTAAAAGAATGTAGTTTAGAATAAGTAGGAATAAGTCGTTTTAGATTGATATTTTCATCTACTTTTAAACCTAGTTCTTTCATGTCTTTTTGGTATTGTTCTAGGTCGGTTAGTTTTTCATATTCTTTTAAATCAACGCTTAAAGCTATATCATAGATATTTAAGTCCACACCGACACAATTTCTAGGCTCTTTAATAGTGTTAAGCTCTTTTTCGTATTCTATGCTAAAACTAACAAAATATTTTTGATGAGAGCAAGAGACTACGATTTGTTTAATCTTAGCATTAAGGGGTAAGTCTCTATGCATACGCATTTTTAAGGGCATTTTCATTAAGTTAAACATCTTAAAGCGTTCGTTAAAGTCTTTGATAGAAAAGCCTTGATTATTCCAAGTAAAACTTTGTTTAGCAAATTTAGAGTTTTTAAATTTAGGAAAGCCCCTATTTTTGACTTTAAAGGCATCTCTTAAGGCTCTTTCTGCATTCATGCGTGATTGTTGAGCGACTACACTACTAAAACTTAAATTCCTAGCTTTTAAATGGTGCTTAATCGCACTATCTAATTCGCTTGATTTTTGCCATTTTCTTTGTTTAGTGGGTAAATCTTTGTTTTTTTCGTATTGCTCTTGTTGTAGATTTAAGCAAATGTTATAGGCTTGGTTATAGACAAAAAAAGAGTGTTGTAATTTGGTCTGTTGCTCTTTGGTAGGATACAAACGAAATTTAAAGCCCTTATTTACTTTCATAGAAAGATTTTAGCATAATTTAGTTAAACTTGGTCTATGAAACAAATTGATAATATTAGACATGGCAGACATTGTGTTTTTTTAATGCATGTGCATTTAGTATTTGTAACTAAATATAGGCGTAAAGCATTCAACAAAGAAGTTATAGACTTTTTAGGTTCTGTATTTGCTAAGGTATGCAAAGACTTTGAAAGCGAGTTAGTAGAATTTGATGGGGAAAGCGACCATGTGCATTTACTTATCAATTATCCACCAAAAGTTAGTGTTAGTAGGTTAGTTAATTCTTTAAAGGGTGTTAGTAGTCGTTTGGTTAGACAACAAAATTTTAAAAATGTTAAAGCTACTTTGTGGGGCAATCATTTATGGTCGCCTAGTTATTTTGCTGGAAGCTGTGGGGGTGCTCCTTTAGAAATCATTAAGCAATATATCCAAGAGCAAGAAACACCACATTAGATTTGCTAACCTTTTGTTTTTAGGTTAAATGACACTAAAAAATAGCCTAACGGCTATTGACGCTTACATCTCCGCCCTAAAGGACGGAGTTTTTCGCTTTGTTGGGATAAAGAATGTTAGAGCTTTTTTTAAGGGTGTTTTTTAAATTCATGCACTTTTCCTTTTAAGAGAGAATTTATTTTTGAGGTTTTTAAGAGTTTGTGGGGCTTGTTTGATACTACAATACACCCATTTAATCCACTTAAATACCCCCATAACACAATCTTTAATGATGATACATAACCAAATGCTTAATACCAAACAAGATAGCCCTAAAAACAAGGGCAAGAAAGGTAATCTCAAGATAAAACCAAAAAAAGATTTGACAAACTTTAAGGGGCTATAGGCTAGTTTTTCTATCTCTTTTACGCTCGCCCACTTTGCTTTTCCATGCGAAGTGAGAGTGTTGCCACTAGAAAGCAAGTAAATGCTTGTTATTAAGGGCATTAAAGCCAGAACAAAGGCTTTATACACTTCAAACTTAAAGCTTGTAAAATGCGAAAGATTAGAAAGTATAATTTTGCTAAATTGATAGGTTTGGGTGAAATTTTTTAAATCAAAGCCTAAAAATAGGCTATACATAAAGATTAAGGGAGCTAAAATGAGAGAAAGTGAAATAAAATAGGGTTTGTATTGCAACATTTTAATCCTTAAATAGCGTGCCTATTTTGCTTATTATTTAAGTTTTCATTAAAAGCAACAAGCTGTTTTTTAAAGTTAAAAGGTAGGGCAATGAGCCTATCAATTTGATTGAGAGTATTAAGAGTTTGTTGTTTAAAGGCACTATTGCAAGGTTTTTGTAAAATGCCTATCTTGGCGTTAATGGCTGTCTTAAAACTTTCTTCATTAAGGGTTTTGGTATTTAAGAGTTTGCTAAGTCTTAAATCATTAGAAAAAGATTGGCTAAAAGGCGTGTGAATGGTAGGAGGCTTTCTAGTAACATTTAGGGCGTATTTAGTAAGGGGGATGGAAAACTCATTGTTAGTGCTTAGAATTATCTTGGTGTCCTTAGAGACATCTTGTAAGAGCAAATCCAAAAAAGGCTTAGTGGTCTCTAAAAAATCGCTTTGAAAAACGCTTACAACTAGGCTGTTTTTGGGGTCTAACTCTCTATGTAACTGCATAAAGCTTAAAGCGTTAGTGGGGTCATTCGCAATGATAATTTGCTTAATGTGGTCTAATTTAGTGGTAGGGTTTTTGAGAACGCTTATATTTTTAATATCCTTTGAATGATTTAAGGCACTGATTTCTTGCATAGCGGTTTTGTTGCCCTTTGCATTAAACAAAGCCACGCACACTTCTTTATTTTCATCTAATTTAAAGCTATGCTTGTAATTTTCTAGCAAATCAGCATCTAAGTTGTTGAAATAGGGGTGGTTATTTTCTAATGGTTTTAGGATATTGAAAGTATCTATTATTTCATCATGCTTGTTTTCTATAAAGATAGAAGTATGATTGAGTAAATCTAGGGCTTTACTAGGCTCGTTTAAAGATTGTTTGAATGTTGATTTAAAGGGTTTTAGAGAGTGGATAGTTTCTAAGATTTCTAAGGCTGTTTGGGCTTTTTCTTGGCTTTGTAAGTCTGTGAGTGCGTTTTTTATAAATGCGCTCACGCTCTTTAAATGAACTTCTTTATTCCCTATAATGTGTGCTAATTTCAAATCATCGTTACAATCCTTAGAAAAAGGCGTATAGATAGTAGGGAATTGCTGTGTAATAGCATATAAAATACCCTCGCATTTTTCCTTATATCCTTTACCCTTAATGTCATTATCAAAGGCTAAGATAACATTAAAACTCTCTTGTGGCTTGCTAATAGGCTTGGGTTTTCTAAACTCTCTAGTTTTTTCTACTTGCTTGTTGTAGATAGGCATATTTTTTTCTTTTTGATAGTTTTTAATAATGTCAGTGTAGGTCTCTACCACTACGCTGTTAAAATCATCACTAGCTTTGCCAAGTTTTACTAACTCTTGCCATTTTTGTTCTTGTCTTAGATAATTGTTGTATACCCCTTGTTGTCTGTTATGCAATTGCTTAAAAAAGCTTTGAAAAAAGAGTTCTAATTTTTGTGCGTTAAATTGCCCAGCCGTGCTAATTAAAATGCTTTCTTTAGGCTCTAAATTTTGTAGCTCTAAATAAGCCAGACTATCAAAGATATTTTCAGTCAAGATGACATTTTTAACAAGACTAAAATCTTTAGGCATTAAGACTTCTATGCCTTTATTCCCTTGTGCGATAGATTTTAAGGGTTTGTCTCTTATGTTACCCTCTTTATCTGTAGCTAAGGGGGTGTTTAATCTCTTATTTACTCCGCATTGCTGGATAGGAATAACATTAAGCTTCTTATCTTCAAAAGCTAAGTAAGTCGCAAGGATTAGATTGTTAAAATTATCCGTTTTAAGATGGTCTTTGTAAGGCTCTAATAGTTTTACATCAATACCACGCTTTTTAATCAAGGTGGCGTTGTTTAAATCATAGGGTTTAAGGTTTTTAAACTCCTCTCTTATTTTTTGAACTTCTTTGTTGTTCTCTTGTGCGTTATCCCTTGCTTGTAGAGTATCTTTTTTATTGCGATAGTCTTCTAATTTTCCAGCAAGTAAATCTTCAACGCTGATATTTCTATCCTTACAAAAAGTAATGATATTACCGACCTTGTCTGTATGGGTGTCTTTGTAGGTATAGCTAATTGAGCCATTTTCATTTTTATTTTTAAAAATGACTAGATTACCCTCTTCATTTTCATGCTTTAAAACAGGGTTGTTCTTGCTTGTCTTGTCTTTGTTATAAACATAGCCATTATCCAATAAGATTTCATGTAAGGGTAAAGCAGTGAGATTAGGAATGTAAGACATAATCTAGCTTTCTAGTCTTTTGGTCTCATTAAGCCAAGTTTGTTCAAATTTCTCTATGAGAGCATGCGTTTCTTTTGGATTATTCATGCAATCAGAAAGGTTGCTAAAAAACTCCGCCACCTTGTTGTTATAATCCAAACGACTAGCTATTTGGTGCATGCCTAAAAAAGATTGCTTGATGGTATTCAATCTGATTTGTAAGATTTGTTGTTCGGTATTCATTTTAGCTCCTTATTAGGGTTGTGGAATAATGTAATCACCATTTCCATTACAAACATAATTGCTATTAGTGGTGGTGTAAGAATGCCCATGACTAGAAGCACTTCCACTCCAAATGCTATAGTTTAGACAAGTTCCTTGCCATGGCTTATAATTGTTTGCCATAAACTGCACATAAGGAGCGCTAACTAAAAAAGTGCTGTCTTTATAATAGCCTTGTTGAGCCTCCACACTTGCCATAAAATCATCGCTTAGTTTTAAGCTATTCTTAGTAATAATAGGATTTCTCTCTACCACTGTTGTGGTTTTGGTAACCACATAGTAAGTGTTCTCTTTAGCACCAATTTGAAGAGGGCGTTGGTATTTAGTGGTGTATTGTGTAATGGTAGTTTGATAAGTGCTTTGCCAATTAGCATAATAAGTGTTTTGGCTATAAGCTGTCCAATATTTTCTCCAACTAGACCAAAAATCAGAAATTTTTGTGCTATCTTCATGAGAACTTAAATACGAGGCTTGCAAAGAAAAAGAACCTTGAGTTTTGGTATTAGATAGAACTTGAGTCATCGTAGGCTCTTGAATATAAGGCTCAACAATCGCTCCTTGTTTAATGCCAGCATTAAAATTACACCCAGTAACATCTTCATATTGTCCTGTAAGCTTGTTAAGGCTTTTTAGAATAGTGCGTCTTTTAGCTTGCAAATGTTCATCATCGTATTCCCAATCCCCACACCCAAATTGTTGGTATTGAGAAGTTAATAATGGGTTAGTTACCCCACGATTTAAATAAATGCCATTTTTAATAGAATTCTTTTTTTCATAATTCAGTTTTTCTATGAGTTTAGATAAATCCTTAATTAACATGTATCTCTCTTTTTAACTCATTTGTAAGCTCATCTAAACTATCAATTTTTGTAAAATTAGCCCCACTATCCACATCTTTAATTGCTTATAAGGTTTCTAAATTTTTAGCTTTTTTCTCATCTTTCTTAGCCTGAGAATATTGCTTTTTAATCTCTCTCATCTGTATTTTAATTTCTAAAACCTTACTTTGATATTTAGCTAATTGTTTTTCTAATTTGCCAAGCTCCTTATAGAATTTAACCCCTATTTCTACATCTTTTAACATCTCAGCTCCTTGTATTAAACGACATTGTAAGCCCATTATATCTAAACTTACCAAGTCCATGCTAAACTACAATTAAAAGGGGCGAGCATACCCTTTGTATATACAAAGGGACAGCGATATAAAATCGCTTTAGCTCGCAGTGGGGCAAACCCCCCTTGACCCCCCTAAAATCAAAATAAGGGAATAAGTGAGTATCCAAACAAATAAACAAGTCATTAAAAGTCTTAGATTATCTAAAGAGCAATGGCAAACTATCCAAACTCAAATGCAAGAAAAAAATTTAAACTTCTCACAATTAGTTTTAAACTCTCTTTTAACTCAAAACTCACAAACTCCAACAAAATCTAAAAAGCAAAAAGCTATCGCTAATAAAGAGCTAATCATTGAATTAGCTAAGTGGGGAAATAATTTAAATCAAATTGCTAAACATCTCAACACTAATAAGGGGGCATGGGATAGATTAGGTTTAGAGCAACTAATAGAAATCAGTAATCAATTAGAACAACTAAGAATTAAATATGTTAGTTAAATTTTGGGGGATTAATCAAGGGGGCGGTGATGGTGATGGGAGTATTAATTACTTGCTTAATGAAAGAGTGGAGCAAGGCACAGCTAAGGTTTTAAAGGGCGACCCTAATTTAACCAAGAGCCTTTTACTTTCTCTCACTCAAAAACACAAGGCATGTGTGGGGTGCTTATCCTTTGAAGAGCCTAGCATTGATGAGAACCTAAAACACGAACTTATGGAAAGTTTTGAAAATGCCCTACTTACAGAAAGCATGCAAAATCGCTACAACATTTTATGGGTAGAACACACAGACAAGGGGCGTTTAGAGTTAAATTTTGTTATACCTAGAATTGATTTGACAACTCAAAAAGCCTTTACCCCTTACTATCATAGTGCGGACATTACACGCATTGACCTATGGAAAGATTGTATCAACCTAAAACACAATTTTACAAACCCTAAAGACCTAGAAAAACAGCACAACATACAACAACACCAAACTAAAAACCCCAAAAATAAAGAACTTTTAGCAACCTATGAAAAACTAGACAAGCTCATACAAGACAACTTAGGAAAGCTATTTAACAGCCGAGCTGACATCATCAATTTTTTAAAAGATAGTCAGTGCGAAGTTACCAGACAAGGCAAGGATTATATCAGTGTTAAGCTCCCTAACCAACAAAAAGCTAAACGATTGAAAGGAATAATTTATGATGAACGATTTACTGAACAAAGACTTATTGAACAAGAACTTAGAGAATATAGCCAAAACAAAGATACAAGCCGAGAAAGAGATACAAGAGAAATACCAACAGCTCCTAACACAACACCAAGAGCTACACAATCTCTCATACAAGAGCTTAGAGACTTGGAACAACAGCTACACAAACACATTGAATACAAACAACGCTACTATGAAAAATTACATTGAATCAATCCGTATTCTCTTAGAATTGATAGAGATTATGAAATAAACAATACAAAACTAATTATTTTCACAAGGGATGGGGCTTGGCACTATAAAAATAGCGCTCACTTTTCCCTACTCTTAAAATTAGAGCTTGTATCATCTATTTAAATTCTTTTATTATTTTTAAACCACAAACTCTTTTCACTTCTTTTAAGACTTGGTCTATCGATTCCTCTTTAGAGCAATCTGAATGATATTGAATTAAAAAGATAATGATTAGTCTGTTAAGAATAGCCAAAGGACTATCTGCTAGTTATGGATAATGCTCGCTTCATTCTAATACCTTAATAAACGAGCTTTGGTAACAAAAAACGCAAAAAGCACTTTTAAGAAACTATTCAAGAAAAGCCGCTTTTAAGAAAGAAAAAAATAAAAATGTTTTTTACAACAATACTTTTTTAAAAAAGCGTTGGGAGTTAGAAAAAATTAAAATACCCCACACCCTAATGAGACTTTTTATCCTTAATGTATTTCTTTAATTCGCCCTTTTTGATATAGGGAATAAACTCTACATAACCTTCTTTCTCCATATCTCTTAAGGGGATAAACCTTAAAGATGCACTATTGATACAATATCTCAACCCCCCTAACTCTTTTGGCCCATCATTAAACACATGCCCTAAATGTGCCTTACCAATGCGGCTTAATACTTCAA
The DNA here is from genome assembly GCF_000259275.1 of Helicobacter cetorum MIT 99-5656. Lineage (NCBI taxonomy): Bacteria > Pseudomonadati > Campylobacterota > Epsilonproteobacteria > Campylobacterales > Helicobacteraceae > Helicobacter > Helicobacter cetorum. The sequence goes on along the minus strand of NC_017735.1, from coordinate 1,749,048 downwards.
TGCGTTTCGTGTTAAAACTCTCATCATTTTCGTATTTCACCACTTCTTTATTGATAGGCTTAGAAAAGCTTGGCCACCCACAACCTGAATCGTATTTATCCGCTGAAGAAAATAACGGCTCACCAGTGGTAATATCCACATAAATACCCTCTTCTTCCTTATTATAATACTCATTCTCAAAGGCTCTTTCTGTGCGTTTGTTTTGGGTAACCTCATATTGAAGTTCTGTAAGCTTTTTTCTTAAAACTTCATCGCTTGGTTTAGTGTATTTATCACTATCCACAATCACTTCATCAGCCTTTTTTAAATCAATATGGCAATAGCCATTAGGATTTTTCTTCAAATAATCTTGATGGTATTCTTCAGCTCTCACATAATTTTTCAAAGGCTCCACTTCAACAGCGATTTTTCCTTTCACTTTCTTTTGCAGTTCTTCTAAAGCATTGTCTATCACTTTTTTATCCCCATTATTCACATAGTAAATACCCGTGCGATACTGCCTACCTACATCATTACCCTGTTTGTTTATGCTCACTGGGTCAATCACCTTAAAATAATAGCGTAGCAATTTGTCTAAACTGATTTTTTTAGTATCATAAACAACCTTAACGCTCTCAGCATGATCAGTCTGATGTAATTTCTCATAGCTCGTGCTTTTAGTCTTACCATTAGCATAACCTACACTTGCATCTATGACACCATAGATTCTCTCCATATATGCTTCCAGCCCCCAAAAGCACCCCCCAGCTAGATAAATAACCCTTTCATCTGCCTTTTGATGTTTAATTCCCATACTCTCACCAGCTTGCATAATAGCCCCTACCAACAAAGAAAAATAAAGAATCTTCAAGTATTGTAATGTTTTCATTAGATTGTCCTTCTTTGACGATAATGATAATTATAGGCTAAAAAGAACAATGTTTACTCCTAGATTTGTCTCACACTCTAATTACTTTTTAAAAAGGGTTGAAATTACTCTTTATGACTAGATTATTTTTTATAGCCCCTACATCCATTCAATAATCTTGCCTACCACATTCGCCTCATAGCATTTGATAGAAGTTTTTTGACTGGGTTTTTTAGGCAAAATGGCTTTTAAAAAACCATAATTCTCCATTTCTTTTAACCTTGCATTCAAATTAGGGGCTTCTAAAATCCTGCCATTCAAACTAACCTCACCTAAAAAGGCGGTTTTATTGTCAATTTTTCTGTTTCTAAAGCTTGAAAGAATACTAGCAATGACGGCTAAATCACAAGCAGGCTCACTAATCTTAATGCCCCCACTCACATTAATAAATACATCATGGCGGTTTAAGGGGATTTCTAGCTTTTTTTCTAACAGAGCTATGAGCATGTTAAGCCTATTAGTATCAAATCCATTAGCTAGTCTTTTTGGCATTCCAAACGCACATTCACTCACTAACGCTTGGATTTCTAAGATTAATGCTCTTGAGCCTTCTAAAGTAATGGTAATCGCACTCCCTTCCATAGGTTCTTCTTTAGAAAAAAACAAGCTTGAAGTCTCTTTGGCACTTACTAAACCTTGCTCTTTCATCTCAAAGAGTCCGATTTCACTTGTAGGGCCAAAGCGGTTTTTAAAACTCCTTAAAATCCTTAATTCTCTGCTAGGGTCGCCTTCAAAATACAGCACGCTATCTACCATATGCTCTAGCACCCTAGGGCCAGCAATTGAGCCTTCTTTAGTAATATGACCGATAATAAAAATAGCAATATCTCTAGTCTTGGCTAAACGCATGAGTTCAAAAGTGATTTCTCTCACTTGCGAAATAGAACCGGGTGCTGAAGAAATCTCTGGCGAATAGAGCGTTTGGATAGAATCAATCACGCAAGCAAAGTAATTCTCGCTTTCAATATTAGCCTTAATCACAGGCCAATTGATTTCATTGAGTAAATACAATTCCTTTTCTATGCAATCTAGCCTAGTAGCTCGCATTTTAATTTGACTCAAACTCTCTTCGCCGCTTACATACAAAACCTTTTGCTTATTTCTAGCTAACCCAGAAGCAACTTTTAAAAGTAAAGTGGATTTCCCCACCCCTGGGCTTCCCCCAACTAAATACAGCCCCCCCTTAGCAATCCCCCCACCTAGAACAATATCTAGTTCGCTTTGAGTGGATGGAAATTTGATGACTTCTTCATGCTCAATTTCAACAATAGAAATGCTTTTTTGTGTTTTTGAAAGTGGAGACTGAAAAGTCTTTAAAACTTCCTTTTGAGTTTGATTTAATTCTACAAAGCTCTCCCATGAGTTACACTGAATGCACTTGCCTAGCCATTTAGGACTAGTAAAACCACAATGCTGACACTCAAATAAAGAAGTTTTTTTAGCCATAATAATCCCTTATTTTTTATTCAAAAATTATACAGCTTAAAACCAATTATTATTAAGTGAATTTTAAATCATCAATCAAGCATCAAGAAAGCAATTAAACAAGGCTTACAAATCGCCATCCTGTTCTGCTTTTCGTAGAGCCTTTAAAATATAGCGTTTGATATATGAACCCACACTCTCTTCTTCTTCGCCAGCCATTTGCTCTAATTTTTGGTATTGCTCATCAGAGAAATACAAGCTCACGGCACGAGTTTTCTTACTAGAATCAGCCTTTGGTTTGCGTCCTAATTTAGTCTTGCGTCCTTTTGTATAAGTTTCATCTGTATCTCTCGTCGTTTCCATAAAAATCCTTGACATCATCATTTAAAAATAGTTTTAAATGAAATTTTAATAGCATGTTAGCATAAAAATAGCAGATAATGGATAATGTTACAAATATTAGTTATTCTTACCAATTTTTGTCTCTCATTTACTATCGAATCACTTAAAATAGCCCCCCCCCCCCAGAAAATCGTTAAATTGGTAACACCCTAATATTTCGGTCTAATAATTCTTGCAAGGCATTTTCAATGGCAAATAAAGTTCCTGTAGTAGCACTCATGCACCCATCGCATGCACCCATGTAACGAATATACACATCAATGTAATCATCGCTTTCTTTAATATCTAAAATCTCCATGTCCCCCCCATCCATCATCAGCATAGGGCGGATATTCTCATCAATCACCTTATCTACCGCCTTAATCTTTTGAACCATAGTCATTTCTCTAAAAGCCAATTCTCCATTTTGAGATTTATTAGCTGTAGCCTTAAGTTTTTCAGCCTCCATTTCTTCACGCACTTCCTTAAGAATATCCACCAAGTAGTAGTCTCTAGCTTCATGCCCGCCGGGTTTTACACAGCTCCCACAAAAACCACCAGCTTTAGTGTAGTTAGTGATTTCTTCAACGCTTTTTAAATCATTGAGCTTAATCACTTCCCTTAGAGTGCTTAAACTCACTCTCGCACACTCACACACAATGATTTCTTCTTCAAAATCCTCGGCATTTTTCCCCAAATACAAGCCTGCAGCTTGCTTAATCACATCATATGCCATCACTGAGCAATGCATTTTTTGTCCCGGAACTGCTGGGGTATCTGGGTCGTCTCTTAAGCCTCTTTCCACATCTAAATTCGTAATTTTTACCGCCTCTTGAACTCTTTTCCCCAAGCACAATTCTATCATCATATCAGAACTCGCAATCGCTGTCCCACAACCAAAGCTTTTAAACTTCGCATCAATAATAGTGTCTGTGCTTTCATCTACAAGCCAATACAATCTCACCGCATCTCCACATGCTTCTGCACCATAATCTGCCACGATAAGCTTTGCATTTTTTTCCTTAGCTTGCTCTTCTGTTAAAACCCCTAAATGCGTAGGGTTATCCATACGCCTTTGAACTTCTTTAGAATACGCATCCCAAAGAGCTGAACCCACTAAATCATGTTTTGCCATTATTTATTCCTTTATCAATATTTTTAATAAGAGCTTGAAATATTTCTCAATCTTATAGTCGCTTTAGAAAAAACTTCAATCGTTTTTTCAATCTCAGCTTCGGTGGTAAAACGGCTCAATGACAACCTAATCGCCGTGTGAGCAAGCTCCTTACTAGCCCCAATGGCTACCATTACCGGATTTGCTTCTAAATCCTCACTCGCACACGCACTTCCTGTTGATGCGGCGATATTTGCACGATTTAAATCCCATAGCATAGCCTCACCTTCAATCCCCCTCACGCTAATTAAAGTCGTATTAGGCACACGATTGATTCTATCGCCCACCACCATCACATCAGGAATTTTTAAAAGAGCATCTTCTAATCTATCACGCAATTTCCCTACCACATCTCTTTCATAGTCCAAATACTCAGTGGCCAGTTTCATCGCTTCCCCCATGCCCACAATATAAGGCACATTCAAAGTCCCACTACGCCTACCATTCATATGTTCTCCGCCATGAAACAGGGGGGTCAATTCCACCCCACTTTTAATGTATAGCCCCCCAATACCTTTTGGCCCATGGAATTTGTGAGCACTAAAAGAGAGAAAATCCACATTAGCTTTGGCTACATCTACAGGAATTTTACCAATAGCTTGCACAGCGTCAGTATGAAATAACACTCCTTTTTCTTTGCAGATAGCCCCAATTTCTTCAATAGGAAAAATAAGACCGGTTTCATTATTAGCCCACATCACACTCACTAGAGCGGTCTTAGGTGTAATGGCTTCTTCAACTTGTTTGGCCGTTATACTCCCATGCTCATTGATAGGTAAGTAAGTAACTTCTACTCCCAAACTTTCTAAAAAACTACAAGTCGCTCGCACAGCCGGATGTTCTGCAACAGTGGTAACAATATGATTTTTACCTTTTTTTAAGCATTCATCAAAATACACGCCCTTTAAAACCCAATTATTACTTTCAGTCGCACAAGAAGTGATAATCACATCATCTATATCTCTAGCATTAATGCCCATATAGAGCTTGTCTAATGCATCAGTAATGGCAGGGTGAATTTCTGTACCAAATTTATGCAAAGAGCTAGGATTTCCATAATGCTCTGTCAAAAATGGCTCCATGATTTCTTTAACTTTAGGGTCAATTCTAGTCGTAGCGTTATTATCTAAATAAATTCGTTGTTGTAACAAGGTCAGTGTTCTCCTTAAAATTTTTACATAATTATTCCCATCTAGGTTTTAATAATGATTAAATACAAGATATTTTCTTAATTTTAACTTAAAAATAAGATAGAAATAGCAAAAATAAGTTGAAGCGTGAATATCCCCTATGATTTAAGGGGGCGACCCCGTCTGTCCTTTAGGGCGTCCATCCCGCCTTTTGAATAACGCCTTTCCCATACATAGAGTTTTTGCAATTGCCTAGCGATTTCTTTTTTGGTGGGCTTGATACCTTTGAGATTATAAAGGGCTGTGATAATAATAGATTTTTGAATATTAAACTTTTGAATAAATTCTATACAATCCTTTTTAAAATGGGGTTCTTGTTTATTTTTAGTAATATCTATATGACCTAAATGTTTCAACACGCAAAGCCGCTTCTCTTCATCTTCTTGACTAATCTCTGGGGCTAACTCAAGCTCGTTTGCTTCTAATTCTAAAATATTATTATGTTGCTTAAAACCAGTAAGTAAGGCTTCTTGTGGTGTAATCCACGCACGAGCCTTCAAAGAGCTTTCTAATAACACCATCACTTTTTCCTGCTGTTCCAATAGTGCATCTATTTTGGCACTCAATTCATCTATTCTACTTTCCATTCTGTAATATTAACAATAAAAAATAAATAGCCATTTAAGTATTAAAAATTATTATTTCATATCAGTATTACTAATTACATTAAATTACAATATATTTGCAAACACCACGCCACCATATTATTATGATACAATTAAGCGGCATACAGAACTCTTTTTAAAGGATACTTAATGATAAAAACCTTTAATGTAACTATTCAAACCGACTCTCAAGGCTACTTGGACGCTAAATTTGGTGGGAATGCCCCTAAAGAATTTTTAGATGAAAATGGCTTACCCACTTATTCGCCCAAGATTTCATGGGACAAAGTAGAAAATGCTAAAAGTTACGCTCTAGAGCTTATAGACCATGACGCTCAACAAGTGTGTGGCATGTCGTTTATTCATTGGGTTGTGGGTAATATTTCTAGCAATGTCTTAGAAGAAAACGCTTCAATAACGGATAAAGAAATCGTTCAAGGGGTCAATTCGCTCACTCAAGGCTTTGTGCGTTCAACTCTTAATGAAAGCGAAAAACAATATTCCAATGTAAATAATAGTATCTATATCGGTCCTATGCCCCCTAACGGCGAACATCATTACCTTATCCAAGTGTATGCCCTAGACATTCCTAAGCTTGAATTAAAACCCCCTTTTTTCTTAGGCGATTTGCATGACAAAATGCGTGGCCACATTATGGCTATAGGAAGAACAGAGTTTTTATATAAACAATTTATTAGGGCATAGGCTATGCCTTATAAAACAATCAAATCAAGGCTATCTTTGTGAGCTTCTTGTTGTTTTTGTGATAGTAAAGCTGGTGCATTTTTGTTATTTACCTAACGATGAGTAATCGGAATGTTTTTTATTCCCCCCCCCATCCATAGAAATAGCTTGTTAGCTAAAAAGCTACTAAGCTTAATGCTTACTTGCCTTTAGGGGCATTGCCACGACCTTTTCCACTAGGATTTCCTGTAGTAGAAGGATAATTAGGGTTTGGTTTTTGATTTCCCATACTATCTCCTTTTATTAAGATTTCTAACTTCTAGCCTTATAAACTAAAAGCTAGAATCCCATGAAATCAAAAAAAAAAAACAAACAGCAAATAATCAAAACATTTAACCCCCAACCCCCCAAAGCATAAGAAAATAAAGGAATTATAAAAACTAAATTCCTTAAACCCCCTGAGCCATCATTGCAAACGCTACTTTTCTAAAACCAGCGATATTAGCCCCTAGAACAAAATTCGTAGGGTCTTTGAACTCCTTAGCAGTTTCTGAAACATTTTGATAAATTTCTTTCATAATATGGTGCAATTTTGCATCCACCACTTCAAAACTCCAAGGGTGCATGCTCGCATTTTGCGACATTTCTAAGCCACTCACACTCACTCCCCCAGCATTTGCTGCCTTACCTAGACCATAAGAAATCTTAGCTTGCAAAAACAATTCAATCGCTTCATTAGTTGAAGGCATATTCGCCCCTTCGGCCACGCATTTACACCCATTAGAAAGAAGTGTTTTGGCATCTATTACGCTCAATTCATTCTCTGTCGCGCTAGGAAAAGCCGCAAAACAAGGCACATGCCATACTGCATTACCCCCTTTAGGATAATTTTCTACAGGCATGTATTTAGCACTTGTTTTTTCTAAAGCGTATTCCTTAATCCTTCCACGGCGCACTTCTTTAATCTCTTTTAAAAGCCCCAAATCAATGCCATCTTTATCATAAATCATGCCATTAGAATCACTTGCTGTAACAGGCTTTGCCCCCAATTGCAAAAGCTTTTCAATGGTATAAATAGCCACATTACCACTCCCAGAAACACTGCAAACCTTACCTTCTAAAGAGCTGTTTCTCTCTTGCAACATTTCTTCAGCAAAATACACACACCCATAGCCTGTAGCTTCTTTTCTACCTAAACTCCCCCCATAAGTTAGCCCCTTACCAGTCAATACGCCTTCAAAACGATTGACCAATTTCTTGTATTGCCCAAATAAATAGCCAATCTCTCTTTCACCTACCCCAATATCTCCAGCTGGAACATCAGTAGTCGCCCCAATATGGCGGTATAATTCATTCATAAACGCCTGACAAAAACGCATGATTTCATGCTCGCTCTTGTTTTTGGGGTCAAAATCACTCCCCCCCTTAGCCCCCCCCATAGCCAAAGTGGTGAGCGAATTTTTCAACACTTGCTCAAAGCCTAAAAATTTAATCACGCTTTCATTCACACTTGGATGAAATCTTAAGCCCCCCTTATAAGGGCCAATAGCGGAGTTGAACTCAATCCTACACCCACGATTAACTTGAACTTGATTATTATCATCTAGCCATGACACTCTAAAAAAGATTTCTCTCTCAGGCTCAACTAAACGCTCTAAAATCGCATGTTTTTCAAAACTTTTATCGCTATCTAAAAGGGGTTTTAAAGAAGTGATGGTCTCATAAACAGCTTGATGAAACTCTTTTTGATAAGGGTATTTTTTCTGTAAAGATTGAAGAATTTTTTCAGTATACATAAGCGGCATTCCTTGGTTGTTTTTAGGATTTTTATTGTAACACCAAAATGATAATTAAGTCTTAATTTGATTTTAAAAAGCTTTTTAAAACTCCTACAAACCCCCTATCCAAGCCACTCAAATCCTTGTAGAACTCTGCATGATAGCCACAAAATTCTAAGCATTCTTTCAAACTCATTTGTTGGTCATACCCCATTTCACAAACTAAAAAAGGAATATTCAATTGAGCGGCTAAAAAAACGATTTCTTTTAAAATTTCATCGCCTTTAACCCCACCAAAAAGGGCGTTATGAGGTTCTTTCAAAACAGATTTTTCTAAAGGATAATCTCTAGCGATATAGGGCGGGTTAGAAACAAGCATTTGTATCGTGGCTGGCATATGATCCCAAAGATGAGTCTCTTTCAAAAAAATGCGTTTCTTTAGATTAAAGCGTTCAATATTTTTTGACGCCACTTCTAAGGCACTCTTTGAAATATCACTCGCTACAATGGAAAGCTTAGGATTTTCTAAAGCCAAGCTAACAGACACACACCCACTACCTATGCCTATTTCACCTATATCTTTTAAGTGATACTGAGAAATAACAGCAAGGGCTTTTTCTACTAAAAGCTCCGTTTCAGGTCGTGGGATTAAAACATGCTCATTCACATAAAAATCACGCCCATAAAAACTACAGCTTTCTAATAAATACTCTATGGGGTAGTCATTCAAACGCTTCGTTACTAACTCAAAAAAGCGTGTCTCTTCTTCATGGCTCAACTCCAAATGCGTATGCGTGTGCAAAAAGACTCGTTCTTTTTGTAAGACAAAGCTTAATAAAATTTCAGATTCTAAGCCCCCCCTAAAACCTTTTTGAGACAATTCTTTTTTGACACAATTTAGGGCTTGTGAAATTGTCATTTAACTTCGTAATCCAAGGCTTTCAAGCGTTCAATCAATGGTGGATGCGTATAATGGAGAAAAATATAAAAAGGGTGTGAATAAGGAAAGGCTTTATTTTCATTGACAATGCACACCAAAGCTTTTGACAAGGTCTCTTTAGAGCTTAAACTTGCTCCAAACCTATCTGCTGCATATTCATTCTTACGGCTGAAAAATCCAATCAAAGGCATTGCATAAAAGGAAAATACAGGCAAGAGTAAGAGTAAAATAATAATCAAACTCACTGGCGTTTCTGAGACATTAAAACCTTCAAAAACCACCGATGGCAAATGAGAAATAATAGCAAAAATAAGAGCGAGCAACCCACCCATAAGCCCTAAACCCTTCAACAAATCCTTGTGTTTGAAATGCCCTAGTTCATGCCCTAAAATGGCTAAAAGCCCATCCACTTCAACCTTAGACAACAAGGTATCAAACAATACCACCCGCTTATTCTTACCCAAGCCCCCAAAATATGCATTCAAACGCCCATCTCTCTTGCTAGCATCCATAACAAATATGCCTTCGCTTCTAAAACCCACCTTACTCATCATGCACTCAATTTTTGCTTCTAAATCTTTATTGTCTAAGGGGGTGAATTTGTTGAAAAGTTGAGCGATTTTTGGATAAAAGAGATTAGCTAAAACCATAAAGATAAACACAACAAAAAAAGAGCCAATCTCCCAATGCTCTATGTGTTCCATGACCATAATCAGGAGATAAATCAACAACAATCCCACCACTAAAGTAAGTGATAAACCCTTGAAAAAATCCCTAAAAAACAACGATAAAGTAACCTTAGAAAAGCCAAATTCCTTGTCTAAATGCATGGTGGTGTAGTAGCTAATAGGCAAAGATAGAAAGCTTTGAATCCCTAAAAACAACAACGCAAACACCAAGTAACCCATGATTTCAGAGAGATTCAAATAATGCGTAAAATCTTCTAATCGCCCCAAGCCAAAGAAGACCCAGCCAGCAAAAATCACGCCATCTAAAACTTGAGAACCTATAGATAAATGCAATTTCTTAATCGCATAATTCCCGGCTTCTTCATAATCGTTTAAGGGTAGTAAAATGGGTTTATCATGGAGCTTTTGACGGATAAAATTTAATTGAAGAATATCGCCCACAATGTGGGGGGTAGTGAAAAAGAGCCAATAAACGATACAAATCACCATATCTACCCATAAATCAAGCATCTCTTAAATTCCTTTTAATAAAACTCACAGAACTACCTTATAAAACTTACAAAAAATTATAGCAATTTTTCAAACATTTACTATAAAATTAAGCAAGTATGGTAAAAAAGGGGTCGTATCCAAGCATTTTTAATTCAAATTTGTGGTTAAAAAGCTGTGTTATTAAACCCACTACAAATATAAAAGGTCTATTATGCCCTCTTGTCAATCTTCTTTCAAAAAGCGTTTTTTGAGCGTTTATATCCTTTCTACCTTGCTTTTAGTGGTTATTTTACTAGCGTTATTTATCTCTTATGAAAAAACTAATCTCTTAGAAAACACCCAAATACGCATGCAATACACCGCCAATGCTATCACTAAAAGCCTTATAGAATCAGACAATACCCACTCTTTAAACCCTTTAAAAATTTTGGAAGAAAAATTCAAAAACACCCCCTTTGTCTTACTAGACACAGACAATAAAATCAAGTTTTCCAATATCGGAGCGTTTGCTATCTCTCTCAAAGATGAAGCGTCAATGAAAATCCCCTATTTTGTGCTTAAAAAACAGGGCTTTTATCTCATAGACAATGCCCCCAGCAACCATATGGGCGTTTCTAAAATTATTCTTGTAGAAGAGGGATTTGAAAAAACCTTTATCCCCCTTTACAAAATCACAGGCTTCGTGTTTTTAAGTGCGATTTTATTTATTATGTTGGTGGCTAGATGGCTTTATAAAATGAGAATAAAGTAAAAAAGTATTACGCAAAGCCGTTTAAAGAATTGCAAATTTTATGGTCTCAAGTGCCTAGTCAATTAGAAAAGCTTAAAAGACTATTTAAATCCTATAAAAGAATTTATCCAACATAACGCTACAAAAAATGATATGGTTTTGATTAGTGGGGATTTTGGAGCGGCTTTTAATATGGTAAATTTTTGTCAAAATTTAGGCTTACTTTGTGTGTATGCCACCACCAAAAGAGAGTGCGCAGAAAGCGTGAATGAAAAAGGCGAGTTGGTCAAAACTTCTATCTTTAGGCATGTAAGATTTAGGGAGTATGAAAAATGAACTACATCAAAATCACCATAAAAATCAAGGATAAGCCACCCTTTTTTATGGGTAGTCAAATTAGGGGTGCCTTTGGCGTAGCGCTTAAAAAAATCGTGTGTTTAAATCCACCCAATAAACATGGCGAATGTATTGCTAAAGAAAAATGCTTGTATTGTGCGTTTTTTGAGATTAAAAACACTACTCATGCGTATCGCTTGGATTTTAAACTAGGCGCTAGAGAATATGATTTTAACTTGTATTTATTCAATCGTGCCACCAAGGAGCTTGCTTATGTGCTAAGTGCGTTATTAGAAATGCTTAAAAACATCGGCTTAGGTAAAGAGAAAAAGACTTATGAAGATTTTAGTATGCTCATTAATGAAACAAATTGTTTGAATCATGAAGAAATCAGTTTGCCAAAAAATAGCCAACAAATCTTTAGCATTAAAGAGCGTTTTGAAAACATCATCTTGGAATTGGTTATGCCCTTAAGGATTAAAAAGGATAATCGCTTTCTAAGAGATGCCAAGATTTTGGAGCTAAAGGACTTAATCAATTCCATTTATCAACGACAGATGAAACCCCGCAATTTGGGGGGCTAGTGGGGAGTGTGAAAATTAAAGGCTTGAATAAGGAAAGTTTTGAAGTGCTAAAATTAGGCGAGCTTATAGGTGTGGGCAAATCTTGCGTGTTTGGATTAGGAAAAATTGAAGTTAAGGGGTTAGAATGAGTGAGAAAATAAATTTTGAAGAAATTTATCAAAATATAGGTTTTAATAAAAAATTTTACAAAGATGTTAAAGGCAATCATTATAAAGATATTGATAGTCTTTTGACTGATGAAATGTGCTTGATTGCTGGAGATTTTTATGGGATACAAAAATTCATTTTTGATAATCTCACGACCGAATACGCCACTAAGGTGCTAAGAGCTAAGTCGGCGTTCATTCAAATCTTTACAGATTATTTAATAGAATTTATTTGTGATAAATATGGCAGAGATAAAACTTACAAACCATATTCAAAAGCTGGAAAAATAGAAATTCTTTCCAAAAATTTAAATGAAAATATCATAAAAGATATTCAAAAAACAATGGATAACTATTTTATGAAATATTTTTTGGTTTGAGTGGGGTAAAATTATTTTGCCATAAGAAGTCAAAAGATAATGATGTAAGTGTTAATAAAAAAGTTTTCAATACGGCAAATATACAAAACTAAGAGAAGCAATTAGCGAGAAAGAATAACAAGCCAAATTTAATAAATTTGATCTTCTACACAAGACAAAAGAATAAATAACCTTTTCTTATGACAAAGATTTAAACCATCAAACTCTATGTCCCATGTGCAACATGCATCGTATTAAAATAGATGATGAAAGCTGTGAAATTTGTAGTTCTTTTATTAGGCTTGGCAATCACTCTAGCTAACAGAGACAAACTAGAAGTAAAAAGTTTTAAAGAATTTGACACTTTTTCAAACAATCTTAATATTTCCTTTCTTTATATGTAACAAAGCTTATGGAAGAAAAATTTCCTAATACTTACATGGTGTTTGCTGGTGGCGATGATTTGTTTTTAGTAGTGACATGGAACGAAGTGTTGGATTTAGCTAGACAAATTAGAAAATATTTTAGAAGTTTTGTTAACAACAAACTAAGCGTTTCTTTTGGTATTTGCATCGCTAAATCTAATACCCCTATTTCTTATCTAGCACAGGCTAGTGAATAGCTGTTAAAAAAATGCAAAAGACATTAAAAATAAAAACAAATAGCAATAATGGCAAAGACAATGATGAAAAGAACGCTTTAAATCTATTTGGTGAAACAATAATATGGAATGACTATTTAGATGTTTATAAAGCCCTAAAAGAGACTTATAAAGACTTGCAAGAACAAAGAAAATACCACCGCCTTTTTATACCGCTTGTTAGAATTAGTAGAAATGGATAAAAACTTCAATACAAAGAAGTTAAAATAGAAGAACTTATGCAAGCTTCTATGTGGAAATTCCAATTAATCTTACTTTTGTAAGGAATATAGACATAGAAAATCCAAAAAAATAGAGAAAAATCCAAAGGAAGTTAAAGTCTTTTTGCGTGAATACATCTATCAAAGAATACAACCTTAAACTTAAGGATAAAAAATGGAAGAAATTATTTTAGACTACACGCAAAAACCTGAATGATTTGGAGAAATAGCACAAAAATCAGCAAAAGCTACTATAGACAAACTGGAAACCATTAGCACACAAGTGTGAAAATTTTATGACTATATTTTAGAATATAAAAGAAAAAAACATGGGATACAAGGACAATAAGGAATATAAAGAAAATATCCTACCTATTATTCAAATGCTACGCTCTAAAATCGCTTATGTAAGGGCTAGAAAAGTGATTAATGCAACCTTTTATGAAATGATGGAAACTTGTATCAAGCAAGCAAAAGCTAAAGAGAAACTAGAAGTTTTGCCTTATTTTTGAGACCGTGCTTGGATTTTATAAATATGAATAAATGAAAAATAAATGGTTATTGCCTTAAAATTACCCCAAACGCCACAAGCTCTAAAACCGCCATGACTACGGCATCTTGTTTTCATTCTCTCGTCTCATACAGCAACATTTTTTAAAAGAACAAACGAATTTTAACCATTTTTTATCTATTTTGCCAAGTGCTTTTTAATCTTTTTAAGAGTACTTGAGCCACACATACAAGGGGGCTATAGGGCTTCATGCTAAACGCACAAAAAACAATGTTTTGATTTTTTTATCTACACATGCGTGAGAAACCTCTCCATTACATAATAATAAAACCATAAAAAATATTTTTGATTTTAAAGCTAAACCATTTATATTAAATTGCCCAATTTCTAAATATAATGGGCAACTTGTTTCATCGTTTTATAACTAGCTAAGTCTAATATGTTGCCATATTTAGAACTAACCCTATTAGAGGAAATTCCACAAGCGTTACTTGAGAAAACCCTACAAGCACTTTGGATAATTCCTACCCTAGTTTTATCTATCTTTATTTTGTATCTATCATCTTTAGTTTATTTCTTTTTATTGTTTGAACCTTTTGTTTTTTTACTTAATCTCCTTTGTTCTTTTATGAGTTTATTTTCTAGTTTTTGATAAAAGCGAATATGAGGGTATTCTCTTATCACTTGTTACAATAAGACTAGATAAACCCATATCTGAACCTACAGCTTTTTTTATAATTGTAGGCTTAGGAATAGGCTCTTTAGTCTCATAAGAGATAGAACAAAAATATTTAGAAGCTCATACAAGAAACAAGCTTGTTTGATTACGCTATCTTTAGATAAAGCTCTATGTAGTTTAGCCTTAATGCCAACTTTAAATTTAGGAAGTGTGATTTTTTTAGTTTCTGTTTTGATTTCTACATTTTCTTAGGATTGCATTTGTTTTTGTCTTTGAAAGATTGTTTAGCGTAATTCTAAGATTTGAATTTAGGGTATTTAGCTCTTTTGCTAAAAAAATTATTAAGTTGCTGTTACAAGTTGTCTTAACGCCATTTGAGTTACTTTGAGAGTTACACACATTAAGATAGGCGTATTTTTCTTGTTGCTTGATTTGAGTTAAGACCTAATGTAAGAGTAAAGTAAGTTTCTTTAATGGTGCGTATTGCTTTTGTCTGCAATCTAATAAAGCAGAACTACACTACCCAAGAAACAGACAAAATGCTTAGAGATTAGCTCTTTTTGTTTAACATTAGGATAAATTCAATTACTTAATAGCATTTCGCAAAAATACTCCTTATTTTTTATCTTGTATAGTTATACAATGTTTTTATAAAAATAAAACAAGGATAAAAAAAGAAAGAAAATCACTATAAACTAAGGGGATATGTTCCTATTATAATAGAAGTAAGCATAACCTAAAAGCTCATTTGATTTTAGTGTGTAAGTATAGAAAAAAGTTATTACAAGGGGATTTGAATAATTTTATTAAGGCTATTGTTGATGAAATAGCTACTCAAAGCAACTTCATAATTATTGCTATGGAAAGTGATATGAGAGCATTTACGCCTAATGATACAATATATTCCTAAAATATCTAGTTGTTCTATTATTGCTAGAATAAAACAAATCACTACTTATAGGATTTGGCGAGATAAGAGATTTGTCCCCTTGTTACAAAAACACTTTTCTCAAAAGTTAAAACATTTTCTCACTGATGGATTTTTGCTTGTTCTACCCTTGAGACTAACTCTGAAACTATCAAAGCGTATATAGAAAATCAAGGCTAACTTTACTATTTTTTATAGTGCCTTGTGGCACTAAGACAAACATCTCAAACATTAAAGATATTTGGGATTTTGTCTAAATGTTAAAGCCTTGGTTTGAGATTTTTTAAAAAACAACTTAGATAGAAATCCCAAATATTTTTAATGTTTAGGTTTAAAAACCACTTTCAAAAAGCCTTCTCCCTTGTGTTGGTGTGATAAAATTTCTAACGCCCTAATAAAACCATTTAAAATCCAAAAAACAAATCTAATCTCACCACTCAAACAGCGTTTTAACCTTTTTTAATTCTTTGTAATTTACGCTTTTTATGGTATTGTCATCTAGTTCAAAATCTACGCTTGTTTCATTCGCATTCTTAATAATAGCTTGAAAACTCTCTTTGTTAATCAGCCGAACCTCTACTTTTTCGCCTAAAGAGAGTTTGAAGTGTTTGGGGGTTTTAAGCACTCTTTCTAAACCCATAGAGCTCACTTCTAAAATATAAGCGTCTTTAAGAAAATCACACACATCTAATAAGGGTGAAATAATTTCACTCACTTCTTGGCATATATCTAAGCTAATTGCCCCATTAGGATTTTTGAGACTTACTCTCAAAATATTTTGCTCATTTTCTTTAACTAGACTCACATCATAGAGCAAGTAGCCCAAGCTTTCAATGACACCTTCAATTTTTTCTTCTACCATTTTAGTCATCATTTTTCCCTTCAGCGATTTGATTAAATAGTGCGTCTAAGCGGAGTTGCTCTTCTAGGCTATTATCTAGGGCAAAACTAAGCTTTGGGCATTTAAACCATCCGCTTGCTTGCAAAACATACTGCCTAATCAAGCTTTCAGCCTTTTTTAATTTTGAAAGGATTTTACAATCTTGTGAAAGCACAAACACATGAGCATGGTGCTTACCCCTAGAGCATTCTACTTTAGTAACACTCAAAGAGTTTAGCTCGCTATCATTCAAGCTTGATAAAGCTTCTTGCAATAGTTCTAAGAGATTAGATTCTAAGCGTTCTTTATGGACATTCATTAAAGGGTTCTTTTCTTATGAATTTCTTTGTAGGTTTCAAACACATCGCCCACTTTAATCTCATTATAATTTTCTAGCATAATCCCACACTCATAACCCTTAGAAACTTCTTTAGCATCATCTTTAAAGCGTTTTAAAGAGAGAATTTCGCCGGTATGAATGATAACACCATCTCTAATCAAACGCACCTTAATGCCACGAGTAACCACGCCATCACTCACCACACACCCTGCTATGGTGCCAACTTTAGGAATATTAAAGGTTTCTCTCACTTCAGCTTGTCCGGTATGCTCTTCTTCAATAATAGGACTCATCAAGCCTAGTAATAACGAACGCATTTCTTCAATCAATGCATAAATCACCGTGTAAGTCTTAATACTCACATTCCATTCTTTAGCTTTGTTTTTCACATTACCAGTTGGGCGGATATTAAAGCCTAGAATCACCGCATGCTCACTGCTTGCTACAAGACTCAAGTCATTTTCTGTAATGCCCCCAACTCCAGAGTGAATCACTTGAATGGCTACTTCTTCGTTATTGAGTTCTAACAAGCTGTTTTTAATCGCTTCTAGGCTTCCTTGTGTATCAGCCTTAATGATTACAGGAATATTTTTTAATTCCTTATTAGCCACCATTTCTGAAAGCTCATCAAAAGACACTTTAGTGCTTTTACTCAAAGCTTTTTGGCGTAAATAAGTCGCTCTCTTTTGAGCTTGTAAGCGTGCGATAGAATCGTTTTCTACCCCTATTAGGACTGAACCAGCTGGAGGGACTTCACTCAAGCCTGTAATGAGAGCGACCATAGAAGGTTTTAAACTTTGAATACTCTTGCCTTGGTCATCAGTCATCGTTCTTACTTTACCAAATGCAGTTTCTGCATAAAAACTATCCCCTACATTTAAAGTCCCATTTTGGACAATCACCGTAGCTACAGCTCCTCGACCCTTTTCTACACTTCCTTCTAAAACAATCGCTCTAGCACTTGCTTCTTCTATGGCTTGTAATTCCATAATATCTGCTTGAATGAGAATGGTTTCTAATAAATTATCAATGCCATCGCCAGTTTTTGCTGAAACAGGAATAAATTCATACTCTCCGCCCCAATCCACAGGGTTATAACCAAGCTCGGCACACTCCGCTTTGAGTTTATCAGGGTTGATATTTTCCTTATCCATTTTATTCATCGCAAAAATCACAGGCACATTTGCAGCCTTTGCGTGTTCTAGGGCTTCAATAGTTTGTTGTTTCACGCCATCATCAGCCGCAATCACAATCACTGCAATATCAGTAACTTGAGCCCCACGATTTCGCATTTGACTAAAGGCCTCATGGCCGGGTGTATCAATGAAAGACACCCACTTGTTATTCTTCTCTACCATGTAAGCTCCGATATGCTGAGTAATCCCCCCAGCCTCTGTATGTGCCACTCTCTTATCACGGATTTTATCTAGCAATGAAGTTTTACCATGGTCTACATGCCCCATAATAGTAACTACAGGCGGACGCTCTTTCTTGATTCCTTCTAACACTTCTTCTACTTCAAATTCTTCTAAAGTGTTTTGAATGGAAATTTCTAAATGAAATTCTTCAGCTAAAATTTCTATACTATCCTTATCCAAAAAGTCGTTTTTAGTAACCATAAGCCCTAAATTAAAGAGCGTTTTAATCACATCAGCTAAATTCAAATTCGCCTTTTCTGCAAATTCATAAACACGCACTTCTTCAGGAATACTAATGGTGCTTTGGACTACTTTTTGGCTGTTATCGTTACGAAACACACGCTTTTTCTTAGAATGGCGCTTGATTCCGCCCTCACTCATCCAAGGGTTTTTTCTCTGCACTCGCACCCTGTCGTTGATATTTTGGCGTGCCTCCTTTTCTTCCTCTTCTTTGTTTAAGTTGTCTTGTTCATGCAAATCAAACAATAAAATTTCATCGGCATCGTCATCATAAATATCATTGCCCTTAAAATCTCTCGCATCGCTAAAATCAATTTTATGAGATTTATTGTTTTTGGCTATAGAAGTGGTTTTAGATTTGCTAGGTTTTTTAGCTTTTTTAGTCTCTTGTTTGTCTTTTTCTTGCCATTCTTTTTTGAAATCTTCAAAAATAGCCGCCGCACTTTGAGTGGGCTTTTTGCTCTCAATCACGCTATTTTCTGACTCATCATTACGCCTAACAATCCTAATACCCATGCGTCTTTTGATATTTTCATGGCGTTTGGTTTCTAAATGCTCTTGCTCGCTTTTGGCTATCGTGCTAGTTTCTCTCTTGGCACTAGGGCTTTGGGCGAGTTTGTTTAGGGCTTCTCTAGTTTTTTGGATTTCTTGGAGCTTTTGCTTAGCCTTTTCTCGCTCTATATTTGTAATGCTCTTGGAAGCACTCTCTTTTATAGAAGCGTTTTCTGTAAGGTTTGTTCCATTCTCAAAAGTGCTTACAATTTCTATTTCTCTCTTTTTTACAATGGGTGTGGCAAGCTCTTTAGCCCTTTTTTCTTCTTTGACTTCCTTAGTAGCTCTAGTGTTTTCTTTAGTGGCTTCTTTGCTTGATTTTTCTTCTTTTTTAGGCTTAGATATTTTTGAAGTCTCCAAAGATTTTTGACTTTTTGCTGCAAGCTCATCTAAATCTTCTTTTTCAAGAGTCTTGGCAACCTTATTAGATTGCACCTGTTCTTTAATGCCATCAACAATGTATTTGTATAGCTTGTCCGCTTGCTCTGGGGTAATTTTGGAATTTGTCTTTAGCTCTAAACCAATATCTTTGGCTTGCTCTATGATATTTTTAAGCTCTTTTTGTGTCTTACCAAGCTCTGTTACAAATTCTTTTAAATCAACCATACCACTCATGCTATGCTTCTCTCCTTAATCCAAGTAATAATATTTCTAGTGTCTTTTGGGGCGTTTTTTATCTTTGAAATCGCCTTAAGCAATTTTTTTTCTCCGCCTTTCAAACAAACTTCACACACATAAAAGCTACGACCCCTACCATCAAACCCCACGATTTGGCCTTCAAAACTCTTCAAACGCAACAAATCCTTTTGAGATTGACGAATCCTACACACCACACACATGCGAATTTTAATCTCAGTCTTTCTCAATGATGACCCCATCGTTATCAAAATCTAAAATCGCTACCCTAAATTTAGGAAATTTCTTACTTAAAACTTGCTTTAACCTAAGGGCATCTTCTTCATAGCACATGTTAAAAAACGATGAACCACTCCCTGAGAGCGTGCTCATTAAAGCATTATTTTCCAAAGCAAGTTTTTGAATCATAAATAATACCGGATAAGCTTGCATACGCCTGTTTTGATGCATCCTATCTTTAGAACACACACGCAACAACTCCCATTTACCCTGCATAATCGCCATAGTCATCAAGCTTGCATGCGAAAGGTTGAAAACGCTTTCTTGGGTGCTATAGCGCTTGGGTAAAACCTGGCGTGATTGCTTAGTAGAAGTGGCTCTATTAGGAATAACCATAACCGCCTTCAAAAACGAAGGCAACTTAGCTTTCAAGCTCACGACTTTGTTTTTCTCTACAAGGGCGACATTATAGCCCCCAAAAACCGCCGGAGTGATATTATCAGGGTGGGATTCATAAAACAAGGCGGTGTTTAAAATATTTTCCTTATTAAAAGCAAATCCTAACAAAGCAAATGCCGAAGTAACTGCACCCACAATCATTGCCGAGCTAGAACCCATACCCCTTGTGATAGGAACTTTATTGTGTAATAAAAACTTAAAAGAGCGTTCATCTCCATGCATTCTTAAAATCTTGTAGAACACTTTAGTAAAAATATTATCCGTTAAAAACTTAGGAATCCCTTCGCCTTCTCCAACTAGCTTCATGGCCTGAAAACTACTAGGCTCAATAAAAAAGCGGTTGCGTAAATTCAAGCTCAAGCCCAAACAATCAAAACCGGGGCCTAAATTCGCACTCGTTGCTGGAACACTCACTATCAAATTCTAAAACCCCTATATGTTAATGCCATTCTCAACTTTTTTAGCTCCGTATTATACACTAAATAGGGGGTAAAATGTAAAATGGCGTGTTGAATTGAGTGAATTTGTCCTTCTCTAAGTAAGGGGGCAAACTAAAATCTTTTGGCAAAACCTTTAAATTAGCTACACTTACTAAATCCTGTGTTTCTTCTGAAACAAAATATTGATTCGCATACGCTAGAATAGGCGTGTTATCATTAAAATAAAAACCCGTGGTTGAATACAATTCAAAACCCTTAGTCAAAGCTAGAGTGTGTAAAAAAATATGTGTGAGTTTTAAACTAGTGAAGCTCCCAGGTCCTTTAGCATAATACACCCCTTCAATAGTGGGTAAATCAGAATATTTATTAGGATTTTTAAAATCTTCAAATGCTTGAGAAAAAACTTCTATCAAGCCTTCGCTCGTTTTTAAACTTGAAGCATAAGAAGTGAGCAAACACTCTTGGTGATACACCCCAAGCAACACCGCCTGACCTAAGGACACAAGCACTAAATCTAATCTCAAAAATCAAACCTTAATTAAGATTAAGCAAAAGCCTTTTGCAACGCAACTTCTTTGGCTAGATTTTTTGCCACTAGCACTTCATAATTTTTAGAATCCGCTAAAATAGCTTTCACTAGCATAGAATTGAGTTTATGGCTTCCAGAAAATGAAGTGTATTTCCCTATCATAGGCATTCCTAATACCATCAAATCCCCCATAGCATCTAAAATTTTATGCCGCACAAATTCCTTTTCACATCTCAAACCTTCTTTATTCAAAATGCTATTCTCATCTAGCACAATACAGTTATTCAAGCTCCCACCCTTAGCCAAACCTATGGAGCGTAAATAATTCACTTCTTGTAAAAATCCAAAGGTGCGAGCCTTGGCAATTTCATCTTTATAAGCAAGCTTGCTAAAATTAAAGCTATACGATTGCTCAGCGATAATGGGGTGCTCAAACTTAATGCTAAAATCCAAAGAAAATTGATTGTCTGGCTCTACTCTAACAAATTTATCCCCCTCTTTAACCTCAACCACTCGCTTGATTCTCATCACTTGTTTGGGTGCATCTAATTCCCTAATACCTGCTTCATCTAAGAGCATGCAATAAGTCAAGGCACTCCCATCCA
The DNA here is from genome assembly GCF_000259275.1 of Helicobacter cetorum MIT 99-5656. Classification (NCBI taxonomy): domain Bacteria; kingdom Pseudomonadati; phylum Campylobacterota; class Epsilonproteobacteria; order Campylobacterales; family Helicobacteraceae; genus Helicobacter; species Helicobacter cetorum. The sequence goes on along the minus strand of NC_017735.1, from coordinate 1,727,331 downwards.
TGATAGGAATCTCTTCATTATCTACAGAAATTTTGATATTATCAATTCCATAAGCATTGATACTAGAGAGCAAATGTTCAATGGTAGAAATCCTTGCATTATCATTACCAAGCACGGTCGCCATTTTAGTATCAACGATATTCTCAGGTTTTAAAGAAATCTTTACACCCAAATCAGAACGATAAAACACAATGCCTTGATTTTCTTTTAAAGGCTCTAAAACAAGCTTCACAGGGACTCCCTTGTGCAAGCCTATTCCTACTAATTCAACAGAATTTGCAATAGTTGTTTGTCTCATGATATTTCCTTTATGTCTAGTATATCGGATTTTTTTGTAATTATTTTGAGATTTTTATTCTCTCTAAGGCATTCCATTTCTTTTAAGGATAAAATTTTATTTTGAAAAACAATTTGAGCACTCTTTACTTCTCTTAATGTTAAACACTCTCCAAAACACACAATTGCCCCCTCACAAAACCCATAAACAGACACACAGCCCTCTGAAACAATCTTAGCTCCGTTATGAATATTTCCTAAAAAAATAAGATTTTGAGAGCTATAAATTTCTTCGCCACTTCTAATATTGCGTTCATAAATAAAAGTTTTAGATTCTGTAGATAACTCTACTTCTTTTGTGTCTTTTTCAAGGGGTGTTGTTTTGACATAACGCCCCTTTAAGGTGCGATTAGTTTCTAAAAACAAGAGCTGGTATTTGTCTAAAACCATCTTCACTTCCAGCTCAATTGAGTATTTAAATACGATAAGAAAGTATTGCAATAGGGCATGATTTTTTTCCAAAAAATCTATGACAACTTTAGGCTCTTGCTTATCAATTTCAAATGCATGCACATTTTTTTGATTCGTTTTTAACATGACTATTCCTTCGTTAAAATTCGCCTAGCTTGTTCTAGGGGGGTAATAATATTTGTGTTTATCCATTTTTGATTGAGCCATTCATTAGGCCGCACAAAAACCCCTTGGAGCAACATTCCAAAGTGTAACCCATAAGCCAACCTCAACCCACTATTACCTAGCACTTCTTTATCATTTGAAAAAGGATTTAAATGCGTAAAAAAAGCACACAGCCCTAAGCCATAGCAATTTAATAAGCTATCCCCATAAAAATCTAGCTTCCCCTTAAAAACTCTTTTATAAGCATTATTAAATGCTAATGACAAATCCTTTTTAGGCCTCAAATCCACGCCCAAATGAAAAAACTTAAACAACACTTGTGTGTCCTTTAAAAAACGCCGACTCTCTAAAAAATGCCCCGTGATTTTAAAAGGTTCATTAAAGGGCATAAAAGCTTGAAAGCTTGAAAAATCGCTATAAAACATGCCTTGTTTTAAGGCCATTTGCTCTATATTTGCTAAATCTTTTTGGCGAGCGGTTGAAAGCATTTCTAATAAAGCTTGCTCGTAATTACTCTCACTAAGTTTTTTTTGAAAAATTCCTTGCTTTAAAATCTTGTTTTTCAATAACGCAATATCAATATCTTTTTCTTTCAAATGATGGGTTTTTCGCTTCAATAAAAGGGGGGTGGTGCTAGAGTTATTAGCCTTATCTTTAGCGACAATAAAAGCCTTAAAATCCTTAATTTCATAAGACCATGGCACTAAAGCGACAAAAATATGACGCTTTTGATAGTCTAGCAATCTAAAAGCTTCAAAATCCCTTTTTTTAACCCGCACAAAGACCTTAGACAAATTCCTATCAATTGCTTCAAAAACCACTAATGCACTCCCCCCATAAGCAATGCTTGGCGAATGCGACAAAATAGTAATCAATGGCTTTGTAGTATCTATAGACACTTCACGCTTAAAGCTCGCCTTATTGCCATTAAAGAAATTAGCATAGCTCCAATCGTTAGCTTCAATTTCATAGGTAATACGCTTATTCTCTAACCCCATAATCTCTGGCTTGACTAAAGGCACTTCTAAAGTTTTAGGCTTATCTAACACAAGATTTTCTTTTTCATACAGAACTAAATTATCTTCTGTTACCGCTTTGAGCATATAACTTTTAACGCCTTTTTGAGCAGTTATTTTCACTTTAATGGGTTTTTCTAAATCCCAAAAAAAAGGCTCATTAACCACACCTTCTTCATCATTCAAGCTAAAACTCAGAGCCTTGGGCTTAGTGATACAAGCATTATAGATTAAGTAGCCCACCAACACAATAACACTCAATAATAAAATCCTAAACCCTAAGCTCAAAACTCTCTAGCCCTTAAAAGATATACGCATAATTAACTAATAAAAAACTAGAACGCTTAAACACATTATTTGCTGAAAGGAGCATTCGCTTTTCATTTTCTTTATTTTGATACACAGCCCCTTCTTCTACCCCCATTCTTAAATAGCTAATCGGTAATTTAACCCCTATGTCTAAGCGGTGTTTTCTAAAGAGCGTTAAACTCACTCCCACATTAAAGGTATAATCCACTTCAATAAGAGATTTCCATAAAAAATTAGAGCTTGTATAACCCCCTATAACCAAGTCTCTCCCTACTTGATTAGGCTTATCTTGATAGAGCATAAGCCCTATTCCAAAACCTGCATAAATCCCCAAAAAATGTTTTTTAGTTTTAAAATCAAGGGGCATATCAAACAACAAGTCCGTATTCATAGCCCCCAAAGCATAAAAAAACGAGCCTACAGATTGCTTAAGAGTCATCTCTTTTAACGCCCCACCCCCAAGCAATAAATCCCCATAAAAGCGTGTTCCAAAATAAGGCATAAAATATTTTTGATAGCCAAATTTTGCATAAATCATGCCAATAGGTGCATCAATGATAATATTATTCTTAAACACGCTGACCACATTCACGCCATAGTTATCTAGCATATCCCCATGATAGGAAAAGTCCACTTTCCCATACGCATACCCACCCCCTACAAATACCCCACTTCTTTTATCAGCAATTGAATAGCTTTTTAGCAACTTTTCTTGTTCTTTTAAAGAGACTTTTGGATGCACACGATGCAAATACTCTTCTTCAAATTCATCTTTGTCAATGTCCTTTGTAGAAACACCCTTTTCTATGAGCTGTTGCTTTAAATTGTGAATGTTTTCATCTAATCGTCTGTTTTCTTCTTCCAAATCTTTTTCATTTGTTGCCTGAAGCTTCATAGCTAAAACCACACAAATTAAAAAATATTTGACGCTTATTTTCAACATTCCATCCCTTACAATAAATAGTTATAGCTAATATAATAAACATTAGTGCTTTTAAAGTAATATAAAAATCTTTGTGATGCCTCTTTTAAGGGGGGCATTTTTAAAGCCAATTCAAAACGGTGTTTGAGATTAAGTGTCATGCTCACCCCTAAATTTAGCACCAAGTTAAAACCATTAGGCTGTGAATACCCCTTAATGTCCCTTAACTTTTCAAACATTCCATTCCACCCTACTCCAAGCCCCCCAAATACCCCTAGAGCAAACCTTTTTTCTTTATCAATAGGCTTGTCCATGATTAAGTCCAAGTTCAAACTTGCGATTTGATAGGATGCCAAAGAATTATTCTTAAAGCCTTGCATAGCCCCCCCAAAATATTCTCCATAAAAACGCATCCCACTAAACCCATCAACAAAATATTTTTGATATCCCCCCCTTATCCCATAGACTAACGGATAATTTTGAATGCTCCCTAATTGATTTGAGCGATGAAAATACGCCTTAATCCCCACTTCCCCTAGTAAAACACCCATAAAAAAACCGCTCTTTTCTTGTGCTACTTTATGAGTCAATAAAATCTTTTCTTGCTCATATAATTCCCCTTTGAGCATATAAAGCTGGCGTTTTTTCTTATGGATTTCTTCAGGTGTAATTTGTTTAAAAATCTCTTGTTTGCTCTCTTGATGGTTAGTTTGAGTGGGCGTTTCTGTATGCTTTTCTTCAAGCAAAATTAAGGGGTCGTTTTCTTCAGCATGCAAGATTAGATTCAAACACACAATGAGATTTCTTATTATTTTAGAACACATATTGATACCCAACGCTCGCTATGGCTCCCCACCAAGTTTCTTTTGAAGAACTAGATTGTAAAAAAGGAAAATTATTCATTACTTTAAACTCAAACTCAATGCGATTTTTTTCTAATATAGTCAAGGCTAATCCCACATTAAACGACATTCCCCACTCAGAAGCGTAGTTTACCCCTTGTGCGACTACCCCCAAACCTAAGCCCATATACCCCCCTAGATAAAGGTATTTTCCCACCAGTGGCAAAGGAAAATCTAACAAAAAATCCCCATTGAGCATGACGGATTGAAACCCTACACTCCCAAAATTCGCCCTTTTAGGAACACCCCCATAATATTGAATATACACACGCCTACCGATGATATTAGGCTTAACCAAGCGTGCAAAAAGCGATGGTTTAAAAGTTTGATAGCCAAAACGCACACCATATGCAAACAAGTAATTTAAAATATCACCCGTAATACTAGAACTATTCGTTTTAAGCATGATTTCATGGTTGTAAAAAAATCCAGTATTCACCCCCAAGATTAGCCCACTTTTTGCATTCGCTCGCTTCAAATTCTTAATTAACTCTTCAACTTCTTTGTCCTCATAAGCCTTGTAATACTTGATATATTTGTAATATTTTGGGTCTAGGGTGTCATAATCAACAGCGTTTAACCCCGTGCAAAAACCGACTAAAAATGATAAAATAATATATTTTTTAAAACCCAAAATCTCCATTATCCCTTGAACGCTCTTTTTTAAAATCACTTTCAATTATACTAAAATAATTAGAGTATTAAAATGCCTGGTTAAAAATCTAACAAAATTTTTCTCACCCCACAAAGTCATGCTACAATGTGGCCATATTTGACACTAATAATAGGAATTTATGAAAAATGAGTATGCAAACTGCCCCCACAAAAAAAATCACTCTAAACACCCTTCAAGCCAAAAAAAATCAAGAAAAAATTACCGCCATTACTGCCTATGATGCACTATTTGCTAAAATGTTTGACACCCTAGTAGATGTGATTTTAGTTGGCGATAGCTTGAATATGAGCTTTTTAGCTAAAGAAGACACTTTAAGTGCCACCATGGATATGATGCTCTATCACACCAAGGCTGTGTGTGCAGGTGCTAAGATTCCTTTTGTCATCGCAGATATGCCCTTTGGAAGCTACAAAGATGAAAAAACAGCCTTGAAAAACGCTATTAGAGTTTATAAGGAAACTAAAGCCGATGCAATTAAATTAGAAGGGGGAAAAGAAAAGGCGAGTTTGATTAAAACGCTCACAAACGAAGGCATTATTGTGGTAGGACACATCGGCTTAATGCCCCAATTTGTGCGTCTTGATGGGGGCTATAAAATTAAAGGTAAAAACGAAGAGCAAAAGAAAAAACTTTTAGACGATGCTTTAAGTTTAGAAGAAGCAGGAATAGGACTACTTGTTTTAGAAGGTATAACCACCCCTATTGCAAAAGATATTACTCAAAGAGTTAAAATCCCCACTATTGGCATAGGAAGTGGCAAAGATTGCGATGGACAGATTTTAGTATGGAGCGATATGCTAGGCTTTTTTGATAGCTTTAAGCCAAAATTTGTGCGTGAGTATCTTAATGGAAAAGAATTAGTTCAAAATGCTATCAAACAATACGCTGATGATGTCAAAAATGGCGTTTTTCCTAACGAATTAGAAAGTTATAACTAAATGAAAGAACGACTAGTCAATTTAGAAACTTTAGATTTTGAAACTTCTCAAGAAGTGAGTTTGCGCCCTAATCTTTGGGAAGATTATATCGGTCAAGAAAAAATTAAGAGCAATTTACAAATCTCTATCCAAGCCGCTAAAAAACGCCAAGAAAGTTTAGACCACATGCTTTTTTTTGGTCCGCCGGGTTTGGGTAAAACTTCCATTAGTCATATCATTGCCAAAGAAATGGAAACCAACATCAAAATCACAGCCGCCCCTATGATAGAAAAAAGCGGTGATTTAGCCGCCATTCTCACTAACTTACAAGCTAAGGACATTCTTTTTATTGATGAAATCCACAGACTTAGCCCTGCTATTGAAGAGATTTTATACCCAGCTATGGAAGACTTTAGATTGGATATTATCATAGGTTCAGGCCCAGCAGCTCAAACCATTAAAATTGATTTACCCCCTTTCACTTTAATAGGGGCTACTACTAGAGCTGGCATGCTTTCTAATCCTTTAAGAGATAGATTTGGCATGAGTTTTAGAATGCAATTTTATAGCCCTAGCGAATTAACTCTCATCATTAAAAAAGCAGCGTTAAAACTCAATCAAAGCATAGAAGAAGAAAGCGCTAATGAAATTGCTAAAAGAAGTCGTGGCACACCTAGAATTGCTTTAAGGCTTTTAAAAAGGGTGCGTGATTTTGCTCTAGTAAAAAATTCAAGCTTAATGGATTTAAACATTACTTTACATGCTTTAAATGAATTAGGTGTGAATGAACTAGGTTTTGATGAAGCGGATTTGATGTATTTATCCTTGTTAGCTAACGCTCAAGGAAAGCCGGTAGGTTTAAACACGATTGCTGCATCCATGAGAGAAGACGAGAATACTATTGAAGATGTGATAGAGCCTTTTTTACTCGCTAATGGCTATTTAGAACGCACCGCTAGAGGAAGAATCGCTACACCTAAAACTTATACGCTTTTAAAAATCCCTACAACTAATCCTGCAACTTTATTTTAAGGACTTATCTTTTAAAAACATTCTCTCTATGATATTGCATATAATTTTCTCTTTGTATATCCAGTTGCAATTCTTTAATGATTTTATTTTCACTAAGGTTTAGGCGTTTTATATTCATAGGCGAAAGCCAAGGGGAGAGTAAAAGTCTTTTATTTTCATCAAATGAGATAAAGCCTCTATCAAATAATTTGTCATAGGTTGGTGTGAGAATAATTCCATTTTTAGGGTCTATTTTTTCTTTATCATTACATTTAATCCATGGCTTAATGTGTGAAGCGATTAACAAACGCTCATCGTTAACCATAAACGAACACATTCATATGCCAATGGCACAAGACAATGATACAATTTTTAGAACTTTACCCCAAATATTAACGATAGATATATACAAAGTCATGTAAGGGCAAGCCACCGCCACCAGCGGACAAACCACAAAAGAGCCAATCAAAGAGCTACATAACACTGCAATAAATGATTACAGAAATATGAAAGCCACCATGGACTTAATAGACACCGCTAAAATAAGAGATAGAAATGTGAAAGAGCAAGATGCTATTAAATCCTTAATGAAAGTTATACAAGGACAAGGCGAGAAAGATTTAAGCAATTACGAAGTCTTAACAAAAGGCTTAAACACACAAGACAGAGAACGCATAGAATTAAGCATGCTAAATCGCTTAATGCAAGATAGCACACAAGGCGATTTAAAAGTTTTTGATAGTCATAACTTTTTTAACAAGTTAAATGAATTTAAAGGCGGCGTTTTTAACACCCCAAAGGCTAAGGAATATATAGACATAGCTAACGGCTTTCATAAGCTTTTTAAAAATGATTCACAAATAGCTAACAACCTAAAAGCCGCTACTACTAAAAACATTAACCAAGGACTAGCCACCACCCTAAGCGGGGCGGCGAAGTTTTTATGGACTAAGTTTGCTTTAGGGACACTCTATAGAAATGCCCCCGATAGATTTCTAGGGCTAAAGCTACCCAAAGCCCTAAACGAAAGCACCGCAGGAGCCGCTTTAAAATACCACATTAAGCGAGCTTTAGAGAGAAGCTCAAGCGTTGATGAGTTTAGTAAAAACCTTGAATTAAGCGCTAAAAATTCTAAATTTTCAAATGATACCCTTAAGATTATAGATGAATTACAAGGCGGTTTAAATCAAGCTAAACAAGATTTTAAACAAGCCAGCGAGCCAGCAACAAAAGAGCCATTAAAAGCACCCACAAACGATTCCCCTATAAATACAAAAGAGCCATTAAGACAAGCCACACAAGAGCAAGCGAAAGAAATCACAGAGCAAGCCACCAAAGAAGCCCACCTAAATACACAAGAGCCAGCGAGAGAAGTTACAGAGCCAGCTATAAAAGATGCCCATCTAAATCAAGCCACAAACGATGCCCATCTACCACAAGCCACCCAAGAGCCATTAAGACAAGCCACAAACGAAGCCACAGAAAAAGAGATTAAAAACAGAATAAACAACGCTTTAAATAATGATACAGGGCTTAATTTTTCAGATTTGAATTTGAAAAATACAGAAATAAAAGAATTACTATCAAATGAAAAACTACCTACAAAAGGCATTAACGCACCTATTTATGGAAATAATAATCTAAACGATGAAGTCGTAGAGTTTTTACATAAAAACAATAAAAAAATGATTATTGAGAAAATAAGCCCAAGAGAACAAGAATTATTAAAAGACTTGAATTTTAAACACGATGATAATATAAGAGCGAGTTTAGATTATCAAGCGATACAACACATTTTAAAAAAGCATTCAAAAGATACAAATCCTATAACTTACCAAGATATAGCAAACTATAGAAATTTTATTAACAACGCTGATGAAGTTATTAAGACTAAAGACAATAGGGGCAATAATACAATAACAGCGTTTAAGCAAATTAACGGCTATGCAGTGGTGGTTGAAGTTGCATATACAGGCAATAATGAACTAGCTTTAAAAACGATGTATAAGAGCAATGGTAATTATAAAAATAGTAATAGATATAAAGAAGTTTCAAGCGCCTTGCTAACAGAAAATAATCCTGGTTGCACGCCGTGGAGTTTCTCTCTCACGGTGACGCTAAAAACAATCCTACCCAAAAGAACTAATAAAACAAGAAAAAGCCCTAACCCCCCTACAATTAGCAGAGCAAGAAAAACTACAAAAGCAAGCCCTAGAAAAAGAAAAAGCCTTACAAGATTATGAGAGCTACAAAGAAGATGCCCTTAAAAGAGAAGAAGCCCTAAAACAAAAACTAGCATTTGAGAGGGGTAATGCCGGCAATTTAGAGAGCGAGACTAAAATTGAAGTGGGGCAAGATATACCCTTAAAAAAACTAGATTTAGCTAAGAGCAGAGTTAGGTTAAATGACGGCGAGATTTTTGACCTAGATTATGCGATAGTTAAGGCTAAAGACTTAAAACCCAGTTTTACCACAGGCGGAACGCAAAAACGCACGCATATGAATGAAGAACAGATTAAAAACATTGCAGAGAACTTTGACCCACAAAAGATTTTTGGGAGCGGGGGCTTTGAAGATTTGCCGATTATTTTACAAGACGGGCAAGTGATAAGCGGTAATCATAGAATACAAGGCATGCTAAATTTTACGAATAAGAGCCGAGCCGCCTACGATAAAGCGATACAAGACTATTATAATATCACACTAAAGCCAGATGAACTCCTAATTAGAGTGCCACACAAAAACCTTAATAATACAGAGGTTAACAACTTAGCAGCAGGAAGCAATGCGGGGCGATTTAATAGTGAGAGCGACAAGGCGTTGAGCGTTTTAAGCCACTATACACCTAAATTAAAAGAGCTTGATAAAAAGCTAAACGCAGACACCATCCACTCCTTAAAGCGTTTAGTTGCTAGAGATTTAAACTTTGACAAAGCCACAAGCCCAAATGTTAGCGATAGTAATTTAGCTTTGCTAATGTATAACATGCCACGGAGTGAAACCCAAGGCATAGAATTATTAAACAAGTGGCACAAAGAATTTAAAGATGACCCCAAGAGCTATGAAAAAGTTAAAAAAATGTTTATAGATAATGCAGGGAGTTTTCACAATCTAATCCACGATTTAAATTTTCCTAAACTGAGTTTAAACGCTTATTTAAGCGATACACTAGACAGAGCCTTTAAATCTATCAAAGACTATGAAAGCACAACAGAGAGCTTAAAAGCCCTTGCTGATAAACACAGCGCAAGTTCACTAGGTTTTACAGAATATGAAAAAAGCCAGCACAAGAGCGATATAAGCGAAATTTTAGGAGCGGCCTTAGCGCGATTTGCTAGACTTGATGACCCAAGCAACGCCTTATTTGAAGCCCTAAGAAGTGATAACATTAAGAAAGGTTTAAGAGAGCATAACATAGCAGATGATACAAAAGACTTGTTAGGAAGCGATAGAAAGGTTTTTAATGATATTGATATCTACGACTTCACGCATTATCTCTTAAAGCACGATAGAAAACCCAACGAAAACAACCAAGCCCTAAGCCAGCTAACAAGAAACATTAAGGGCTTACAGAAAGATTATTATAAGAGTTTAGAGAAACAAGCCACCAAAGAGCCATTAAAACAAGCCAACGCTTTAAAAGTGTATAATCAAGTTTTTGAAACTAAACCTAAAAATGAAACAATGAAAAAATTAAAAAAACATCATATTACACTAAATGATTTAAAAGAAATCACACAAAGTGAACAATTAAACGCACAAGGCGTGGAATATATCCATAAAAACAAGCATTCATTAAAAACTAATGATATAAGCGAAGAAGAAGCTAAGCTATTAAACTTCAAAGAGCCTAAAAACGCCCACTCTGTGATTGACTACCAAGGCATACAACACGCCTTAAACAAACATGGGGAAAATTCAAGGAGTGTTAAAAACAACTCACAGCCCCCTATAAATTATGATGATTTAGCTAATTATAGAAATATTGTTAAAAACGCCGATGAAACCCTAAAAATCAAAGACAAAGAAGGAGTGAAAATTAATAGCTATAAACAAGTGAATGGCTATTTTGTAGTGGTAGAACAAGTAGGAACAAAAAACAACCGCTTAACATTTAAAACCATGTTTAAAGAGAATGGAAACTATAAGAATGGTAATAGCTGTGAAACACCCCTCGCTAAAGCGAGGAGCTTCCTAACTAAAGCACCCTACTGAATGCTAATACGAAAGGCTTTGCTCTTTAAAGTCTGCAAGGCTATTTCCTAACCCAAGAAGACTTAACCCTTTGCTTAAAATATTACTTGCGGCGTTTATATCTCTATGCTCTATATATCCGCAATTTTGACACAGATATTCTCTATGATTTAATTTAAGCTCGTGGTTGATTTGCCCACAACTATGACAAGTTTTACTCGTATATTGTGGGGGAGCTTTCACTAACAATTTGCCATTATGCTGTTGTTTGTAGTCTAAAAAAGAGATGATTTGATAGAATGAAGTATTTAGTATAGACTTATTAAGCCCACTCTTTTGTTTAACATTTTTGAGTTTGGCTCTTTTGGTCATGTTCTTAATTTGTAAGTCTTCAACTACTATCAATTCAAATTGCTTTGAAAGTTCGCTTGTGATTTTATGGTATCTGTCTAGTTTTTGATAGCTTGATTTATCAAAGGCTTTGTTTAATTTTTTTTGAGTTTTGTAAAAATTACCTCCTAGTTTGATTTTATTTTGTTTAGATTTTAAAACCCTACGGCTTTGTTTTCTTTGTAGTCTTTTAAATTCTTTAGAGTATTTTTTAAAAGAATGTAGTTTAGAATAAGTAGGAATAAGTCGTTTTAGATTGATATTTTCATCTACTTTTAAACCTAGTTCTTTCATGTCTTTTTGGTATTGTTCTAGGTCGGTTAGTTTTTCATATTCTTTTAAATCAACGCTTAAAGCTATATCATAGATATTTAAGTCCACACCGACACAATTTCTAGGCTCTTTAATAGTGTTAAGCTCTTTTTCGTATTCTATGCTAAAACTAACAAAATATTTTTGATGAGAGCAAGAGACTACGATTTGTTTAATCTTAGCATTAAGGGGTAAGTCTCTATGCATACGCATTTTTAAGGGCATTTTCATTAAGTTAAACATCTTAAAGCGTTCGTTAAAGTCTTTGATAGAAAAGCCTTGATTATTCCAAGTAAAACTTTGTTTAGCAAATTTAGAGTTTTTAAATTTAGGAAAGCCCCTATTTTTGACTTTAAAGGCATCTCTTAAGGCTCTTTCTGCATTCATGCGTGATTGTTGAGCGACTACACTACTAAAACTTAAATTCCTAGCTTTTAAATGGTGCTTAATCGCACTATCTAATTCGCTTGATTTTTGCCATTTTCTTTGTTTAGTGGGTAAATCTTTGTTTTTTTCGTATTGCTCTTGTTGTAGATTTAAGCAAATGTTATAGGCTTGGTTATAGACAAAAAAAGAGTGTTGTAATTTGGTCTGTTGCTCTTTGGTAGGATACAAACGAAATTTAAAGCCCTTATTTACTTTCATAGAAAGATTTTAGCATAATTTAGTTAAACTTGGTCTATGAAACAAATTGATAATATTAGACATGGCAGACATTGTGTTTTTTTAATGCATGTGCATTTAGTATTTGTAACTAAATATAGGCGTAAAGCATTCAACAAAGAAGTTATAGACTTTTTAGGTTCTGTATTTGCTAAGGTATGCAAAGACTTTGAAAGCGAGTTAGTAGAATTTGATGGGGAAAGCGACCATGTGCATTTACTTATCAATTATCCACCAAAAGTTAGTGTTAGTAGGTTAGTTAATTCTTTAAAGGGTGTTAGTAGTCGTTTGGTTAGACAACAAAATTTTAAAAATGTTAAAGCTACTTTGTGGGGCAATCATTTATGGTCGCCTAGTTATTTTGCTGGAAGCTGTGGGGGTGCTCCTTTAGAAATCATTAAGCAATATATCCAAGAGCAAGAAACACCACATTAGATTTGCTAACCTTTTGTTTTTAGGTTAAATGACACTAAAAAATAGCCTAACGGCTATTGACGCTTACATCTCCGCCCTAAAGGACGGAGTTTTTCGCTTTGTTGGGATAAAGAAAGCTTAAAAATATTACATGACAAGCAATAACGCAATCTATACAAAAGACAGATACCCAAACCATAACCAAGTTATGATGTTATTTGCTTGTAGTGTTATTATAGCACAAAAAAAACAACATAAAACTTAACCCAAAGGATTAAAAATGTTAAAAAACAAAAGCCTTTTAAATGAAAATCAAGGACAGAAAGAAAATACTTAATCAATATCTTTTAACTTTTTTTGAAAGGAATTAACATGGAAGAAAGACAAAAGCAATTAAACGAGATTAAAAGCATAATCAACGGCACACAAGGGGACTTAAGCAATTATTTAATAGATAGCACAGACGCATTAAATAATAGCACCATAAAAGAGCCACAAGCCACAAACGATGCCCCCCCTAAATAGTCTAAATACACAAGAGCCATTAAGACAAGCAACCCAAGAGCCATTAAAAGACACCATAAAAGAGCCACAAGCCACAAACGATGCCCCCCTAAATAGTCTAAATACACAAGAGCCATTAACAAAGCCTTTAAATATTCTAAACAATCAAAACCAAGCACCCACAAACGATGCCACCCTACCTAAAACAGGAATCGCAAGGCTAGACCAAAAAATCGCACAAAATAAGCTCGACGCATTAGATTATTTAGTGGCTAAGAAGTATTTAGGAATAGATTTAAATGTTACACTAAACGGCAATTTAAACCTAAAAAACGACATGACCCTAAAGAACCCCTCTAAGCCTATTGAAGCCATTAACGCCAACGCAGATAGCATCGATGGTGCGATTAGATTTTTAAAGACCGCAGACAATCAAGCGGGGTTATTATACGGAGCTAACAAATTTTTAAATAAGATTAGCTACGGCTTATTAGGCATGACGCATGGCAACTCTAAGCTACAACAAAGCGAAAATAATATGGTTGCATTAGTCGCAAAGTCTAACGCAGGCGGAAAACCGCCCAGCGAGTATGACAAAAGAGATGCAAAGGATAGCATCGCCTTATGGTTTAGGGGGCAAAAAGAGTTAGGAAGCAAAACCGCCCAATTATTACAAGCCCTAGTGGATAAAAATAAAAACGCCGATACAAGGCTATTAGCGCTAAATGGTATTAACCCAAAAGAGTTTCAAGCTAAAAACTACGCAGCCCTTAAAATTGTAGAAATGCTAAACAAGAATGAAGGCAACTATAACACCAAAGAGCTAGAAAATACTTATAACAACGCATACTCTAACTACATGAAAGGCAACTATAACACCAAAGAGCTAGAAAATACTTATAACAACGCATACTCTAACTACATGAAAGGCAACTAAATGAATACAACAAGATTTATAAGAAACTTTTTAACCTTCAAAGAAGCTTTACAAACGCAAAACTTCAATAACAAGGAATTAAATACGATTTGCTTACAGGCCGCTATTCAAGGCGAACAAATCGCTTTACAAGAGAGCCAAAACAAATTTGCAAAAGAGCAAGCCAAGGCTAGAATGGAATTAGAGTTTTTAAGCATGCAAATGCAACTACAAAGCCAAAAAGCCCAAACATTAAACGCATTGATACAATGTCAAAGCATGCTTAAATCTCTCAAAGACAACGCCGCTATAAACAGAGCCAACGCTTATGTAAGCTTGTTACAAGTAGCAGGAAGCGTGGGGGCGAATAATTTCGCTAATGTAGTTGAAACTATCAATCAAATCGGCATAGAATACACCCACTCAAGCGTGAATAATAATGGCATACAATACAACGGCACAGCAGAAGAAAACGAGCTTAATACAATTCTTAATAAGCTTAGTAATGAACTAGACAAATTAAACGCATTAGGGGATAAAGAGAGCATTCAGTTATTCAGTAATGAATTAGAAGTGCTAGTGAATGAACCCACAGAAATCTGGGGCTTTTCTACTTTAAACAATGCGACTGAAGGCTTTTATAATGCGAATAATGAATTACTAGCAAGCGGTAACTCCTTTTTGTTTAGTAGCAACATAGCAGGACAGCATACAATAACCTTCAAAGCAAGCATAGGCCAAGCGAATGTATCAAAATCTATCACAATAAGCGTTATACAAGACAAGTTAAGGCAAAAACAATGAATATCATTAACCCCCCAACTATTGAATTAAGCCCCCAAGATTTGACTAATAAGGAAGTTTTAGACAACACCATTGACCCCCTATTAGAGAGAATGAAAAAAGCCTTAAATAATTCCACAGACTGGAAAGAACAAGTCTATTTAAGCCTTGATGGAATGAATAGAATCTTAACCACCATAGACATTGCATTTAATTTTGATAAAGAGATACACCTAAATAATGAAAATTTTAAGGCTAAACAGCAGTGGGTATTAGATACCTTTAAGCAGCTACAAAATGCTTTTAATGAATATAAAAGCTATTTTGAAAGCTTTAACCAAACACAACAACAAAACGCCACACAAGGCGTGCAAGAGTTACAAAATAAAATCAATGAATTTGAAGGCGTTTTAGCGCAAGCACAAAACAATGTAAAAGCCGAGTTAAAAACTACATCGCCAGTTGTCTAAGTCATGAGAGCGTAGTCGCTCCCATTAAACGAGACCATTCCAAATTCTGTGTCAAGTAACATATTTATAACCTTTTGAATCTCTAAATACTTCTCTTTAATCTATTCTCAAAGAAAATAGCTAATTGAGATAAGGTTAGACTAGAATTATGAAATAGGCATACCCTATTTAGAAGTAGCGTTTAAAATACCCATATAAAGTAATTTTAATAAAGAATTTTCATTAGGGAAACCCCCTTATAGTTTTAGTTAATTTTTTCAAATTGTCTATGGACTAGCTCAATAATATTAGTCGTATAGATAATCTTTCTAAGCAGGGGGATACTTAAAAAATAAAGAGAGATTATCCCATTTATTTTGCCAAGATTTAAGCACTAAGAGATACTTACTACCCCATTTTTCATTAAGTCTAATAAGCTCACTTTCAGCTATCTCTTTAGTAGAGGCTTGATAGACTAGCTTTAAATCTTTTAGAAATTCCTTTTGATACTTGCTCCCCACAAATTTAATAGAATTTCTAATTTGATGGACTATACAAAGCTGAACTTCTGTTTTAGGAAAAATACTATTGATAGCTTCAGGAAATCCTTTTAAACCATCAACTGAGGCTATAAGAATATCCTCTAACCCTCTATTTCTTAAATCGCTTAAAACACTAAGCCAAAAATTAGCCTCCTTTACTTTCACTTAAATATAATCCTAAAACTTCTTTTTTACCCTCTAAATCTAGTGCTAGAATGGTATAAACCGCCTTAGTAACATACCTACCATCTTCTTTAATCTTATAGTGGATTGCATCTAAATCACACAAAAGGATAGATAGCTTTAAGGAGTCTAATTTGGACATTCTCTTAGCTTGTCTATGATTTTATCTGTAATGGCACTCATAGTGGCTATACTTAACTCTATCCTATAAATTTCTTCAAATATGTTTTACAATATCCTTATAGTTCAATCCTAAGCCATACATAGAGAGTATCCAATCTTTCTATTTCATTAGAGATACTAGTTTGATTTTTTCTTACAATTTGGGGTTCAAAAGTTCCTGCTCTATCTCTTCTTAGTATTTAAAATGAAAGCCCCATCGGTGCTTTTAATAGTCTTAGAAGATTTACCATTCTTACGATTTTTATTGCCCCCTAAAAACCTTAGTGCAATATGGGTTTTTATTGCAACTTTTAGTGCTGCTTCTATAAGTTGTTTAACTAATGGAGCTAAAACACCATCTTTACCACTAATTTTTTTACCTGCTAAAATTTGTTGCACTGCGTTATTAAAATCAAAATTTTGTTCTTGTTCTGTCATAATCAATCCTTTTTGTTATTTTAGTGGATTGACACAGAGTTTTTAATGGACCCCTTTTATGGGCTACCCCCATTACTAGAAAAGAAAAATATTCACACATTCAACCCAACTCTCTTTATCCCTTAGAGAAATTTTTAAAACTTTCTTTAGACTTAAAAATCTAGTCCTAAAAACTACAGAGACTTTAAAAGAAAAAGAAGTCATTAAAGATAAGGCAACTTATTATTTTAAAGAGAATAAAGAAGAAATTTTAAAATACCACAATATGTTTGCTCTACTGATTGAAAAATATCAAAATAGCAAATACGAAATGTGGCACAGATAAATTTGGTGCATAAAGGTTCTTTAAAATCTGATAGTTAGAGATAGCTTATTTTTAGTTTTGTATTTAAAACGACCCGTTTAAGGGGGTTAGAGCCATCAGTTTTTAAAAATGAGTGTCAAAATATTTGAGCGATTGTTTTAAAAAACAAAGTCAAAAAGGCTTGAGATTTTAAAAAAGCTTGATGAGAATCAGTGTCTTTCTACTAATAGGGGTTTATTATTGAAGTTTTTAGCCACATTACTGAGCTGTTGTAGGGCTTCTTCTTGGGTTTTATAAGGGCCAATGAAATAGCGTGTCAAAGCATCTTTTGTTTCTACTTGATAAGAAAATGCTTTGAGTGCTTGTAAAAAATCCTTGTTAGGTGCGTTTGAAAAAGCCCCTACTTGCAAATAATATCCCTTAGCCATTACGCTATCCATTCTAGGTGTTTCTTTGAGATTTGTTGCATCTGCAAGAAATTCTTTCTTAGATTTTTTGGATAGATTCAAGCGGGCTTCACGCTCATTGACTTGCTTGATTTTTTTCTTTACTTTCTTGCTCTCTTGGTAAAAATCGTTTAAATCATGGATTCTTTGCTTAGCGTAAGCTTCATAACAACTCTTATAAACCGGACTATTTTCAATAGAAGTCTTAGGGCTTACAAGCATGTTTAATGCCACGCACTCTTGATTGACGATATCTAGCCACTCTTGCTCACTTCGTTTAAGGATTTCTTTGATTTTTAAAGGCTCATATTGAGTGCTTTTCCCCATGCTGTCTAGTATTTCTATAATGCCTTCATGGGTTTCTTTAAGCGTTGATGTAACAGGGGTTTTAGGGGCATTTTGAACACATTTAGGATTATTGGCTGACTTTTTGCAATCTAAGCCAAACGCATTTAAAGAGAGAGAGAGAGAGATAAATAACACCATTTTTCGCATTTTAAACTTCCCCAAATCAAGCTCGTATTGGTTTAATTTACTATTGCCCATGATAAATTAAAAAACACCAAATACTACCACAATAATCGCTTGAATTATACTTGTCCTAAACATTATTCAAAGTATTGTCAAGCTAAATAAACAAATGGCTAACTTAAACGCCCTCTCACTTCTTTATCTAACTCTAGCACTTCTTCTAAGCTAGAGAGTTTGAGAGACTTTTTAGCATACATTTCTAGGGCTTGAGAGATGATTTTAATAAGACTTCCAAATGCAATTTCTTTATTCAAAAACCTTTCTATCGCTTTTTCATTGCTCGCATTAAGCACCACACCAAGCTTTGGGTTTTCTAGCAACAAATCCTTATAACGCCATAAAGCGTAACGCTCTGTATGGATAGGCTCAAATTTAATAGCACTTAAAGTGCATAAATCTAAGGGCTTAATAGAGGCGTTCAAATAGGCTAGTTTTGGGTTGATTGCATAGCTAATAGGCAGTTTCATATCCGTGCTTGCTAAATGCGAAATCACAGAATTATCTTCACATTCCACCAAGGCATGCACGATAGAACTTCTCTCAATTACAGCATCAATTTTTAAAGAAGCCCCAAAAAGCCAATAGGTTTCTAAGATTTCAAAAAGCTTATTGACCATGCTTGCTGAATCAATCGTGATTTTTGCCCCCATGCTCCAATTAGGGTGCTTAAGAGCGTTCTCTACGCTTTGAGTAGGAATGAGTTCTAATGGAGTGTCTCTAAAAGCCCCCCCACTAGCGGTAATGATTAAGGATTTGGGCTTTAAAACTTTGTTTTGCAACAACGCCCACAAGCCAAAATGCTCGCTATCAATGGGCGTGATTTTACTAACATCTAGTAAATGCCCTGCACTCACTAAGCTTTCTTTATTCGCTAGGGCTAGTCTTTTATGAGTCTGCAAGCTTTTAAAACTCGCTTTTAATCCTGCCACACCTACAATAGCATTTATTACCAAGCTAGAAGAGCACTCTTCTATCATCTCATCAATGCCACCTAGCCCTACAAACACTTTGGCATTCAAAGGTTCTAAGTGGCTTAAATCTTTAGAATCTAAGATGGCGACTTTCTTAGGCTTAAAAATCTTGATTTGTTCATTTAAAAGAGCGATATTTCTCCCACAACTTAGTGCTTCTATTTCTATGTTGAATTTTGTTGCGATTTTTAGGGCGTTTTTTCCGATAGAGCCAGTGCTTCCTAGAACAACCATTTAATCTCCTAAAAACACGGCTATTTCTTTCCAAATCCCTAAAAAATACAACAACACATGCAAGCTCAAAGCCCCAAACAACATCGCATCTAATCTGTCTAATATGCCCCCATGACCAGGTAAAATCTTACCGCTATCTTTCACTTTAGCTTGTCTTTTTAAATAGCTCTCATACAAATCTCCAAACACCGCAAAAAGAGAGATTAAAAAGCTAAAGAAAAGCGCCATAAAAAAGCCCCCACTCAATTTTCCCATCCCCACAAACGCCCCTACTACACTCGCTAAAGCCACGCCAATAAATGCCCCTTCTAAAGTCTTGTTAGGTGAAGTGGGCGTAAAAGGGGTCTTCCCCAAAAGCTTCCCCCCAAAAAACGCCCCCACATCACTGATAACTACCACTACTAAAAGCCAAATAATCGCAACAGTGCCAAAGTCTTTATAAATCCCAAAAAGAGCAAAAAACCCCACACCTGGGTATAAAAAGGGCAAAATAACCTTGCTACTAGGGGCTTTTTGATAGGCTATAATACTAGCCATAACCATCGCACCAAGCAAACCACACTCCATAGGCCGCCCATTAAAATACGCTAAAACCCAAGATGCTATAAGGATTAAATAAGGCGTAAGGCTTGTTTTAACCTGAAATAGTTTGAGCGCTTCAGAAAAACCTATCAAATACACTCCCCCTAAAACAACCCAAAACAATAACAAATTATCCGCATATAAAATCAAACTCGCTACAGCGATTAAAATCAATCCTGTAATGTAGCGAGACTTTTCTTTCAATAATTTTTCTTTCACTACTATTTCCTACAATTAACTTCCAAACACCAAACCTGTCAGCATGTAACAAAACGCACTAATCAATACTACGCCCACTAAGTTCAGCCATAAACCCGCCTTAATCATATCCGCTATTTTAACATACCCAGAGCCATAAGCTATCGCATTAGGTGGAGTGGCTACAGGAAGCATGAACGCACAAGTCGCACTCAAAGCCACAGGAATAGTAAATAATAAACTTGATTGACCTTCATAGCCCATGCCCATTGCAACTCCCCCAATCACAGGTAAAAATGCGGCGGCTGTGGCGGTATTAGAAGTGATTTCAGTTAAAAAAATCACCATTAAAGTAACCACGACAATGATGAGTAGAATCGGCAAATGTGAAAAGCTAGAGACAAGATGCCCAATCCACAAACTCAATCCGGTTTTAGAAAATTGAGCGCTTAGTGCAAGTCCCCCACCAAATAAGAGCAACACATCCCAAGGAAGTTTTTTGGTTGTGTCCCAATCAATGAGTCTTTCACCCTTATTATTCGCTGGTAAAATAAACAAAAGAACAGAAACCCCCATAGCAATCACGGAGTCAATTTTATCTACTTTAATGCCATAATTTTTTAAAAGCGTGCCTAGAAAAATCCACCCCAAGGAAGCCAAGATGAAAATAATGCCTACTAAGATTTCAGCCTGACTCAAACGCCCTAGTTTATGCAACTCGGCTCTCACCACTTCTTTGCCACCTGGAATTTCTTTAATCTTCAAAGGAAAAATCACATAAGTGAGTAAGAGCCACGCCAAAAGTAACATGATAAAGGCTAATGGCACTCCAAACACCATCCACTGAGAAAAACCAATTTCAATGTTAAAAGCGGTTTTCATATAGCCCGCTAGTAAAGCATTAGGCGGAGTGCCAATAAGAGTGCCTAAAGAACCGATAGAAGCTGAATACGCAATACCAAGCATTAAACAAATACTGAAATTCGTGCGATAAATGGCGCTTTTTTCTTGAATGGCATGCGTAATATCCTTACCCTTATGCACAATATGACTCATTATGCCCCCATGGGCTTTGGTAATTTCTTCTTGCAATCTTTTGGTTTTTTCTTTATTCTCTGTGCCAACTAATTTTGCCACTAGGTGCAAAACACTCAATCCCACCGGAAGCATCATTACAGCCGTTGCGGTATTACTCACCCACATGGATAGAAAGCCTGTGGCTATCATAAAACCTAAAATCAATCTTCTAGGGCTTGTGCCTACGAGTAAGATAATGCTTAGGGCTATGCGAGTGTGTAAATTCCATTTTTGCATACCTAGTGCTAAAATAAAGCCCCCCATAAACAAAAAGATAATCGGCGATGCATAAGACGCACTAACACTAGCAAATTTATCCACACCAAAAACACTAAAGAGCACTAGGGGCAAAAGGGCGGTTGCGGGTAAGTCAATAGCTTCGGTCATCCACCACACACCCATTAAAATAGATACTGATGCCACAATAGGCATGGCCGCAGAATTTAAAGAGCTGAGTTTGGGGATTTGCTCTATTGCATAGGGCATTTGTGCGTGTAGAGCGTAATAGACAATGAGTGCTAAAAGCACCCCTCCTATTAAACCAACAACACGCACTATTTTTGTGCTTTTATCATCTGTATACGAGTTATTTTCCATCTTGTTTACCCTTTAAAATTACTACCCTACATGCTACAATAAAACTTTCTCAAATTCGCTTACTCGCTTCTCTTAGTGGTCGAGCGTCTGGAAGAAATAATATCAAAATAGGAAAAAAAGTGATAAAAGAAAGTGATATTTTAGTGGTTGGTGGGGGACATGCCGGCATTGAAGCAAGCCTAATTGCGGCAAAAATGGGAGCTAAAACGCATTTAATCACCATGCTTATAGATAGTATAGGTCTAGCGAGCTGTAATCCTGCCATTGGGGGCTTAGGTAAAGGGCATTTAACTAAAGAAGTAGATGTTTTAGGGGGGGCTATGGGGATAATTACCGATAATAGTGGCTTACAATATCGTGTGTTAAACGCTTCTAAAGGCCCAGCGGTTAGGGGAACTAGAGCACAAATTGATATGGATACTTACCGCATTTTTGCAAGAAATCTAATCTTAAATACTGAAAATTTGAGCGTGTCTCAAGAAATGACTGAGAGCTTAATCATTGAAAACGATGAAGTCATAGGCGTAACAACCAACATCGGTAATACCTACAAAGCTAAAAAAGTGATTATCACTACAGGCACTTTTTTAAAAGGGGTGGTACATATTGGCGAACATAAAAATGAAAACGGACGCTTTGGAGAAAACGCCTCTAACTCACTCGCTTTAAATTTAAGAGAGCTTGGCTTTAAAGTAGATAGATTAAAAACCGGCACTTGCCCTAGAGTGGCTGGAAATAGCATTAATTTTGAAGGCTTAGAAGAGCATTTTGGAGATGAGAACCCCCCTTTTTTTAGCTATAAAACCACAGATTTTAACCCCACCCAACTCTCTTGCTTTATCACTTACACTAATCCCACTACCCATAAGCTTATTAGAGACAATTTTCACAGAGCCCCCCTATTTACCGGTCAAATTGAAGGCGTAGGCCCAAGGTATTGCCCTAGCATTGAAGATAAAGTCAATCGCTTTAGCGAAAAAGAACGCCACCAGCTGTTTTTAGAACCCCAAACTATTAACAAAAGCGAATACTATGTGAATGGCTTAAGCACTTCTTTACCTCTAGATGTGCAAGAAAAAGTCATTCATTCTATCAAAGGTTTAGAAAATGCCCTTATCACTCGCTATGGCTATGCGATAGAATATGATTTTGTCCAACCTACAGAATTAACCCACACTTTAGAAACCAAAAAAATTAAGGGCTTATACTTAGCTGGACAAATCAATGGGACTACCGGCTATGAAGAGGCTGCCGCTCAAGGGCTTATGGCAGGGATTAACGCCGTATTAGCTCTCAAACATCAAGCCCCTTTTATTTTAAAGCGAAGTGAGGCATATATTGGTGTGCTAATTGATGATTTAGTTACTAAAGGCACGAATGAGCCTTATAGAATGTTTACTAGTAGAGCAGAATATCGCTTGCTTTTAAGAGAAGATAACACGCTCTTTAGACTAGGCGAATACGCCTATAACTTAGGGCTTATGCCTGAAGTTTTCTATAATGAATTGATTAAGGATAAGCAAGAGATACAAGAAAATCTAAAACACCTTAAAGAATGCGTTTTCACCCCTAATAAAGAAATTTTAAAACGCTTAAATGAACTAGATGAAAATCCTATCAATGACAAAATTAATGGCATTAGCCTATTAGGGCGTGATAGTTTTAGTTTGGAAAAAATGCGTGCGTTTTTTGATTTTCTGTCCCCTCTAAATGAGCGGGTCTTAGAGCAAATTAAAATTGAATGCAAATATAATATTTATATTGAAAAGCAACACGAAAACATCGCTAAAATGGATAGCATGCTCAAAGTCTCTATTCCTAAAGATTTTGTGTTTCAAGGCATTCCTGGGCTTAGTTTAGAAGCTATAGAAAAGTTAGAAAAATTTCGCCCTAAAAGTCTTTTTGAAGCTTCAGAAATTAGTGGGATTACTCCTGCTAATTTAGATGTCTTGCATTTATACATTCATTTGAGAAAAAACTCTTAAAGGACTTTAATGAACGCTTTAGAAATCACTCAAAAGCTCATCAGCTACCCTAGTATCACACCTAAAGAATGTGGCATTTTTGAATACATCAAATCTCTTTTTCCTACTTTTAAAGTCCTAGAGTGTGAAAAAGATGGCGTGAAAAATCTCTTTTTATACCAAGTTTTTAACCCCCAAAAAGAAGACTTAAAAGCCGGAATTAAACCCTTACATTTTTGCTTTGCGGGTCATATTGATGTTGTGCCAGCTGGAAATAATTGGCAAAGCGAGCCTTTCACACCCACGATTAAAGAAGATTTTTTATACGGGCGTGGAGCACAAGATATGAAAGGGGGTGTTGGGGCGTTTTTAGGTGCGAGCTTGAAATTTAACCCTAAAACCCCTTTTATGCTATCCATTTTACTCACTAGCGATGAAGAAGGACCAGGGATTTTTGGCACTAAACTTATGCTAGAGCAACTAAAAGAAAAAGATTTGTTACCTAATATGGTCATTGTGGCTGAACCCACTTGCGAGAAAATCTTAGGCGATAGTGTTAAAATTGGCAGAAGGGGTTCCATTAATGGCAAGCTGATTTTAAAGGGCATTCAAGGGCATGCGGCCTATCCTGAAAAATGCAAAAATCCCATTGACTCTCTTGCTTCTGTCTTACCTTTAATTTCGGGTGTAGATTTAGATAACGGCGATGAGAATTTTGCCCCTTCAAAACTTGTCATCACTAACTTGCATGCAGGATTAGGAGCTAATAATGTAACTCCAGCAAGTGTGGAGATTTTATTTAATGCGCGCCATTCTTTAAAAACCACCAAAGAGAGCTTAAAAGAGTATTTAGAAAAGGTTTTAAAAGATTTGTCTTATTCTTTAGAATTAGAACAAAGCTCTTTGCCTTTCATCACTTCTTCTCATTCAAAGCTTATTAGTGTGTTAAAAGAAAATATTTTAAAAATATGCAACATTACTCCAAGCCTAAACACTAAGGGCGGCACAAGCGATGCGCGATTTTTTAGTGCTTATGGCATAGAAGTGGTGGAATTTGGTGTCATCAATGATAGAATCCATGCCATTGATGAGAGAGTGAGCTTAAAAGAATTAGAACTTTTAGAAAAGGTGTTTTTGGGGGTTTTAAACACACTTTCATAAAGCGTTTAATCCATCAAAAGCTATAAATATAATTGAAATACAGAGCAAGATTTCTTTGAAAGGTTACGCTATAGGGCAGTTTAGCATTTAAATTGCTTAAGCCATGCAATAAACTAAGGATTTCATGTGCGTTAATGTTAGCTTGCATATAAGTGTTGCTAATGGTGGGGAATTTCACACCCCATTCAAAGGAACTATGTTTACCACCCATACGCACTCCTACATCAACAATAAATTGAAAAGTCTTATATGTTAGATTGCCACCTACATATTGTTTTAAATAGCTTTCATAAACATTCTTATCGCCCACTGAATAGCTAGACCCTCCAAACGCTAAACCAAATCTAGAGCCTATAAAAAATTTCTCACCATTATAGGCATTAACAAGAAAATCTAAATAAGTGCCATAGGTAGAAATCTTAATATCTCCATTTTTTTTGTAAATATGCTCCTTAGTTTCTGTGTTAATGGTATTTTCATAAAAATAATCTCCCCTATTATAGGTAGAAGCCGTTAAATCATAAAAGAGACCCCACCTAAAACCAAAATACTTAGTGATTTGAGATTTCCCCACCCATTTATAACCCAGCACGACCCCAAAGCCATTAGAAATTTCATAGTCGGTCTCAGTTTGTTGCTCAAGCATTCCACTTATGCTTAAAAGACTTTTGATTTGAATACCATAATTGGTAGTTTTTAATTTACTTTCTACTAGTCCTAACTGATACCCAAGCCCCAAATAAAAAGCTCTTTTATCTGCATAGACCGCATCTGTGTCTTGCATGTGTGTAAAGGTTTTAGCTTTAGAATTTAAAAACTCATTCCTTTTAATTTGTGGATTGTTAGAATTGTTTTGATAGTTTAAATCCGTATCCAAAGTCCTTTTTGTGGTTTGTTCAAATTTTTTCTGTCTCTCTTGTGCTAAAAAGGTTTCTTGTTTTTGTGGGTTTATCGTTTCATCAGATACTTTTTGGTTTTCCTGTCTACTATTGCTCTTGTTGCCTATATTTGCTTTTTCTAACTCTTCTTTATAAATCTCTTTTTTCAATTCTTCTTGCATGATTTGGTCATGCAATGTCTTTTCTTCAGCTTTTTTATGAGCGATTTCTTGTCTAACTTCTTTTCTAATCCTTTCTTTCATTTCTTCGTAAGTTTCAGCACCTAAAGACTGAATACCTAACAGAACCAAAGAGAGAATAGAGCGAATTTGATTTAACTTAGTGGGGGGGGGGTAACTCCATGATATATTGACATTACGATTTTCCTTTGAGTGTGATTTTACAAACCCAAAATTATAAACCTAAAAAACTTTGATTTTGATAAAAAAAGCGATTTTAATAATAGCTCAACCAAAATTTTTAAAAACACAAGAACATGTCAAAACCCTTAGGTTCATGTTTTATCCAAAATGCCTTATCCAAACACCCTTTTAAAAATCGCATTGACATTTTTAGTGTAGTAACCATAATCAAAACACGCTCTAATCTCGCTTTCACTCAAATATTTTTTCAAGCGTTCATCATTTAATAAGGCGTTTAAAAACAAGTTTTCATCCGTATTTTTTGAAGTGCCTTGCTGTAAAATTTCCCATATTTTCATCGCATTTTCTTGCACGATTGTATAGCTTTCTTCTCTGCTCAAACCCTTTTTAGGCAATTCTAATAATACTCGTTGTGAAAAAACTAGCCCCCCACTTAACGCTAAATTTTTAAGCATATTTTTTGGATAGACAACCAAGTTTTTAATAACGCTACTTAGGCGACTAAGCATAAAATCGCTTGTGATAAACATATCTGGTAAAGCAAATCTCTCCACTGAGCTATGGCTAATATCTCTTTCATGCCACAAAGCGACATTTTCTAGCATAGGGGTAGTAAAAGAGCGAATTACCCTACAAAGCCCTGTGATATTCTCGCTTAATACGGGGTTTCTTTTATGGGGCATGGCAGAACTTCCTTTTTGCCCCATTGAAAAATACTCTTCCACTTCATAGACTTCGCTTCGTTGTAAATGGCGTAAATTAAGAGCAATTTTTTCACAACTACTCGCTAAAAGGGCTAAATCACACGCTAATTTAGCGTAGCGGTCTCTTTGAATCACTTGGTTACTAATATTTGCTACTTTTAAACCTAAAAATTCACAAGTTAACTCTTCTAATTCTAAGGGAGCGTGGGCGAAATTCCCCATAGCCCCACTAATGGCTCCCACACTAATAAACTCCATAGTCAAATCTAAGGCTTTAGAATGGCGTTTGATTTCATCAGCCCAAAGAGCTAAGACTAGGCCAAAAGTAATGGGTTCGCCAAAAATCCCATGACTTCTGCCTATCATTAGAGTGTCTTTATGTTCTAAGGCTTTATTCTTAAGCGTTTCATAAAGATTTTCAACGCCTTGTTGAATGAGCTTTAAACTTTTTGTCATCAGTAGTGCCATAGCCGTATCAATACAATCACTAGAAGTGATACCATAATGGAAAAATCGTGATTCTATTCCCAAACTTTCACTCACACAAGTAGTGAAAGCGATTAAATCATGCTTGGTGGTTTTTTCAATTTCTTTAATGCGCTCTATTTCAAACTTCGCATCCGCACAGATTTTTTCACAATCAACATCGCTAATTTGCCCGAGTTTATTCCACGCTCTAACCACAGCCTTTTCTACTTCTAAATAGGCTTCAAATTTGGCTTGTTCACTCCATAGGGCTTTCATTTCTTCATTTGCGTAGCGTTCTAGCATTAATAATCCTTAAAAAAATCAAAATGGAATTTATGTTACTTAAAAGGGGTTTAAAAAGTCAAGTGGTTAAAAAAGGTAAGCAAAGTGCTAAAAGCACCTTGCCTTTAAAATTAGCTTAAAGAGTTATACTCCAGCTTCTTCTCTGCGTTGTAAATACTCCCAACGCTCATTCACATCTTTTTGTAATTCTTCAATGATGTGCTCGTTTTCTTTTTTGAAAAGGTGTTTGAAACGCTTTTGAGCACCCAAATAGTCTCTCACA
Source organism: Helicobacter cetorum MIT 99-5656 (assembly GCF_000259275.1). Classification (NCBI taxonomy): domain Bacteria; kingdom Pseudomonadati; phylum Campylobacterota; class Epsilonproteobacteria; order Campylobacterales; family Helicobacteraceae; genus Helicobacter; species Helicobacter cetorum. The sequence goes on along the minus strand of NC_017735.1, from coordinate 1,699,653 downwards.
GAGATGATGTTTCTTGGGCGGTAAGTAATTTTCAACTCTCTGCCATTAAAGATTTCAAATAAAGGAAACATCAAGCTATCTACTGCCATATCCGCTAATTCAATGGTTTGATTAGATTCAAACTTCCACTCAGTGGTGCATGGACTAAGAGCGTTGATAAAGCAAGGCCCTTCAGTGTCTAGTGCGGTCTTAATCTTTTTATTCATATCTTTCCACTTATTAGGAGAAAGTTGTGCCACATAAGGAATCCCATGGCTTGCCATAATGGTTACGATGTCTTTTTTCTTTTCTTTTTTACCAAAGCTCACCGAACCCGCTGGCGTAGTAGAAGTGCTAGCCCCTAATGGTGTGGAAGAACTTCTTTGACCACCGGTATTTGCGTAGTTTTCATTATCCAAGCAAATATAGGTCATATCATGCCCTCTTTCCATACAGCCACTAATAAATTGAAAACCAATATCATAACTAGAGCCATCGCCTCCAAAGGCGACAAATTTTGGTCTTTGACCCTTATAACGCCCTTTATTAGCTAGAGCCTTATACATGGTTTCTACACCTGAAATGGCTGTAGAGCCGTTTTCAAAACCAATATGAATCCAAGGCACATCCCATGAAGTGTGCGGATATACAGCGGTGCATACTTCCAAACAACCTGTAGAGTTACCTAAAACAATAGGCCCATCCACGGCATTTAGAACTTCACGCACAATAATACCATGCCCACAACCCGGACAAAGTAGGTGTGAACCCTGAAACTTCTCAGCGCTTTGGCTAAAACCCTTAAGTGTTTTTACTTCTTTTACCATAATATTTCCTTCTTAAAAAAAGCTCATTTTAGGACCACGCAAGCCTATAAATTGTTGGGTAGGATGAGTGAGCGTGCCTTTAAGAGCATCTTGATTAATCTCTTCAAAAATTTCGCATAAATGCGCAATAGTCATATCTCTTTCGCCTAAACCATAGATATAGTTAGACACAACAGGATGCTTAGAACCTTCAGCTTGATACACCGCTGAAGTTACTTCATTAAACATCGCACCCATAGCACCTGCAGGAGAGCTCTTGTCTAAAATGGCTAAAGCCTTGAGATTTTTTAAATCTTGACCTAGTCTTTTATAAGGGAAGGGTCGTAAAGAACGAATGGTAGCAACACCGGCCTTAACGCCTTTTTTACGCATTTCTTTAGCGGCTACGATAGCGGATTCATAAGTAGTGCCAATCGCAAAGATAGCTACTTCAGCATCTTCCATTTGGAAAGTTTCTGTCAAATGGTATTGTCTGCCTGTGAGTTTTGCAAAATCATTAAACACTTCTTCAATCACTCCATCAGCGTTCATAATCGCATGATGGAGCTGGGCTTTATGCTCGTAATGCCATTCTTCTTCGGCCTGTGCACCATAGCTTACGGGTCTATCAAAGTCAAAAAGCGAGTGCTTAGCTTGGTATTCGCCCACAAATTTATAAGCTATGGCATCGCTCAAAGGACGCACATTTTGCACAGTGTGTGAACATAAGAAACCATCTTGATTGACAATCGTAGGCACACGAACTCTTTCATGTTCAGCGATTCTAAACGCCATTAAGGTAAAATCATAAACTTCTTGGGGGTTGCATGTGCATAGATTTATCCAACCTGCATCTCTGCCCAGATACATATCAGAGTGGTCGCCATGAATGTTTAAAGGGGCTGCTAAAGCACGATTAGCTAGGTTCAACACGATAGGCAAACGCATTCCAGATGCTTGATACAAAACTTCTACCATAAGTGCAAAGCCCTGAGAACTAGTCGCTGTGCTTACTCTTCCGCCTGCTGCTGCTGCACCCACACATGCACTCATAGCAGCATGCTCTGACTCTACTAAAACAAATTCACCATCAACATAGCCATTATCTTTAAAAATTCCATAACTTTGCACAATAGGACTTGATGGGGTAATGGGATAAGCTGCGACCACATCAACTTGAACCTGTCTTAAAACTTGAGAACTCGCCGTGCAACCATCCCAAACTTCTACTTCCTGTAATTCAATATTCTTTGCCATTCAACTTTCCTTATGATTTTTTCTTTTCTTGTTTTGCTGGCCATTGAGTGAGTGCCATAGCAGGCTCAACTTGCTCTTCAAACATCCATAGCGATTTGGGATTAGTAGGACAAACACTCACACACACTCCACAGCCCTTACAATGAGAATAATCCACACCCTTTAGCTTGCCTTCTCTTGAAAGAATGGCTGCATCAGGACAATAAACCCAGCAATTGAAACAATTAATACAGATGTTGTTGTTATGCACCGGTTTTGCTACACGCCAATGAGCTACTGAAGTGGTGAAATAGCTCTCTTTAGTGTAGTTGCGTTCATCATTATGTTTTTCTACTTCGCTTTGTGCATTACTTTCAAAAGGGAAAAGCACCGCTCCCATTTCAAATTCATTCCAATTTTTCATGAATCCTCCTTATTGAACTTCTTCATAGGCTCTTTGAATGGCGAGCATATTCGCATCAATGACTTCTTTAGCCAATTTCTTACCCAAAACCTTTTGAAACGCTTCCTTAAACGCTTCAATTTCAAGCATGTTAGACACTTTCATCAACGCCCCTAGCATAGGCGTGTTAGGAATAGGACGCTTCAAAGTCTCCATAGAAATTTTTAAACAATCTAGCATAAACACCTTGCGGGTTTTTAATTCAGGTTTTTTTTCAAATAATTCTTCTTTGCTCAAATAACTCGTAATAATGTAAGTGGTGTCTTCTTTTTCATCAGCAAAAATATCTTCAATAAACACTAATCCCGGGTCGATCACCAAAACATAATCAGGTTGCATGAAGCGTTCATGATTTAAGATAGGCTCATCATCAATGCGATTATACGCCATCATCGCTGCTCCCCTTTTAGCTGAACCATAAGAAGCGAATGCTTGCACTTCCTTGCCTGTTTTTGAAATTACATCAGCTAGTCCTTTAGCACCTGTGATTGCACCTTGACCAGCTCGTGCATGCCATCTAATTTGAAGCATAATACTTAAGTCTCCTTATATCGTGGTTAAAATAGAAAATTTGCTTTCCTATAAACATAAATTTTGTAACCCTTAGATTATACAAAAAAAATAATTAATTTGTCTTATAATAGTATCTTTTTAAGAATTTTTATAAAAAATGGGGTGTATCCCTAAAAGGCTTGAAGGAACACTAGAATGAGTAATTAGTTAAAAAATTGTTTGTTTATGCCAAAAATCATTATCGTTTGATTTAAACTTTGTTATTATTAAAATTGTGATTTAAAAGCATAAGCTAGGCAGATAAGAGAAAGGAATACATTATGAAGATTTTTAAAACAATCAATAAAGCCTTTGTCGCTTCAGCATTATCGTTAGCATTAGCACAAGCCACAGAGCTTAATGAAAATTCAAAAAAACCTAAATTAGCCGATAGAAATGCGTTTTATTTAGGGGTTGGATACCAACTCAGTGCGATTAATGCGACTTTTAGTAACAAATTTGTTTCTACCACACATTATATGGTGGGCAATGGGGTCGGTGTGGTATTAGGGGGAAAATTTGTAGCCCAAAGGCAAAATTTAGAGCATGTGGGCTTGCGTTATGGGGTGTTTTATGACCAAACTTTTTCATCTTACAAGTCCTACATTTCTACTTATGGTTTGGAGTTTAGTGCTTTATGGGACGCTGTCAATTCGCCAAAGAGATTTTTTGGACTGGAGTTTGGACTAGGAATTGCTGGGGCAACCTACATGCCTGGAAACGCTTTAAATGGAGTTATCGCCAAGGATTTAGGAAAACAAAATTCGCTTTTTCAATTGCTTGTGAATGTGGGCATGCGTTTTGGGTCTTTGCATAATGAAATTGCCCTTGGATTAAAATTTCCTACCATTCCTGATGTAAAAAACCAAACCATCAATGGCTTGAGTGCTACAACCTTATGGCATCGCTTACCGGTAGCATATGTAAACTATATCTATAATTTTTAATTATAGATAATCATATTCAATTAGGGATTTTAGATTTCACAAAATCAATTAGCTCTCGTGTGTCAAGTGATAGGGTTACAAATTGCTGATACATAACATACCACTTACCTCCTGTGCCATATAAATGATAACCATCGCCCCCACCCACAAAGTTAAAAAATGCGTCCGCTCGCACATTCACCCATTTATTTTTATAGATATAATAGAGAGCTATCCTATCAAAATTAGGGGCTCTATACCATGGCAATCCTGTATAGAGAGTTTGGCCATAAGTCGCATAAAAATGCATTTGGGGTTTGTTAGAAAAATAATATTTATTATAAATTCCAAAGCCTTTATATTGTGCTTGGATGTGAAATTCCCCACCAAAACTATTGTAAAATTGAGCGCTTTTACATTCACTAGCATAACGCACACAATAGCGAGTTTGAGACGACTGGGTGCCAAAGGTCATAAAGATATTATCCATATAAGGCATAAGATTTTTAAAATCCGCTTTAATGTAAGCATTATAATAAATCCTATCTAAAATGGTGGGGTTAGAATATTTGCCTATTTCTCCGCCTTGTGGATTATCTTTTTGACTAAAATAGGGATAGCCATTAGGCCATTGGGGTGTTGTATCGCCTGGGATTAGATACGAATGCCCATCATAGGGGTAGTGGTTTCCCATGCTGTAATGACTAGCATTGTGAAAAACTACAAGCTGTCCCCCAACACCTAAATACCCTTTGAGAAACTGAAACTCCGAAGAAGCAAAATATAAGAATTGGTTAAAATCGTAATTCTTCTTTTTAGGCTGGTTATTCCAATTACGCCCCCCATACCAATCAATAATGCCTTCAGCCCACCCATTCCACCAGCGATTTGAGTCATAAGCAGGTTTGTATTGAAACATTGCCCCCCTTAAAGTAGGGTCTAAAAACCAAAAAAGCTTTTTAAAAGCACTCAAAGGATAATGCCCTATTTGATAACTTCGTGGCACAATTCCTACGAAGGTTCTGAAATTTTTCCCTATATATTGATAATACATCGTAACTCCCCATGAATAAGGGAAATAGCTATAGTGCGTGTGTAAATTTTGAATAAACCACGCTCCAAACATTACCGCTTGTTTTTTATCTAGCTGAATGCCAATTTGGGGCATAAGGCGGGTTTTCATATTGGTTAAATTGTTCCAATAAGGGTTATTGGGCGGAGCGACTAAATTGTAATTAAAACTAAAAAACTTCAAATCATAGACAAAGCTAGCCGCTTTCACAAAGGGCGATACTAAAAAACCTAGGAATAACAAAACACAGAAAGTTTTTTTTAAGAAAATCAAATTAGGCACAGCTCTTTTCATAAACATTCCTTAAAAATTGTAGCATTCAAAGATAAAATGCAGATGATAAATTTTAGGTTAATTTTTATAAAAACAACATAAAGATGAGAAACAGAACAATTTCAAGTTTGTTTTTTTTTTTTTGATAAAATAGCAACTAAAAAAAGGGTGTTTGTATTTCTATGGATTCAAATTTAAGTCATTGCTCCGAAGAACAAGATTCTATCTCTCCTATTCCTATCGCTTTTGCTTTTGATAGGAATTATCTCATTCCAGCTGGTGCGTGTATCCAGTCTTTGTTGGAATGTATAGCCAAGGCAAACAAAGATGTGCATTACACCTTGCATGCCTTAGTAGTAGGCTTGAATGAAGAAGATTTGGCAAAACTCCACCAGGTTGCAGAACCTTTTAAAGAATTTGCTACTTTAGAAGTGAAAGACATTGAACCTTTTTTAGACACCATTAAAAATCCTTTTGATGAGACTTTTACCAAGCGTTTTTCTAAAATGGTGCTAGTGAAGTATTTTTTAGCTGATTTATTTCCTGAGTATTCTAAAATGGTGTGGAGCGATGTAGATGTTATTTTTTGCAACGAATTTAGTGATGATTTTTTGAAAATCAAAGAAAATGATACAAATTATTTTTATGGGGTTCTAGAAGTAACCAAACACCACATGATGGAAGGGTTTTTGTTCTGCAATCTCAACCATCAGCGTAAAAACAATTTTGCTTTAAAAATACATAAGCTTTTAGGGGAAAATAAGACTAAAGAGGAATTAGATTTTACAAAATGGTGTTGGCCTAATATGAAAGCTTTAGGGATTGAATATTGTGTTTTTCCCCATTTTTATAAAATCAAAGATTTCAGCAAGGCATACTTAAATAAGAGGTATAAAAAAACGGTTTTAGGGGCACTAAAGAGTCCCATAATCATCCATTATGATGCTTGGTGGCAAGCCGTAAAACCTTGGGACTATCCTTTTGGACTTAAGGCAGATTTGTGGCTGAATGCTTTGGCTAAAACCCCTTTTATGAGCGATTACACTAAAAAATTACATGAAAATGAAAGTTTTTATGCTAACAAAATGTTTCAGCAATACTATTTTTCTCAGACCAATTCTTCTTTTAAAATCGCTTGGGAAACCCCATACTTGTTTTTCAAAAGCTACTGCACTTGTCTTTTTGTAGAGAGAAAAGTACACTTAAAAATCTCTTATTTAATCTATATTTTAAGTAGGCGAATCTTAAACAAACTCAGACATTTATTCTATTTTAAACCTAAAATGTTGGCTATACGCATAATTAGCAAAACTCTTAAACTCTTAAAACTCCACGCATTAGCAAAAAGCATCTTAATCAAACTCAAGCTCTTAAAAAAGAACTAGAGCAAGGGGGGGGGGTCAAAACCCTTAATCAAACGATTTTTTCATATCAATCACATAGCGGAATTTTGCCTTGCTGTGCGTTAGGTTATGATAAGCGGTGTCAATATCCTTACCTAAAATCAATTCTATTTCAGGATAGATATTGTGCTTAATGGAAAAATCCATCATCTCTTGAGTTTCTTTAATGCCCCCAATCAGTGAGCCATAAACCTTGCGATTACCCAAATTAATGAAATCAAAGACATTGAGCGTAGGGGCAACTTCTCTAGGAGGAAGTCCTACAAGGGCTAATTCGCCATTATAAGTTAAGAGATTGAGATAGTCTTTTAAATTGTAGCTAGTAGGAATGGTTGAAATAATAAAATCTAGCTCTTCCTTGCATTCCTTAGGATTGCTATAAAAATGTTTAGCTCCCATATTTAAGGCATCTTGCTTTTTACTTTCATTTCTTGCAAAAACGCTTACTTCAGCTTTCAAAGCCACAGCGTATTTTAACGCCATCATTCCAAGACCGCCAAATCCAGCTACGCCAACCTTTGTGCCTTGAGTAACTTTAGAAAATTTTAAGGGCGAATAAGTCGTAATGCCCGCACATAGCAAGGGGGCTACTTTTTCTAAGGGGGCGTTTTTATCTACACTAATAACATAATTTTCATCTACAACAATATTGTTAGAATATCCGCCCATATGGGGTTCATTATCATGGAAATAATCCAAGCAGTCATAAGTAAACACCGTTTGGTGGTTCGCACAAAATTGCTCTTGATGCTCTTTACAGGGCTTACAAGTTTTGCATGAATTGACAAAACAGCCCACACCCACCACATCGCCTACTTTAAATTTCTTAACTTCCTTGCCCACTTCTTTAATCACTCCAGCAATCTCATGTCCAGGCACCATAGGATAAATACCTTCCCTCCATTCACTATAGGCACTATGAATATCACTATGACAAATCCCTGCATAATGAATATCAATTAACACATCTTTAGTCCCCACAGCATGACGGCTAAAATCGTAGGGTTTGAAATGCCCGTCTTTGGAAAAAATGGCAAAGCCTTTGGATTGGATTCTCATAGGAACTCCTTATTCTATTAAGATATTTTATTATATCGTTTTCATTGTTTGCTTGTATTTTTAGCTCTCTAAATTTACCTACAAAATAATTGGCATTGTTAAACGATATTCTACTATCAACCAACCACAAAGACCGTTAAGCTATATTGGGCTTTTATGTTTTACAAAAACAAAACCAAACAAATACAAAGCTTGCATAAAAGGGATAGCTTTTTTATTTTTGATTGTATGACTCTATAAAATCATCGGTATCTTTCCACTTGCTCTGTTTTAATTTATGGTCTAAATCTTTTATCTTTTGTCTGTATCTTTTTCTTGTTTCATCAATACAGCTTTGCCAAGTTCGTGGCACAATCTTAAGCCATACTCACCTAAATCACCACGCGAAACAACATCTTGTGTCTTCTCGCTAGAAATTACTAAAGCACTAATCTTTTTCTGTTTATCTTTTTCTAAACGACCGTTGATTTCAGTTAAGGCTCTAACATATTTATCTTCCACTTCATCCATAATCTGCCGATTAATTTTAACACTCGGTCGTTTCAATTCTATAACATAAATCAAATTCTCTCTTTCAAAAGAAATAAAAATATCAGGCATTTTCTTTAAATCACATTCTTTAGAGAATGTAATTTTTTCTAAAGATTTTATCTATAAAGGTTTTATCTAAGCTTCTTTTAAAGGAAGCATAATGAAGTTTTTTAAAATCCCTAAACTGCACTTGAACCCAAAAGAGTGCCAAGAGATGTTTTTAGACAATGTTAAATTTGCCAAAAAGACAAAAAACTTTTATTTTAAAGACAAAGAAGATATTGATGTAGAAATCTTTAAAAAAGCGGTGCATGATAGGTTTTATAGCACTCTCTTTGGTGGGGTTGGGTCTAGAAGGCTTTATAGAGAGCTTTGTGAGATTGCATTAAGCTCAAAAAGTAATAAAATCGCATTAAGCAGACATTACTACACACAGGTGCATCAATGCGTAGATAGGTCTTTGAGAAACGCTATTAACGATTTAGAAGCTCAAGGGCTTATTGAAGCGATTAGAAATAAGCCAGGATATGTGTATATCTATTTAAAAGACTTCACAAAGAACAAGGAGTTTCAGGGGAGCAATTTCGGTAAGTCAAACATTCCATCGCCTTTTTTTTTGAAAATGATTAACTTTTTACAAAAGAACGCACAAAGGCTAAAAAGCGTGCAGTATAAAGTTAATAACCAAATTTGCGAACTCAAAGAGATTGCCTTTAGTAAATTTAGGCAATACAATGACTTGTTGTTTAGCTTTAGCCCTTTAAATGATACTCAAACAAGCTTCACTCTCAATTATAAAGCCTTAAGTAAAAAGGCAATCCCTAGTAACAAATGCCCCTATCAAAAGGCTATTGTTTTAAAAAACCTACAAAGAGCTTTTAATAAGTTAGTGTTCAAAAACAAAGATTTTCGTATGTGTGCGTAAGGTTGGACTATGGCTTATGTGAAGAATGCTTTGTATTTACCCCTAGATAGCCTTTTAGAAAAAAATGGCTATATCTTTAATACACAAAAAAGCACTAAGATTTGGAAGGTCTATAATAGCGGTAATGAAAAGCTTCTTGTGAGACAAAATGCTAATTCTCAATGGTTTTATATGAATTGCGACAACAAAGCTGATAGTGGAAACATTATTAGTTTTTGTAAAAATAGAAATTTGGATTTGATGCATTTTACGCAAGGCTTAAGCATAAGCGATAGCACTATAAAAGAAAATGTTTCTAGGCTCGCTGATGAAGAAGTAGCTAAGACTAAAGCACAGCAAGAAATTGTAATCAAATTCAATAATTTTGAACTTTATGGTTTGACTAGCTCTAAAATGTTAGAAAGAAGAAAGCTCAATGGTAATCTCTTTTTAGCCTACAACCACTCTTTAAAAAGAGACAAACACAATAATATGTGCGTGCCTAACTTCTTGTATTTTAAAAGTAGCCATTCTAACAAAAACATTTCCTACACTAGACACTTAGAAACTCCTATGACTACCTTAAATAACCAGCCATTGGATAAACCACTCAAGGCTTTGAATAAGGGGGAAAAGGGTATAGAAATGCTTGCCACTAAAGATTTAAAGCTTGTTAAGAATATCGTTTTAAGTGAAAGCATTATTGATAGCATGAGCTATTTGCAATTAAGAAAGCTTAATAGCCATGAGACTATCTTACTAAGTTGTAACGGACAATTTAACGCTGAGAAGTTAGATGCCTTTTTAGAAAAATTATTGAGCGATATTGAGCAATCTAAGAGCAAAGAATATGTCAATTACCTTAAAAAGGCTCAAAGCTTTGAATTGTATAAAGGCACTAAAACTAAGCTTGAGAACAAGCCAAATATCACTAGAGACAACTTAGTCATTAGTTTTTCAAGGGCTAAATATCCTAGTAACACAGATTTTATGCCAGTTAAAGACTGGGTTAGCGAAAGTGTGAAAAGTTTAGATGAATTAGTCAAAGTGATTACAAACTACCATTATTCAAGTGCGATTTACAAGAACAATTATAGAAATACCCATAACACCAAAGGTTTTTCTAACTTGCTTATTTTTGATATAGACAATGATAAAGACAAGCCTAACATTAGCCTAGAAGAGACTAAAAATCTTTTTAAAAAACACGGCATAGAAACACTCATTATTCCATCAAGAAACCACAATAAAGAGAAACACGGACATGTTGCTGAAAGATTTCGGATACTTATTCCCACACAACAAGCTGTAGGGCAAGATTTTAACCATAGCGATGATTTCAGCACTTTTAACAATCTTTGTGCTAAGGCTTTAGGCATTTATGATTACATAGATAAAAAGGTTTCTGTGGATAAGTCAAGGGCGTATTATAAAAGCCCTAACAATGTAGAACCTATTATTTTAAAAGGTCGGATTATGGATTTGACCTATTTAAAGCAACAAGCAATGAGTAATTTATTTACGCAAGATAATCAAATCCAAACCACACCGCCCTTACCTGTAGATAAACCTGACTTGTCTTTAAATATTGTTTTAGCCTATGACAATGACAAAAACGGACAAGCCTACAAAGAAATCACTGAAGAGATAGTTTATAGGCATACAGAAACTCTTCCTAATAGTTACACCCCACTCACTAAGGATTGCAATGATGACTTAAAACTAGCAAATTTAGTCGGTAATGATTACCTGAATGATGAAGCGATAGAAATCTTTTTAAAGAGACTAGATAGGCATTCTAAATTTGCAGATAGCAAGCAAAAAGAACATTTAGAAAATATCAAAAATGAATGCCTGTCTTTATTGAAACAAGAACCAGATGTTTTACAGGAAAGTAAAACTAATAATAAAAATTTGTGTCAAGGAATGGATTATGAAATATAAAGGTTTAAAAGAAAAGGCTTTGGTATTTGTATTGCTGACAATACCAAATTGGCTCTTAGCGAATGGGGGCGGTAGTAATCAGCAATGGAAAAACACTCTTAATAAGATAATAGATTTTGTTAGCTCTGATTTTATGAAAGTTATCGGAACAATCATCGTGATTTGTATAGGTTTTTATGTTCTTAAAAACTTAGACAGATTGGGTGAAATTGTATGGAAAGTTCTAGGGGTTGTTCTAGCTATTATTGCCATTATAAATGCTAGAAGCATTTCAAACTTTTTCTTTGGCTCTTAAAATGCTTTTAGACTATATAGAAACATCTAATATTAGAGAAATATCCAAGAAAGAGAAATTTTTAAGGCTCAATATGAATAGCTGGATAATTTGCTTTTTGAGTTCATCTTCTTTGCTTGTATGGTCTTTATTTTATGGTGTGGTTGTATTTCTAGCGTTAGTAATAATGTTTTATGTCTTGGAATTTTTTGATGAAGATATTACAAACATTGTCTTAGCAAATTTAACCCTTAAAAATGATACTAAAGATTATTATCCATAGGAATAGAAATGTTAAGTTTTGAATGGCTAAAACGAACAATTTTCAAAGCATTTAAATTTTCTGTTCCAAATATTTATTCTTTAGCTTTGGAAAATAATATCAATGGTCTATATTTGGAACATTTTGTTTGCACTCACAAAGGAAATTTGATTGGGGGAATTAAATTGGAAGGGGTAAGTTTTTCTAGTTTGAGTTCAGATGATATAACTAGAATGTTTGAATACAGGACACAAGGTTTAAACGAGATTGTAGATGGTGTTGTTCTTAGGATAGTTGTCAAGCGTAGAGTTGGAACTTACAAATCTTGTTATGACCCCAAAAAAAGCAAAAATAAATACGCTTCCATTATAGTGGATACTTTTGAAAATAATAAAGAGATATGGAAAACAGATTATTATCTTTTGATTGAAACAAAAAATGATAGCGTTGTGCGTATGCTAGAGCGTTTAAAAGAAAAAACAACAACTAACAAATACGATAGTGTGGATAAGGGTTTAAAAAATGTTGAAAACACACAAGATAATAATGGAAATGAAAAACAAAAACCCAGCTTAAAAAATGCCACCATAACATACAAGAAAAGAGATGAATTGTTTGAGCAAAAAGCAACCTTGCTTAATAATATTTTAAACAAATTAAAGGATATTTTACAAGATTATAAACCTAGCGTTATGAGTGGTAACTCCATAATGAACCTATATGCCGAATATTGTAATGGGTGGCATAGAGATTTCAAGTATGATAAAGGTTGCTTGACCGATGGCTATTTGTTCTCTAGGTTATCTTTTGAAAAAGATTATTTTACACACGAATGCAACAATCAAATTTTATTTAAGCGTTTTATTGCTATTAAGGCATACGACACTGATGTAATTACTAGCTTTGCTGTTTCAAAAATCTTGCATGAGCAAATTGAATTAGATGTCTTATTAAGCGTTAATACTTTGGATAAAGAAAAAGCTAAAACTTTTATCAAAGAGAGACTGAAGAGAGCTAATGATATTAGCAAATCTGGTATTGAAGAGTTGTATAACTTAGTTCACACTGATAGAGTGCAAATGCAAGACATAAGCTTGGGTGTTATGGTGCAAGCTAAGAGCAAAAAAGAATTGGATACTAAGAGTATTGCTATCTATAACATTTTTAAAAATGCTGGTTTTGTGAGTGTGCAAGAAAGTATCAACTTAAGACCCATATATTTTTCGTTTTTTCCTGAACGCATTATTTTAAATTCTCGCATTCGTAGACAATCTAGTCAAAATATAGCTACTCTTGTTATTTTTGAAAGCAACCATACGGGGTTTAAAGGTAATACTTGGGGAGATGATGCCATAAGCGTATTTAAAAATCAAAATGGGTCAGCTCATTTTTTTAATTTTCAAGCCACGCAAGGCAGAGATAAAAACGACAATATTGTGGGGCATACAATGATAATTGGCGGCACATGGGCTGGAAAGACTACGCTAGTAAGTTTTTTCATTGCAAATATCTTAGCTAAATATGATATTAGTGTTGTAGCCTTAGACAGACTTAATGGCTTAGAGATTATGACAGATTTTTTCAATGGTCAATACAATCAAGCGGATATGGAAGGTAATGGATTTTTCATCAATCCTTGTAGTTTAAGAGACACACCAGAAAACAGACAATTTATAGCCAGTTGGATTAAGTTTATGCTTAATATTGACAGCAATAATCAAGCAGACAATTTAGCAAGCAATACCATTCAACATTCTATTGATAGTATTTTTGACAAGCTCGGCAATCAACCTAATGCGATTAATTTATGTCAAATCGCTAAATCTATGGAACATAGCGAACAGGGCTTTAAAGAAACTTTAGAAAAAGAAGGTAAGAAGCCTTACTTCTGTAAATTTGAAGATTGTTTAGATTTTACTAAAAGCCCTTTAAGTGTAATCAATATGGACGCATTTTCAAACGATAATAAGTTGATGAGCTTAATCGCTCTGTATTTATTTCACAAATTATTTGTGAATGCTAAAGATGAAAATAAAGGCTTTTTTCTATTCGTTGATGAAACAAAAGATTATTTAAGATTTGATGTGATGTTTCAAAATATCGCTAACGCACTCGCTCAGGCTAGAAAAATCAATGGCACGCTCTGTCTAGCTTTTCAATTGCCCAGTCAACTTTTGGATTTAGGTGAAGATAGGGCAAAGAATTTGGTGGGAAATCTCTCACAGGTAATTATTTATCCTACAAGACAAACCGAAGAATTAAAGCGTTGTGGAATTGAATTAAGCGATAGCGAAATCAATTTTTTACACAATACGGATTTAAGGTCTAGAATGGTGCTAATTAAAAATATTGTAACCCAAAGCTCAGCCTTTGTGAGCGTGGATTTAAAAGATGAGTTAAAAGAAAAACTATTTATCCCAACAAAGCGAAAAACTCCGTCCTTTAGGGCGGAGATGTAAGCGTCAATAGCCGTTAGGCTATTTTTTAGTGTCATTTAACCTAAAAACAAAAGGTTAGCAAATCTAATGTGGTGTTTCTTGCTCTTGGATATATTGCTTAATGATTTCTAAAGGAGCACCCCCACAGCTTCCAGCAAAATAACTAGGCGACCATAAATGATTGCCCCACAAAGTAGCTTTAACATTTTTAAAATTTTGTTGTCTAACCAAACGACTACTAACACCCTTTAAAGAATTAACTAACCTACTAACACTAACTTTTGGTGGATAATTGATAAGTAAATGCACATGGTCGCTTTCCCCATCAAATTCTACTAACTCGCTTTCAAAGTCTTTGCATACCTTAGCAAATACAGAACCTAAAAAGTCTATAACTTCTTTGTTGAATGCTTTACGCCTATATTTAGTTACAAATACTAAATGCACATGCATTAAAAAAACACAATGTCTGCCATGTCTAATATTATCAATTTGTTTCATAGACCAAGTTTAACTAAATTATGCTAAAATCTTTCTATGAAAGTAAATAAGGGCTTTAAATTTCGTTTGTATCCTACCAAAGAGCAACAGACCAAATTACAACACTCTTTTTTTGTCTATAACCAAGCCTATAACATTTGCTTAAATCTACAACAAGAGCAATACGAAAAAAACAAAGATTTACCCACTAAACAAAGAAAATGGCAAAAATCAAGCGAATTAGATAGTGCGATTAAGCACCATTTAAAAGCTAGGAATTTAAGTTTTAGTAGTGTAGTCGCTCAACAATCACGCATGAATGCAGAAAGAGCCTTAAGAGATGCCTTTAAAGTCAAAAATAGGGGCTTTCCTAAATTTAAAAACTCTAAATTTGCTAAACAAAGTTTTACTTGGAATAATCAAGGCTTTTCTATCAAAGACTTTAACGAACGCTTTAAGATGTTTAACTTAATGAAAATGCCCTTAAAAATGCGTATGCATAGAGACTTACCCCTTAATGCTAAGATTAAACAAATCGTAGTCTCTTGCTCTCATCAAAAATATTTTGTTAGTTTTAGCATAGAATACGAAAAAGAGCTTAACACTATTAAAGAGCCTAGAAATTGTGTCGGTGTGGACTTAAATATCTATGATATAGCTTTAAGCGTTGATTTAAAAGAATATGAAAAACTAACCGACCTAGAACAATACCAAAAAGACATGAAAGAACTAGGTTTAAAAGTAGATGAAAATATCAATCTAAAACGACTTATTCCTACTTATTCTAAACTACATTCTTTTAAAAAATACTCTAAAGAATTTAAAAGACTACAAAGAAAACAAAGCCGTAGGGTTTTAAAATCTAAACAAAATAAAATCAAACTAGGAGGTAATTTTTACAAAACTCAAAAAAAATTAAACAAAGCCTTTGATAAATCAAGCTATCAAAAACTAGACAGATACCATAAAATCACAAGCGAACTTTCAAAGCAATTTGAATTGATAGTAGTTGAAGACTTACAAATTAAGAACATGACCAAAAGAGCCAAACTCAAAAATGTTAAACAAAAGAGTGGGCTTAATAAGTCTATACTAAATACTTCATTCTATCAAATCATCTCTTTTTTAGACTACAAACAACAGCATAATGGCAAATTGTTAGTGAAAGCTCCCCCACAATATACGAGTAAAACTTGTCATAGTTGTGGGCAAATCAACCACGAGCTTAAATTAAATCATAGAGAATATCTGTGTCAAAATTGCGGATATATAGAGCATAGAGATATAAACGCCGCAAGTAATATTTTAAGCAAAGGGTTAAGTCTTCTTGGGTTAGGAAATAGCCTTGCAGACTTTAAAGAGCAAAGCCTTTCGTATTAGCATTCAGTAGGGTGCTTTAGTTAGGAAGCTCCTCGCTTTAGCGAGGGGTGTTTCACCTTAGATAGCAATAACCACAACAGACAACTCCTATCATCTTTGAAAAAAAAATATTCAAATTATAAAGAAAGATACTTGCAAGAAAAAAAGGAAAATTTACATGTATAGCAACTGCGTATTTATCATAGAAAGCCCTAATAAAATCTACAAACTCAAAGAATTAATAGGAAGTTCATTTGTTTTTGCGACAGGGGGGCATTTTGTAGAGTTGGTTAATATTGAAGTGAATAAAGGGTTTAACCCAGTTTTTGAAATCAAAAAAAGCCCTGATAAGAAAAAGGATAAATCCGTTCATATTAACCATATGATAAATCAATGTAAGGAAAGAATAGTCTATATCGCCACAGACCCTGATAGAGAAGGGTATGGCATAGGCTATAAGTTTTATGAAAAAATTAAAAATCTAGCTAAAACAATCTATCGTGTGGAGTTTTTTGAGATTACAAAAAGCGGTGTAGAAAAAGGCTTGAATAACGCTGTGTTATTCTCTCAAAGCAATCTCAATCTTTATTATAGTTGGTTGGGTAGGATTGTAAACGACCAATTCATAGGTTTTACTTTAACGCCTTATTTACGCAAAGGTATTAAAAATTTTGAAGTAAGTGCTGGTAGAGTGCAAACCCCTGCTCTTTCTATTCTAGTAGAGCTAGACAGAAAAATAAAAGCTTTTGAGCAAAAAAGCGTTGATGAAAAATTAAGTTATAGCATAGAAGCTATTGTTGATTTATTAGGCTCTCAAATCCCTATTGCTCTAATAGAAGAAAATAAAAAGAAAGTGTTTGACACCAAAGAACAAGCTCAAAACTTTTTAAATGATTTAAAAGACAATCTCAATCCCTTAGCTTTTTTAGACACAATGGAACAAATTGACAAAGAAAAAGCTCCGCCCAAAC
This sequence comes from Helicobacter cetorum MIT 99-5656, assembly GCF_000259275.1. Lineage (NCBI taxonomy): Bacteria > Pseudomonadati > Campylobacterota > Epsilonproteobacteria > Campylobacterales > Helicobacteraceae > Helicobacter > Helicobacter cetorum. Next base: position 1,682,721 of record NC_017735.1, on the reverse strand, counting down.
CTTTCACTACTTCTAAGCTTTTAAAAGATGGGGCTAGAGTTTTAGGAATGGGAGTAAAACAAATCCAAGATTACGCTCAAAAACTCTTTGAAGCTGGGTTAATCACTTATATTCGCACTGATAGTGAAGCCTTAAGCAAAGAATATTTACAGGAGCATAAAGAGTTTTTTGAGAGCGTTTATCCTAGTGTGTATGAATACAGAGAATACAAGGCTGGTAAAAACTCACAAGCGGAAGCCCACGAAGCTATCCGCATTACACACCCCCATAGATATGAAGACCTAAAGCAAGTCTGCTTAGAACATCAAATCACAGATATTGATGCCTTAAAAGTTTATACGCTTATCTTTTTTAATACGATTTGCTCGCAAAGTAAAAACGCTATCTATGAGAACACGACTTTAAACCTTAAGATAAAAACGCATAACTTTAAAGGTAGTTTTAGCAAACTCAAATTTAAAGGCTTTAAAGAAATTAAAGACTTAGAAGAAGAAAAAAACGATGAAGAAGAAATACAAAGCGGTATTGATTTTTCAAGCCTACAATTAAAAACCCAAATGCCTATTGTGAATTTTTGTATCAAAGAGATTAAAGCCAAAGCCCCAAGCCCTTATACAGAAAGCACCTTTATTACCATGATGGAAACCTATGGCATAGGGAGACCTAGCACTTATGCTAGTATTTTTGAGACCCTAACAAGTAAAGGCTACATTGCCCTAGAAGGCAAGAACAGAAAAATCACGCCCACAGCTCTTGGTAAAAGTATCATAAGTTTTTTTGAAAATGATATTCAAACACGATGGGTAACTATTTCAAAAGTAGATGATAGCTTCACCAAAGAACTAGAAGAAAGCTTAGACTATATCGTTAAAGATGGAGCTTAAAAATACCACTCAAAATTTTAATGAAATTACAAATGAATTTAAAATTTCTAATGAGACTTACGGAATGGATTTTTAAAATCCATTCTACTTTATAACGCCACACAACTTTACTTAGCATATTTTTTAATCAATTCTTTTAAGCTAAAGTCTAAAGATTTATTCTCGTCCCTTAATTGTTCTTTTTGGCATTGGTTGAAATTTTGCTCCATTTATTCTTTAGTAGTAGAAGTATCTAAAAGACAGGCTTTAAATTCTTTTTTGTAGTCTTGTATAAACTTATCAAACTTTTCTCCGTTATGGGCTTTAATTTGTGCTTCTTTGCAACTATCTTTAAGGCTAATATACTTTTCTTTCTCGTGTTCGTTGTGTTCTATACAAATATCTGTAGCAAAATTGATTAAGGCTTCTTTATTCTTTTTTAACAACTCTACAGATTGGTTAGCCATTTTTTCTGCATCAATAAAAGGACTTTATTGTTCTAAGTGGGGGTTCATACTTATTGCGATTTCTTTTAAGCTTTTATTATCTAAAAACGCTTTTTGGCAATTTGTAGATTTTTTATAGGGGTTAATATAAACGCCATTCATAAGACCAGCTTTTTCTAGTTTTGAATTGTCATTTCTAATACAAGTAGCAATGTTTGATTTTACACTTAGTTCTTTGGAGCTAGAAAAAGGGTCATTAAATTTCTCATACACTTCTTTTTGGCATAACCTTTCTTTGTTAGGTAAATTTTGCAAATTTTTAATGCACTCTTTCGTGAAGTAAGGGATAATATATTGCTTTAATTGTGTATATTCTCTTTCAAGTGCTTCTAATTGTGCATGATTGATGAGTCTTTTTTGCTGGTATTGTTGTTTTTGATAGGCATTTCGTTTTGCACCACATTGTTCCTTTAACTTAGGGTTATGAAAATCAAAACAATGAAATTTACCAGTCTCTCCTTGAATAATTGGCGTTAAATGAGTGTTTAAATACTCATTGTTTCTTTGATAACACTTAGCCCTTAATTCATCATTGGCAAAATCATCACACTTATATATATTGGTTTTTTTAGTAACAATAGGTTCAATCCAAATTTCTTGAGCTTTTAAACATTGTTCTACGCCATTATATTTTTCAGGAAAAGACCACATTTCTTTCTTGCAATCATATTTAACGCTATTTTTAGCTTTCATTAAGTGGTCATTTAAAATTTTCTTGTCTACAAATGCACACCCACTTACAAGAAGTCCCACCAAACACGCTAAACTTAACGCCCTAAATTTTAAAAAGCGTAATTTACTCTCTCTCATTTTTGCACTCCTTAAAATTAAAATTGCTTTTCATTATACCCTATCCTTTTTTACAACCTACTTGCCTTATCCAAAAGCATTTGCTTCATTTCTTTTTTCTTATGTTCTAGATAAAACACAATAGCATTTTGAATAAACATGCTTTTACTCTCTTTGAATGCTCCAAATTCTTTTAAGTGTTCTTCAAGGTCATTCATGACCTGTTCTGAAATCCAAAGGGTATAAGCCTTCTTTTTGTCTTCCTTGTTAGTTTTATGGGCTTCTTCAAAACGACTATCCAGTTCGCTTAAAGTTTCGTTGTCCATACTATTTCCTTTTTTGGTATTTTTAAATTCCATAATTATCCTTTAAATTAAGCTATTAGTAATATCATAACACGATTAAGCGTTATTTAGTATTAAATTATGCAAATTTTGCTATTTTCTATAGCAATAATCCATGACTAAATGAATTAACACTAAATCCCAAAAGCAACAATCAAGAAAAGTATCTTGACTATCCCATTTAAGAAAGCTTAAAAATTGATTCTTATTGCCAAGAATGAACTGATACAAGCAACCAAAATATTTTACCGATAAACCGACAAATACCAAATAATCATAGGTTATAAGCAAAATGAAAAGATGAGATGAGTAGAGATAATCTTTCAAAACTAAGCAAAAAGAAGTTCTTCTTTTAGGTAATACTCTAATGGCTTTTAATAAGCGAATATTAAAAGCTCTTCTCTAGAAAGGAGGTGATCCAACCGCAGGTTCACCTACGGTTACCTTGTTACGACTTCACCCCAGTCGCTGTGTGTGCCGTGGGCAGTAGCTAGTTTAGCATCCTGACTTAAGGCAAACACAACTCCCATGGTGTGACGGGCGGTGAGTACAAGACCCGGGAACGTATTCACCGTGACATGGCTGATTCACGATTACTAGCGATTCCAGCTTCATGCAGGCGAGTTGCAGCCTGCAATCCGAACTGAGAGATGTTTTTGAGATTTGCTCCACTTCGCAGTATTGCTTCTCTTTGTACACCCCATTGTAGCACGTGTGTAGCCCTAGGCGTAAGGGCCATGATGACTTGACGTCGTCCCCACCTTCCTCCTCCTTACGGAGGCAGTATCCTTAGAGTTCTCAGCATAACCTGTTAGCAACTAAGAAAGGGGGTTGCGCTCGTTGCGGGACTTAACCCAACATCTCACGACACGAGCTGACGACAGCCGTGCAGCACCTGTTTTCAAGGTCTAGCAAGCTAGACACTCCACTATTTCTAGCAGATTCCTTCAATGTCAAGCCTAGGTAAGGTTCTTCGTGTATCTTCGAATTAAACCACATGCTCCACCGCTTGTGCGGGTCCCCGTCTATTCCTTTGAGTTTTAATCTTGCGACCGTACTCCCCAGGCGGGATGCTTAATGCGTTAGCTGCATTACTGGAGAGACTAAGCTCCCCAACAACTAGCATCCATCGTTTAGGGCGTGGACTACCAGGGTATCTAATCCTGTTTGCTCCCCACGCTTTCGCGCAATCAGCGTCAGTTATGTTCCAGCAGGTCGCCTTCGCAATGAGTATTCCTCTTGATCTCTACGGATTTTACCCCTACACCAAGAATTCCACCTACCTCTCCCACACTCTAGAATAGCAGTTTCAAATGCAGTTCTATGGTTAAGCCATAGGATTTCACATCTGACTTACTATCCCGCCTACGCGCTCTTTACGCCCAGTGATTCCGAGTAACGCTTGCACCCTCCGTATTACCGCGGCTGCTGGCACGGAGTTAGCCGGTGCTTATTCGTTAGATACCGTCATTATCTTCTCTAACAAAAGGAGTTTACAATCCTAAAACCTTCATCCTCCACGCGGCGTTGCTGCTTCAGGCTTGCGCCCATTGAGCAATATTCCCTACTGCTGCCTCCCGTAGGAGTCTGGACCGTGTCTCAGTTCCAGTGTGTCCGTTCACCCTCTCAGGCCGGATACCCGTCATAGCCTTGGTAAGCCATTACCTTACCAACAAGCTGATAGGACATAGGCTGATCTCTTAGCGATAAATCTTTCCCCCGTAGGGAGTATCTGGTATTAATCATCGTTTCCAATGGCTATCCCAAACTAAGAGGCACATAACCTATGCGTTACTCACCCGTGCGCCACTAATCCACTTCTAGCAAGCTAGAAGCTTCATCGTTCGACTTGCATGTATTAGGCACGCCGCCAGCGTTCACTCTGAGCCAGGATCAAACTCTCCATAAAAAGTGTTTGTCCTAAAGCTCTTTCTGTCTGTTACTATTTATAATAACTTTGGCGTATCACAAGAACTCGTTTTATAAATAAAACGGGTTGTGTTCTTAAGTATTACAACAATACAAAAAAGAAAGAAACTTTTTAAAATTAAAGGTTTAACAAAATGCTAACCCAAGTAAAATATTTTTCAACTTAGAAAGGTCATTTTAAAATCTGCGATAAAGCTAAAAACATCTAGTCTTATATCTTAGATAAGATATAAAATATTCTTTTCTAACTTTAAATTTCAAAACTGACCAATCTAAAATTTTAGAATATTCCTTTTTAAAAAGAACTTCTTAAATTTTGCTTAGTTTTCAAAGATCGTTTGCTTTAATAAGCTATCCTTGTGTTAAAAGACTTTTTTAAAAGCTCTTGCTGAAACAAGGAAGTGAAAGTATAGCTATACAAAGCTTAAGGGTTGCTTAAAGTCTAGAAAATTCCACAAAAAATGTTTTTTTAAAACACCCAGCCATAATTGAAAAACATACCAAAATGGCTTGAGCCTTCTTTTAGCACGATGAAATTCTGAGAATTGGCATTTTCAAAAGCAAATTTCATGTTGTGTTGAATCAAAGGTAGAGAAACCCCTACAGAGTATTTAGAATGCTTATAGCGGTAAGAAAATCCACCCACAAAATCTAAATTCCCACTACTTTTAAAGAAATTTAGCACACTATAGCCATTATATAAAGCTCTCAAACCCATAAAAACTCCCAAAGAACTTGTGAAAGTATTTTTAGAGTAGGTGTTGAAAAAATCTATCAACAAATCCGCCCCTACCCCTAAACTTACTTGTGAAACTTTTCTAATCGTGTCATTGATTTTAGAAAAATTGTATTTGACAATTCCATAATAAGATAAGCCTAAAAATTGGTTGAAGTATTGCTGATAGCCCACCTTAACATTAAAACCCATCATAGCTGAGCGATAATTCTTAGAAACGCTTGAATTTGAATTAGCAGAACTAGTTAAGTTATTGGCATGGTTTATACGATTAGATTTACTAGCATGGCTAGGGTCATTAAAGTTGGTAGAGCCACTAGAAATTACATGCGAAATAGCGTTATTAAAACTATTCATAAACGCTTGGTTAATACTCTCACTAGGTGCAAAATTTTTCCCTATATCGTTATAGTTCACAGGCAGTTTATTTTGCTTGCCTAAATCAGCCCATGCTTGTTGGGTAACCCCCACCATGCCCCTGTAAATGCGTTTGCCTTTATAGTCAAACCATTGTCGGTTATCACTAGGGCTAGGCTGCAAAGTAGATTGGTAGCAAAAAATACCCTTCCAACTCCCATCAGGACATGTCATGTTCCCCATATGGCTATAGCCTTTTACATGCCCAAATTCATGCACTAAGGTTTGAAAGTTTGTGCGCGAATCTTGATTATTAATATTTAAATCTTTGAAAAAAGGGTCCTTATTAGGGTCAATTACCTTGTCTAAAAGCCCTACAGAATGACACTCTTTAGGCGTATTTTCGCCCATAATTTGACAATTCATGGTTAATCCCGCAAAAGCACCATTCATTTGCGATAGGATATAAAGAAAGATAGTTGTTGGCTCTCTGTATTCCTTAATTAAAAACTCTTTAGAAATAATAGGAATTTTGTTAGCTTCTCTTACTGAATGAGAAGGGTCGCTGTCGGTAAAATCGCCCGGATAATTCAATACCAAATCAGCCCAGTCTTTAGAGCTTAACACATACGCCAAATCATAGATAGCATTGACATAATCCTTAGCTTGCTGAACGCTCATTTCTTTAGGGTTTAAGGTCTTTTTTAGATACTCGCTTGCAATATCAAAACGCCCTGTAATATTCACATCAATTTCTGATAAACTCTGTAAAACCCTTTGAGTGTTGCTATCTGAAAACTTTGAGCTTTCTAAACTTAACTTAGGGTCATTCACCCCCTTAAGCATTTCTAAACTTTTTGCACTTAATCGCACTTGACTTTGGGCGTCTAAAGTTTCTAGACCGCCTATAACGACCTTTTGTCCGTTGTCTTTAGTCCATACTAAATCAAGGTTGTGTAAATTATAGGGCATGAAATTTTTAATATTAAGCGTGTCATTCTTGCTGTCCAAAGAAACTTTAAGCCCATTAGTTGTGCTAAACTCACTCTCAAGTGTCTTTAAGCTTTGTTCTGTAAATATGGGCGTGGTATCGTTTTTGAGCGTGGAGTTAGAAAAATAGGCTTTTTTAGAAAGCATTTGAGAATACAGAGCGTTTGGCAAACTTAATGCAGCAAGGTTTTTTGGGGCTATCGCAATAATCTCTTGCTTGCTTTCCATAAGCCCTGTTTCAAAACCCCCTTCTACAAAAAATCCACTTTTAGAATGGGCTTCACATTCGCTTAAAAAACTTGCTAACACAAACACCGCTTTTTTACTTATCGCTTTCAATACCTAAATTCCTTATTTTATTTGCAGTAATTTATTTTAATTAAAAACTCTTTAATTAACTTTAAAATAACAAAGTAACAAAAATTTAGTTAGGAAATACGAGTCAAGAATAAGCCTTTTTTAAAGAGTGCTTCAACACTCTTTAAAACTTATCTAGCGTTTGCTGGAAAAAATGGCCTTTAACAAACCATTTTGATAGGCTACAGCTAGGAGTGCCACAACCACACCAAAGATTTGTAAGGCAGATAAGGTCTCGCCAAACAAGAATGGAGCAATAATTGCCACAGTAGCTACAGGGCTTAAAATGAGTAATCCCGCCCCTAAAGTCGGATTCAATTTCACACTACCATATTGAGCAAAAGTCCATGCACATGCTTGACCTAGAACACACTCTATAAACATCCAAAACCAACTCACGCCATTAATGGGGTCGCCCGCAGTAACGGCATGTGTAATGCTAGTTAATTGCTCAATTTCATCTTTAGGCAAGCGCATTTCTCTTAAACCTCTTATCATTTCGCCAATATCCAAGCTTTGAGCAGTCTCTACCATAACGCCGGTTGCTATATCAAAACCATTTCCGGTAATGACATACGCCCAAATTAAAGGAGCTACAAGCTGTGCAAAAGATGCAATCATAATGGGCTGGACAATTTGACCTTGATTGATTCTTCCAGCTCTTCTACTAGCAAACAAATACACCCCATAACAACAACCTGAAGTCAAACCACAAATCGTGCCTACCGCCATAATACTCATACCAAAGACTTCTTGAGGTCCATTAGGATCTACTATGCCATGCTCTAAAGCTCCGCCTGCTAAAATCACCCCTGCCAACATGATAGGAGCCAAAATATAATAGCTTAAAGGAATACGCTCTTTATCTATCATAAACGCCAATGCAGGCAAAATAATCACTTGGATATTTAACAAAATAGAAGCAATTCCAGAGCCTACAAAAAAGATAGAATAATTCCATGCAGTAAAGTCAATCCCTAAAACAAGTCCCGCTAAAATAGAAAGCCAAACGCCTTTCTTATTCAACCAACCCTTACTTTTTGCCTCTATAAAAGCAAAGGGCAACAAACATAACGCCCCACCCAAGCAACGCAAAAACGCTCCTGTGGCGGGGTCAAAATTAGACATCTTTTGCCAAGGGGCTGTGAAAGATAAAAATAAAATACCTAAAAGAAAAATCACATAAGTCATTGGGCTTATGCGTGTATTTGTAACATTATTCATAAAATCTCCTTTATAATTAGGATTATCCATTATCCAACAACAATCATTAATCAATGATTAAAAATCTTATGAATTTACAAAAATATCTTAATATTTGCGTGATTTTAAATTCAATCAAACTAGCGTTTTAAATTTAAAATTTCTTAAAATTTTAATCAAATATAAACAGGTTTATTCAAATAATGAAATTTAAAATAATAGAAAAATGATTAAGAATAGTTATTAAAGATATTCAAGGCTCATAAAAACCTTGAAAGATAAAAAAAATAAGTATCAGTTATAATCAATGCTTATAAGCAACTAGCACACGCTCCAAGCGGTCAATATTTGTCAAAAGTTGTTCAATGTTTTTATTTTGTTCTCTCAAGTTGTTTGAAACCATTTCATTATGGACTTGGTATTTTCTCACTTCAAACCCTAATAAAAATGCTACAACCAAACCGGCAATGCTAAACACAATTTTCATAAACTTCCTTTTAAATAAAATTGTAATCAATGTTGTTCAATAAAACCCTATTTAAAAATACAAATTCATTTTCATAACCATTACCAAATCCCTTTAGTTATCAGGCTATAAAATAATTCGTCGCCTAAATCTCATAGGAACATTTTTATACAGAAATAAACAACAATATAATTATAGTAAAAAAATAACAGAAAGAAAGGTAAAATAGTTACAAAATCCCAAAAAAAACAGCAAATTAAGAAAAATACTTTATGCCATTAGAGTAAAACGAAAGCAAGACCAAGTCCTAGAAATCAAAGAACTAGAACTTCAGAAACAAAAAAAGCGACCAAAAAGTAATAATAAAAACCCTAACCAAAAACCCTATATATTACTACTAAAAATATTTTTGTAGAACCAAGAACTACTTACGCACTTCCTTAATTCTAGCCGCTTTACCCCTTCTATCACGCAAGTAATAAAGCTTCGCACGACGCACTCTACCAATGCGTAACACCTCAACACTCGCCAAACTCTCACTGTAAAAAGGGAAAATTTTCTCCACGCCGATATTGTTAGCCCCCATTTTACGCACACAAAAAGTCCTATCCACGCCATTACCCCTAATAGCAATACACACCCCTTCAAAATATTGCGTTCTAGTTTTCTCACCTTCTTTAATGGTGATACCAAGTCTTAAAGTATCGCCCGCTTTGAATTGTGGCATTGTCTTGCCCTTTAACTGAGCGTCCTCAAATTGCTGAATATAGCGATTTTTCATTAAATATCCTTATTTTCAAAAAATTTAGTGCTACGATTTGTGCCGATTGAATAAATCTAGGCGGTGGAACTTCGTCCTTAATTTTGACAAATCAAACTTCAATTGCGTTATTCTAGCATGATTTCCTTTAGAATATTCTGAAGGCGCAGGGATTTTATTGATTTCTTTTGATTTGAAAGCCGCATTAGCAAAATTAGGAGCTTCTAAAAAATCATTCTCAAAACTCTCATTTTCTAAAGAATGAGCGTTTCCTAAAACCCCTTGAATTTGGCGTGTAATACTATCTATCAAACATAACGCTCCAAGTTCTCCGCCTGTTAGAATAAAATCTCCTAGAGAAAAAACTTCATCAGCCATAAGCTCAATAGAGCGTTCATCAAAGCCTTCATAACGCCCACACACCAAAACCACATGCTCTTTTTTAGCTAAACGAAAAGCGTCAATTTGTTTAAAAGGCTTTCCTACAGCGTTTAAAAAAATCGTGTGCTTGGGGGTTTTGATAGAATTAAGTGCGTTTTCTATCATTTCAGGGTCTAAAATTTGCCCTGCACCCCCACCAATAAGCGTGTAATCAACTTTTTTATGTTTATTAGTACTAAAATCTCTTAGATTTAATACTTCTAATTCAAATAGATTTTTTTCTAATGCTCTTTTTAAAATAGAGCCTTGAAAATAGGGTAACACCAGCTGTGGAAAAAGCGTGAAAACACTAAATTTCACTAACTAGCCTTTAAAAGCATTTTAGCGTTACAACTTAGAATTTGCTTCTCTTTCACAAGCACCTTTTGAATGTATCTGTCGTTATAGGGGATTAAAAAGGTTTTAGCTAAGCCCTTTTTAACCAAGTTGGGTGTTGTTTCTACAATAAAATAATCAATTTGAGCGATTCTTTGGATTTCTGCTACTTTACCCAAAATCTCTTCTTCTTCAATGATTTCAGCACCCACTAAATCACAATAAAAAAACTCATTTTCTTTCAAAATACAGAGCTTCTTGCTCTCTGTTTTACTCATAAAAAGCCCCAAGTTAGTAAGCTCTCTAGCCATTTCAGGCGTTTCTATATTTTCTAAGAATAACAAGTTTTTAGCATGTTCATAAGAATGGATAATATAATCCTTAAAAGAAGAAGCGTGAGACAAGGCATTCAAGGAAGCGACACTAACCTTAACACCCTTTTTCAAGCACTCAGGAAAATCACTTTCTAAGTGGAGTTTCAATCCCCCCTTAAGTCCCACGCTTTTACCAATTTTACCGACTAAGAGCATTCAAAACTTCAAAGGTTTTCTTCGCCTAAAACATAAGGGTTCTTACTCGCAAAAACGACAATTTTATAAGAAAATCCATCTTTGGCCTTGACCCCCGAGACAAACGCTTTAATCGCACTCACCATCTTTCCTTCTTTACCAATCACATGCCCCATGTCCAAGGGGTGGGTATAAATAGCGATTTGCTTGACTTTATCTTCTAAAAGCGTATGCTCTACGCTCAAAACTTGGGGGAAACGCACGACCTTCTTCAAATACTTTTCTAAAAAAGTCGCCACGCAATGCGAATAATCCTTGCATTCAGCTTGAGAAAAAGGTGTTTTGAGAGAATCCAATTCGTGCATTTATTATTCTAAAAAACCTTAGGCTTTTTGAGAAAGCTTTTCTACTCTCTCACTCATTTTAGCCCCAACACCTTTCCAATAATTCAAACGCTCCATATCAATCTTAATATCCTTAGGCTCGCTTAAAGGATTGTAATACCCAATAGATTCAATCCAGCCCCCATCTCTTCGTTTTCTAGAATCGGTTACTACCACTCTGTAAAAAGGCTTTTTCTTTCTTCCAATGCGAGTGAGTCTAATGACTGTCATTATAAAAATCTCCTAAAATATTCGTGTTAAATTTAAGATTATACAACAAAAGCCCCTAAAATATCCTTAAAGGCTCAATTTAACCTAACGCATAGGGGGCATTTGATTTTTGGCTTGGCTCATTAAATTCATCAAGTCGCTAATGCCTTTTTTATTCGTTAGGCGTTTTGCCATTTTGCTCGCTTGGTCAAATCGTTTGATAATGCGATTGATTTCAGACACTTCTAATCCAGAGCCTAGAGCGATTCTCTTTCTTCTACTACCATTTAAAATATCTGGATTTTCTTGTTCTTTTTTAGTCATAGAATTAACCATAGCTTTGATTTTTTTAATTTCTAAGGAATTTTCTAAATCCGTGTCTTTTAAAGCGCTTGCCATATTTCCTAATCCCGGAATCATAGAGATTAATGAACTCATAGAGCCTAATTTTTTAACTTTTTCAATTTGATTTAAAAAGTCATTGAAAGTGAATTGCCCTTTTTTGAGCTTTTTACTCAAATCTTTCGCTTCATTAGGGTTTAGAACGCTTGCGGTTTTTTCAGCTAGTGAGACTATATCTCCAGCCCCCATTAAACGCCCCACAATTCTTTCAGGCACAAACACATCTAAATCAGGGATTTTTTCTCCGCTTCCAATAAAGCGTAAGGGTAAGCCTAATTGATAAGTAACACCTAGTGCAATACCCCCCTTAGAATCGCTATCAAACTTGCTTAAAACCACCCCACTAACGCCAATTTCTTCATTAAAAGTATTAGCACTTTTCACGCCATCTTGCCCGCTTAGTGCGTCTGCAACATACAATACTTCATGGGGGTTTAAGATTTCTTTAACTTCTTTTAACTCATTCATAAGCTCTTTATCAATGGCTAAACGCCCCGCACTATCCACAATCAGCACATCAAATTGCGCCTCTTTGGCTCTTTTTAAAGCGTTTTGTGCGATTTCTTGAACACTTTTATTCTCTTCATAAAAGACTTCTACGCCCACCTGTTCGCCCAAAACCTTTAATTGCTCCACAGCAGCTAAGCGTTGCAAATCACACGCACATAAAAGCACTTTTTTATTCTTAGTTTTTAGGTAGTGGGCAAGTTTTGCGCTGGTAGTTGTCTTACCACTTCCTTGTAAGCCCGCCATTAAAACAACGGTTGGGGGCGTGTTAGCAAAAGTAAAGCCACTACTACCTTTGGTGCTTAAAATCTCTAACAGGCTTTTTTCTAAAGCGTCTAAAAATTGTTGCTTGCCAATGCCATTAGTCTTAGTTTGAGATTCTACCTTTTTTAATAGCTCTCTAGCGACTTTATGATGCACATCGTTTCTTAAAAGCGTTTTTTTCAATTCATCTAACGCCCTATCAAGTGCCTTTTCATCATCTTGAAAGCGGATTTTATTTAACGCATTTTTAAACCCATCACTTAATGCTTGAAACATTTCTATCCTTTCGTTTGTTCTAGTAAATCTAATTCTTGCTTGATTTTACTTTCTTTTTCTAAAAGCGTTTTTAAATTTTCTTGTGCTTTTTCTAGCACATTTTTAGGGGCATTTTTCACAAAATTTTCATTGTGTAAATTAAGCTTTAGCTTTTCTTTTTCTAATTTTTCTAGTTGCTTTTTTAAGCGAAGTATCAAAGGGCTTACATCAAGGTTTTCTAAATTCGCATGCGTTTGACACAATTCCCCCACATCACTCACACTTTTTAAGGGCTTAGAAGTTACTACGCTCACCTTTTCTAACTTGGCTAATTTTTGAGCGTAGTTTTCTAAACGATTTAGGTTTTCTAACTTCTCTCTTAATTCCACGCTCGCTTCTTTTAAAACAATCGGTGGCACTTCTAGCATGACTTTCAAACGCCTTAAAGACACAATGCTATCTTTAATCACTTCAAATTCATGTTCTAATTTTTCATCTCGCTCTAAATCTTTAGGATAAGGCAACACCATAATAGAGCGAGTATTTTCTAATTCGGTATTACTTAGCTTATGGTATAAAAATTCGCTAATAAAAGGCATGAAAGGGTGTAAAAGTTTTAAGCCCTCTTTTAACACGCTCCCTAATTCATCAATAGATTCATTTTCCACCTTAGAAAATTCAATGAACCAATCGCAAAATTCCCCCCACAAAAAGCGGTATAACAAAGTCGTAGCGTCATTAAAACGATAATTATCTAAGGCGTTACGCACTTCTTTTGTAACCAAATTTAAGCGAGATTTCGCATAACGCCCTAAAGGCGTAGCATATTCATTCAAGCACTCTCTGTCTTTAAAAGACTCTTTTTTAAGCTTTAAGAAACTCACTGCATTAAAAAGCTTGTTAGCAAAATTCTTGTTATTTTCTAAATGCGTAGTAGAAAGTTTAATGTCTCTTCCGGTCGCACACAGATTCGCTAAAGTGAAACGCAAGCTATCCGCGCCATATTTTTCTATCATCTCTAAGGGGTCTATCACATTACCCTTAGACTTACTCATTTTTTCGCCCTTTTCATCTCTAACAAGGGCGTGCAAATAAATATCTTTGAAAGGTAGTTCGCCTAAAAGCGATTCGCTACAAAAAAGCATTCTAGCCACCCAAAAAAAGAGTATGTCAAACCCTGTGATAAGCGCTGTATTAGGATAGAAATCTTTCAAGTCATTTTCATTAAATAAATTGCTTTTTTCTTGACCCCACCCAAGAGTAGAAAACGCCCATAGCCCTGAGCTAAACCAAGTATCTAGCACATCTTTATCTTGCTCTAGTTTTTCACTCTTACAAGTAGGACAAACTAAAGGAGTATCCACACTCACAAATTGATGGTTATTCTCACAAGTAAAAACCGGTATTTGATGACCCCAGAATAACTGCCTACTAATACACCATGGGCGTAATTCTCTCATCCAAGCGTTATAGTTATTTATCCAATTAGGGGGGTAGAATTTGGCTAAACCTTTTTGAATTTTTTCAATAGAGTTTTTAGCGATTTCTGGTTTAACAAACCATTGCTTAGACACATAAGGCTCTACCACATTATGACAACGATAGCAATGCCCCACTTGGTGGTTATACTCTTCTATCTTTTCTAATAATTCGCATTCTTTTAATTTCTCTACTATCCTTTCTCTAGCCTCTAAACGCTCTAAATTTTCAAACTCCCCACAATACGCATTTAAAATGCCCTTTTCATCAAAGATTTTGATTAGTTCTAAATTATGGCGTTTGCCAACTTCATAATCGTTAAAATCATGACCTGGGGTAACTTTCACACACCCTGTGCCAAACTCCATTTCCACATGCTCATCAGCAATAATAGGAATAATGCGATTAACTAAGGGCAAGACTACATTTTGTCCTACTAAATGCTTGTATCTCTCATCATTTGGATTTACCATAACCGCACTATCGCCAAATAGAGTTTCAGGGCGTGTGGTAGCCACCACTAAATAATCTTTTTGATTTTCTAAATAGTATTTAATGTTATACAAAGCCCCCTTATGCTCTTCATACTCCACTTCAATATCACTCAACGCCCCATCTTTAGTGCACCAATTCACCATGTAATTATCTTGAGTAATGAGACCTTTTTCATACCATTTCAAAAACGCCACTTTTACCGCTCTTTGTAAACCTTTATCCATAGTGAAACGAGTCCTAGAAAACGCCGCACTCACGCCTAAGTGCTTCATTTGCTCCAAAATCGCTCCCCCGCTTTTTTCTTTCCACTCCCAAACTTTTTCTATAAACTTTTCACGCCCTAAATCTTCTTTTTTAATGCCTTCTGCTAGAAGTTGCTTTTCTACGACATTTTGAGTGGCAATGCCTGCATGATCAAGCCCAGGCTGATACAAAGTTTTGTAACCATCCATACGCTTATAGCGAGTTAGTATATCTTGTAAGCTTAGGGTGAGCGCATGCCCTATGTGTAAGACACCTGTAACATTAGGGGGGGGCATCATCAAGCAAAAAGGCTTGTCTTTTTCTTGAATCTCTTTATTACCATTGATTTCAAAATATCCCCTATGAGAGCAAATTTCATAAATCTCTTTTTCTATCTCTTTTGGTTGATAGGTATTTGTTTCTTGTTTCATCATTGTCCTGTAATTTTAGCACTCTTTAACTTTTGGAATGCCTTTTGCTTTTACGCCTTATGAGTTGCGTATTTTTTTGAATTATACAACAAACAACATAAGCATTAAATATAAAGGATAGCCTAGTGAATTACTTTTTAAAAGCCCCTATCTTAGGATTTGAGCATATCAACGAGGTGCGTTTAGAAAAAATTGACCCCCTATTTAGCCGCCTGATTAGTCAAAACAATTCTCATCTCACACTAGATATGGTCTTAGCTAACCCCTATTATTTACGAGAATATAGCTTTACTATACCCAAATACATAGAATTACTGCTAGAATTAGATTCTCATTCTAAAGTAGAGGTGTATTGCGTGGTTGTGTTACAAAAAAATTTAGAAGATTCTATGGTGAATTTCTTAGCCCCCTTAGTCTTTAACCCTAAAAATGGCTTTGGAGCTCAAGTAGCTCTTTCTATGATGGATTATCCAGATTTTGGTTTTAGAGACCCTTTAAAAAGCTTTGCTATGAAAGAAAGAGAACGAGCTTAAGAGCTAAAAGCTATGAAAATCGCTCTTACAGGGGGAGGCACAGGCGGGCATCTCTCTATCGCTAAAGCCTTAGCTATAGAATTGAAAAATCAAGGCATAAGCACCATCTACTTAGGCTCAATCTCTGGGCAGGACAGAGAATGGTTTGAAAATAGCCCCCTATTTGAAGCATGCTATTTTTTTAACACCAAGGGCGTTGTGAATAAAAGCCTTTTTAAAAAACTAGGCTCTTTATTTTTACAGGTTAGAGCCGCCTTAAAAGCCAGAAAAATTTTAAAAAAACACAAAATCACCCAGACCATTAGCGTAGGTGGTTTCAGTGCAGGTCCTGCGAGTTTTGCAAGCCTACTCAATGACACCCCGCTCTATATCCATGAGCAAAATGCCATTAAAGGCACACTCAATCGCTATCTCTCCCCCAAAGCTAGAGCCATATTTTCAAGCTATTCATTCAAGGATAAGGGCAGCCATATCCTAACCCCCTATCCGGTGCAAAACGCCTTTTTTGACCTAGCTAGAACACGAACAGAAATCAAGCATATTTTATTCTTAGGCGGTTCACAAGGAGCAAGAGCAATCAATGAATTTGCCCTACTCAACGCCCTGAAACTCACTAAAAAAGGGATTAACATCACGCATATTTGCGGAAAAGATTCTTATGAAAAAATGCGTTCTTACTACCAAGATTTAGAGCTACTAGACAAAGTGGAATTATTTGCCTTTCACACCAATATTGTTGAAGTCATGCACAAAGCAGATTTGTGTGTAAGTCGTGCAGGAGCTAGTTCTGTATGGGAGCTATGTGCTAATGGCTTACCCACGCTTTTTATCCCCTATCCTTTCGCAAGCCATAATCATCAATACCACAATGTCCTAGAATTTGAGAAAGAAAATCTCTCTTACATCGTGCCACAAAATGAGCTACTACCCAAAAAACTCTTTGAAGTGATTAGGAGACTCAACCAGCTAGATGAAGAAGGCCATAAAAATATCGCTAACACTAGCGAGCAATTACAACAAAAAATCGCTAAAAACGGCGTTAAAACCATTATTGAATATATTTTAAACAGTGAAACACCCCTCGCTAAAGCGAGGAGCTTCCTAACTAAAGCACCCTACTGAATGCTAATACGAAAGGCTTTGCTCTTTAAAGTCTGCAAGGCTATTTCCTAACCCAAGAAGACTTAACCCTTTGCTTAAAATATTACTTGCGGCGTTTATATCTCTATGCTCTATATATCCGCAATTTTGACACAGATATTCTCTATGATTTAATTTAAGCTCGTGGTTGATTTGCCCACAACTATGACAAGTTTTACTCGTATATTGTGGGGGAGCTTTCACTAACAATTTGCCATTATGCTGTTGTTTGTAGTCTAAAAAAGAGATGATTTGATAGAATGAAGTATTTAGTATAGACTTATTAAGCCCACTCTTTTGTTTAACATTTTTGAGTTTGGCTCTTTTGGTCATGTTCTTAATTTGTAAGTCTTCAACTACTATCAATTCAAATTGCTTTGAAAGTTCGCTTGTGATTTTATGGTATCTGTCTAGTTTTTGATAGCTTGATTTATCAAAGGCTTTGTTTAATTTTTTTTGAGTTTTGTAAAAATTACCTCCTAGTTTGATTTTATTTTGTTTAGATTTTAAAACCCTACGGCTTTGTTTTCTTTGTAGTCTTTTAAATTCTTTAGAGTATTTTTTAAAAGAATGTAGTTTAGAATAAGTAGGAATAAGTCGTTTTAGATTGATATTTTCATCTACTTTTAAACCTAGTTCTTTCATGTCTTTTTGGTATTGTTCTAGGTCGGTTAGTTTTTCATATTCTTTTAAATCAACGCTTAAAGCTATATCATAGATATTTAAGTCCACACCGACACAATTTCTAGGCTCTTTAATAGTGTTAAGCTCTTTTTCGTATTCTATGCTAAAACTAACAAAATATTTTTGATGAGAGCAAGAGACTACGATTTGTTTAATCTTAGCATTAAGGGGTAAGTCTCTATGCATACGCATTTTTAAGGGCATTTTCATTAAGTTAAACATCTTAAAGCGTTCGTTAAAGTCTTTGATAGAAAAGCCTTGATTATTCCAAGTAAAACTTTGTTTAGCAAATTTAGAGTTTTTAAATTTAGGAAAGCCCCTATTTTTGACTTTAAAGGCATCTCTTAAGGCTCTTTCTGCATTCATGCGTGATTGTTGAGCGACTACACTACTAAAACTTAAATTCCTAGCTTTTAAATGGTGCTTAATCGCACTATCTAATTCGCTTGATTTTTGCCATTTTCTTTGTTTAGTGGGTAAATCTTTGTTTTTTTCGTATTGCTCTTGTTGTAGATTTAAGCAAATGTTATAGGCTTGGTTATAGACAAAAAAAGAGTGTTGTAATTTGGTCTGTTGCTCTTTGGTAGGATACAAACGAAATTTAAAGCCCTTATTTACTTTCATAGAAAGATTTTAGCATAATTTAGTTAAACTTGGTCTATGAAACAAATTGATAATATTAGACATGGCAGACATTGTGTTTTTTTAATGCATGTGCATTTAGTATTTGTAACTAAATATAGGCGTAAAGCATTCAACAAAGAAGTTATAGACTTTTTAGGTTCTGTATTTGCTAAGGTATGCAAAGACTTTGAAAGCGAGTTAGTAGAATTTGATGGGGAAAGCGACCATGTGCATTTACTTATCAATTATCCACCAAAAGTTAGTGTTAGTAGGTTAGTTAATTCTTTAAAGGGTGTTAGTAGTCGTTTGGTTAGACAACAAAATTTTAAAAATGTTAAAGCTACTTTGTGGGGCAATCATTTATGGTCGCCTAGTTATTTTGCTGGAAGCTGTGGGGGTGCTCCTTTAGAAATCATTAAGCAATATATCCAAGAGCAAGAAACACCACATTAGATTTGCTAACCTTTTGTTTTTAGGTTAAATGACACTAAAAAATAGCCTAACGGCTATTGACGCTTACATCTCCGCCCTAAAGGACGGAGTTTTTCGCTTTGTTGGGATAAAATTAAAGCCCCCTATGTAAACAACTCATTCTAAAATTAAATCTTATCGCTTTAATCAATGATTAAGCAACCGTCCACTAACACTAAGCAAATCATGAAACGCTTAAAACAAGAGAAAATACTAGGGAAATATAAACTATATACATAACTATATATCAGCGGGTGTTTAAAACGCTTCTCCCTACTAACTCATCTCTTTTCAAAAGTGTTATGGACGCTTTAAACAATGATATTACCACCGCTTTGACCACGCTTTGGTATAACTAGGACTTAACCAATAAATCTTTTAGCACCCCTAGTGGAAGTAGTCCAAGTTTTAGCCCCCAAGTTTTACAACATCTCTTAAAAGACGGATTAGCCACTGATAACAAGAATGGTGGTAGTCAAACAAATTGTAGCAATCCCCCTAATCAAAATCAATGTAGTGCTACCCAAGAAGCTAACTCTATCACCCAAAACATCTTCCAAGCTTTAATGCAATCTATTATCCTAGGCGGAATCCCTAATGAAAAGCAATTTGGTTTCACTTATAACACACCCCCTAATGGCACTAGTGGTTACCAAAGCTTTAGCGGACCAGGTTATTACACCAAAAACCCTGCAAATAATGACGGACAACAAAATCAAACCCCTATCGGCATAAAAGATTTACCTCCTGGAGCTGTTGTAGGAACAGGCGCAGGTCAATACACCTACCACCCTAGCTCAGCAATTTGAAGAAGGCATTGTTTTAAGCTCTAATATCACTAACACCGTTAATAGCCTTAACCCTAGCGATAACACCAAAGAAGTCAAAGCCCAATTACAAAACACCGCACAATCTATGGCTAAACTCCTAGAACAAATTGAAGGCAATATTTCTAAGACCACCACCACCACTTATGTTCAAGCTTTACTCACTAATTTAACCGCTGCAGTCAACAAGAGCAATAATGAAGCTAACACCACAGCCTTACAAGCAGCTTTAAACACTTTTGGGGTAGGCGTTTATAAAACAGGCACTACGGCTACGCACACGGTATTAAACCCCCCTTCAGCTCCTGTTGGGCTTTTTAACCCCATGCCAAACTCTATCTTAGGGCTTACCCAAACTTCTTCTAACAACACAGCTTACTACAACGACACCCTTTTAATGAACACCTTAACAGGTAGTTTGAGTGAAAACCAGCAAAGTGGTAGTAATGGTTGCAGCCAAACTAATCAGGGTAACAACCAACAAAACTGCCAACCACAAGGTCAAATAGGATATTTAGAACAATTCATCAAAGATTTAAACCCCCTAGCAACCTATGGTAGTAACACCACTAAAGAAGGCAAGCAAGCAACACCAAACAACCAAAATCTAACCGCTAACCAACAACAAATCCAAACTATCGCTCAAAGGCTTCAGAGCATCGCTTTAAACACTTTAGACAATAACGCTATCAATATTACCACTTACAATCTCAACAACCTACACAACGCTTTGAATTTCCAAGCGTATAAAAAAACGATAGCAAACTACAATAAAGTTTTAAAGAGTATTACTTGGAATGGTAGTTCAGGGTTCAATGAACCCAAAGACTTACTCAAAAACACTTCCAATAACAACCAAATTGGCACCGTTACCAACGCTCAAGGGCAGAATATCAGTGCATATGATTGCACTACTATTGCTAATAACCAAACCGGAAATGACGCTCAAGGCCAGTTCTCATGCAAAGTGCCTAATAATGGCACTATAGGAGAAGGGCAACAACTCCAAAATAACACCACTAACCCCAGCACAAACGCCTTAATCGCCGCTTCAAAAATCACTAAAAGCCATCAAATCGGCGTGAACTCCTTCAACCTGGTGTCTCAAGTGTGGGATGTTTATAGCTCTTTAAAAACATCTGAAGAAAACTTGACAAAAAATGCCAAGATATTATGCGCACCAAAAGAAGGGGGAACCCAAGATTGTAACGGAAACACCAGTCAAAGTTCTTCAGGGGGTTTGAGTATCAGTGGGAATGGGCAATTGCAGACGATTTTAAGCACTTCTAGTATTACTAATGGCAGTAGTAATCCACCCGAAGAACAAAAACTACAGCTACAAGCAAGAGTGGGAGTCAATAGCGAAAATGCTAAAACACAGCTTTTACAAGCTTTAGGGGGTAATAGTGGGGTTGCTAATGGGAGTTCTGTAGGCAGTAATGGAGTGAGTGGGGCTAGTGGGGTTCAAGTGAATAATCTCGCAAGCAAAGGCACTACTACAACCACTACAACCCCCCAAGCTAACACGGTAGTAGGAGCGTTAGATAATGTTCTAGCGAATGTGAATCAATTTCAAAAAAGTATTTCTGAAGCTTTTAAAAACCAAGAAAGCAATATTCAAAAATGGGCGAATGCGATTTATTTTATCAATGGCACTAATGGTAAAGGTAGTGAAAGTCAGCAACAGCAACAAGGGGGGCAACAAAATTCACAATGTAATGGCAGTGGTAGTGGAACTAATCAAGATTTATGCATTCAGTTAAGAGCGAATTTTTACCAATTGATTAACACCATTAACCAGCAAGTGCCTACTTCAGTTCAGGCTATGGTTGACCAAAGTCCGCAACAAACACAGCAAGTAGGCCAGCAATTGAGTGTAACAACCACTAATGGCTCATGTGCGAATGGAACTAGTAGCGGACAGAATAACAATTGGTGCCACCAGCAATGGTCAGACCCTAAGAATTATTATAGTGGGTTACAACAGGCTTTGGGGTATTCTTTAACGAAAGAGAAAGAAGAAAGCAAAGGAAATAGCACAAGTGGGAATAACAACCAAATAACCTACAATGTTCAAAAAATAACGCTTACTAGCAATGGGTTATTACAACAGATTATCGCACAACTTAAAAGTTTTAATGGTAGTAATGGCGAACAAGAAAGTGGCAAACAAAACAATAGCGGTAACATCGGCACAGCCTACCAAATGTTGATAGATGCGAGCGAAGGGAAATTGGGGAATTATACCCCTAGTAGTAATCAAGACGAGAAAGGTGGGAGTGGTGGTAGTAACAATGGCTATACCCCATGCACTAGAACTCAAGGAGCGAGCATGGTTCAAAGTGAGGGTGGTAGCCATAGTAGTTGCTACACCCCTAATAAAAACACCACTCAACAAAAAAAAGCTGTAGAACTAAAACAAGAGAACCAAAACAACAACCTACAAAAAATCTACGATGACGCTAAAAAAATAGCCGACATTATCGCTAGTTCTGGGAATAACAAAGGCGTTGAAAACGGCTTAAAACAATTCTTTGAAGCGTTAAAGGGTGGCAACGGACAACTGAGTAATTTGTGTAGTAATGGTAGCAGTTCTGGTGGTGGCGGTGGCGGTGGTTCACAAAATGGTTGCACCGGTGGTCTTATCAATCTCTTAGGGGCTATCCCTACAAGTGGGGTGAGTGATACCAATAATTTAGTGGTTTTACTCACAGAATTTATTAAAACCGCTGGGTTTATACAAAATCAAGCTAGTAATCAAACAGACCTTAAAACAGCTTTTAACACTATCACTCAAGCTATTTCTAAAGGGTTTCAAGCCTTACAAAACGATATTAGCCCTAATGTGATTTTAACCTTACTCCAAGAAATCACTTCTAACACAACCACTATCCAGTCTTTCTCTCAAACCTTACGCCAGCTTCTAGGGGATAACAAGTTTTTTAGTGTCCAGCAAAAATTACTAGAAGCCATGGTAAATGCAAGAAATCAGGTTCAAAACGCTTACGCACAAGCTAGTAGTTATGGGGCTAACCCCATTTTAAGCCAGTATGTAGCGGGTAAAAGCACTCAACATGGTATGAGTAATGGTGTGGGAGCGAGTGTGGGCTATAAATACTTCTTTGGGAAGGCTAGAAATCTGGGTCTTAGGCATTATCTCTTTGTGGATTATGGCTATAGTGAAATGGGTGTGGCAAATCAAAGCGTGAAAGCCAATATCTTTGCTTATGGTTTAGGCACAGATTTTTTATGGAACTTATTTAGAAGGACTTATCATACTAAGGCGTTGAATTTTGGGTTGTTTACTGGGATTCAACTAGGTGGCACAACATGGCTTAGTTCTCTTAGACAACAGATCATTGATAACTGGGGGGATGCTAACAACATTCATCTAGCGAATTTTCAAGTGGCGTTGAATTTTGGGGTGCGGACAAATTTTGCAGAGTTTAAGCGTTTTTCTAAGAATTTTCATAATCAAGGGATTTTAAGTCAAAAGAGCGTAGAATTTGGGATTAAAGTGCCTTTTATTGACCAAGTGTATTTAAAGAGTGCTGGGGCTGATGTGAACTATAGAAGGCTTTATACTTTTTATATCAATTATATTACGGCGTTTTAAGGAGTGCGTGTGGAAACTTTACAATTTATCGGTTATGGGAATATGGCTCAAGCGATTTTAGAAGGCTCTCATCAGGCGTTGTCAAAACATTTCCGCTTGGAAATCACGGGTAAAAACCCTGAAAAAATCGCCCCTTTTTTACAAGAAAAAAACATTCAAGCGAGCGTTGTGTCTTATGAAAACGCTATTGATGTGCATGAAAAATTTGTGTTTTTACTCTATAAGCCTTATAATCTTAAGGATTTTTGCTATCAAGGTCAGGCTAAGAGTGTTTTAAGTGCATTAGCGGGAGTGAGCTTTGAAGCGTTAGAAAACGCTCTGAACTCTTTGCATTATCTCAAATGCATGCCTAATATCGCCAGCAAATTCGCTCTCTCATCTACGGCAGTGTGTGAAAAATCGCATGTGCCTTTGGTGAGTGAAAAGGCTTTTAGTATTATTGAGAGTTTTGGGAATTGCGTGCAAGTGGGTAGTGAAGAACAGGTCAATTCTAGCGTAGCGACCAATGGGAGTTCGCTCGCTTTTTTAAGCTTAGTGGCAAGTAGCTTGAAAGATGCGGGCGTTAGGGAAGGTCTGAGTGCGAAGGATTCTTTGAAGTTAGTCAGTGCGACTTTTAAGGGCTTTGCCAAGCTTTTAGAAAACGAACGCCCCGAAATCATTACCGAGCAAATTTGCACCCCCAAAGGCACGACCATTGAAGGCTTGAGCGTGCTAGAAAAAAGGGGGGTTAGGGGGGCATTCATAGAAGCTTGCCATGAAAGCGTGAAAAAAATGCGTTCTTAAGAATAAGCGTTATGTTTAGACAAACGGAGTTTGAAAAAAGCTAAGAACTTAATTCAAAATGGTCTCACGATAGAAGCCACGATTAGGGGCTACAAGAAAGCTTTTTGTTTGAAGCATGTAGAAATATGTAGAAATGAACACCGCCCACCCTTTCTCAGAAGGTAATAGCAGAGCGACTGGGATATGGCTTAGCTTATTGCTTAAAAGGAATTGAAAAAATCGTGCTTTAAGATAGGATTGATAAAACCGCTTATTTGAGTGTAATAAAGAGATGCCTGTGAATGGTTTAAAAAATCAAAACGCTTTTAAAAAGCATTTAAGCACCAATATCAATGATTCACTCGCTGTCATTAAAGGCAATTACTCAATCGTATTACTTACTATGAAGGGCTTTAAAAAGTTTTAAAAACAAGCCAATTAAACGCCCCAAAAGTTTGAGCAAACCCACTTTTAAAGGAAACCCCTAAGCTTTTTGAGCTTAAGGGAACTTTGATTAGCTATCTTTTGAGTAAAAAGACAAACTTAAACCCCTTAACAGAGAATTTAAGATATACTACTAACCAAGAGTTTTTATCATGTAACTTGGACATGATAAGCTTCTCTTTTGGTAAGTTTGCCCCATACTTGGACTATGGGGCGTAAAGATATTCTACAATAAACTTGCTTAAGACTTTCAACCTTGACTTCATCAATTCAGTAAGCATTATAAAAAAATAAGAAAGTTATAGAATTGAGAAATTAAATGGATAATAAAACTAAAAAATCAAGCGAATAACAAAAATCAAAGAAGTTGCAAACGCCCCAAAAAACCCAAATTAAGCATGGGATTTTTAATTCAAGGGCGTTTCTTTTAAAGTAGCTAAACTACAAAATAAGCTTAGCTCTCTACCCGCTCAATCAAGCTCAAAGGCAAGCCAAACGCTTTAATTAGCTCGCTCTCTTTTTGTCGCTGCTCGCCTTCATCTTTTTCATGGTCATAGCCTAGCAAGTGTAGCACCCCATGAATAAATAAAAGGGCGACTTCATTTTCTAAGCTATGCCCTAATTTCATGGCGTTTTCTTTAGCCAAAGGCATGTTAATTACCACGCTTCCTAAGGGGGCGTAAGAAATGGCTTCTAAAGGGAAGCTCAAAACATCAGTCGCATAATCGCATTTTCTTAAATCTCTGTTGATTTCTCGCATTTTTTCAGCACCCACTAAGACAAGTTCAATCATTTGAGTGGGAGCTAAAAATCCTGCGATTTTTTCTAAAAGTGAGTCATCAAAACCTAGCGGAGTTTGATTATCAATTTCTAGCATTTCTATATGTTTATGACCCCCTAAGCAAACGCTTAAGAGTCTAGGAAATTAAGCAAAAGAACCTTTGATTTCTTCTACCCATTTTGAAATTCTTTCATCAGTCAAATCATCTTGATTGTCTTCATCAATCACTAGACCGACAAATTTACCGCCTTCTACGGCTTTAGAAGCTTCAAAATTATAGCCATCAGTTGAAGTATGCCCTACAACCTTACCCGCTTTAGCCTTTTCATAAATGTGGAAAATGCCTTCTGCAAAAGTCTCACTATAAGTGTCTTGGTCGCCCAAACCTACAAGTCCGATAGTCTTACTAGCGAAATCACTCGCTTCTAATGTGCCTAAAAAGTCTTCCCAATCCGTCTGTAAATCGCCCGCACCAGCTGTGGGAGCGACTAAAACCACATTTTTGAAGCCATCAAATTGTTCTTTGGAAGCCTTAGCCACATCAATC
Organism: Helicobacter cetorum MIT 99-5656; assembly: GCF_000259275.1. NCBI lineage: Bacteria > Pseudomonadati > Campylobacterota > Epsilonproteobacteria > Campylobacterales > Helicobacteraceae > Helicobacter > Helicobacter cetorum. The sequence goes on along the minus strand of NC_017735.1, from coordinate 1,657,058 downwards.
ACTTCAGCATTACCAATGGCTGTGCTGATTTTTTCAGCGATAGTTTCAGCGTTTCCGCTGTCTGTTCCAAAAAAGATACCGATTTTTTCCATAATCTCAATCCTTTGTTTAAAGATACTAACGCATCCGCCTATCTAAAAATGCGAATACTTAGGGCGTAGTTTAGCATACTCAATTGAAATCTTGCTTAAAAACCTATTTTGCGCGAGTATCGTTTCAACAAAAACCATAACAAAAGCACGCCAAGAACCACGCCAAGAACAAAAAAAGAAGAATAATCAGAAAGCCTTTCATAAAGCGTTTTAACCCAATCGCTCGCCACAAAAGAAACGCTTCCCACCACTACAGCCCAAACCAAGCTAGATAAAGCATTAAGCCACAAAAACTTTTTTAAAGGATACTTGCTAAAACCAATCGCCAAAGGCACAATGCTTTTAACCCCATACAAATACTTGTTAATAAAAATCATCACCAAAGCGTAGCGTTTCACCCACAAACTCGCCAAAGCAAGCTTTCTTTTATGTTTGTCAAAATACTTCAAAAACTCTTTTTTTTGGTAACGAGCAAAGCTCACAAACACCCCACTCCCTACCATGTTTCCTAAAAAAGCAACTAGAATGGTTATTTTGATGTCTAAAGTATTTGTGGTGGCACTAAGAATGGATGCAATGACAATTCCTACATACCCACTTCCTAAAGAATACAAAAACAAGATGAGATAACCCCACTGGCTAAAACTCTCTTGAAAACTACTTAACGCTTCTTGCATAAAAATCCTTTTTTGTTTTTAGCCCCATGTTATCCAAACTTACCCAACTTATTTATGATTTAAACGCTATCTTTTAGTATAATGATAAAGTTATACAACCCTAATAACCCATATTAAGAGAGAGATGAATACAGAAATTTTAACTATCATGCTAATTGTCTCCATTCTTATGGGATTAATAGGTTTAATGGCGTTTTTATGGGGGGTAAAAAGTGGTCAGTTTGATGATGAAAAACGCATGCTTGAAAGCGTGCTGTATGATAGCATTAGCGATTTAAACGACGCTATCAACCAAGAAAAACGCCAAAACCCTAAAAATTTAAATTCAAATGATTAACAAAGGATAAAAATGAATATTTTAGATGTATTGATTGTCGGTGCAGGACCTGGTGGCATAGCCACAGCGATAGAATGCGAAGTTGCAGGCGTTAAAAAAGTGCTTTTATGCGAAAAAACAGAAAACCATTCAGGCATGATGGAAAAGTTTTATAAAGCCGGTAAGAGAGTGGATAAAGATTATAGAAAGCAAGTCGTAGAACTCAAGGGGCATATTCCTTTCAAAGACAGCTTTAAAGAAGAGACTTTAGAGAATTTTACAAAGCTTTTAAAAGAGCATAACATCACTCCAAGCTATAAAACCGATATTGAGAGCGTAAAAAAAGACGGCGATTTGTTTAAGGTTACCACTACTTCTAATGAAACCTATCATGCAAAATTTGTGGTTATTGCTATCGGTAAAATGGGTCAGCCAAACCGCCCTACTAACTACAAAATTCCTGTTACACATTCTAAACAAGTGGTTTTCAGCATTAATGATTGTAAAGAGAATGAAAAAACCCTTGTTATAGGGGGGGGTAACTCAGCTGTGGAATACGCCATTTCTTTGTGCAAAATCGCTCCCACCACTCTAAACTACCGAAGAACTGAATTTACTAGAATCAACGAAGACAACGCCAAAAACCTGCAAGAAGTCCTAGACAACAACACGCTTAAAAGCAAGCTTGGGGTGGATATTGAGAGCCTAGAAGCTGATGGCACTCAAATTAAAGTTAATTTTACCGATAACACCAGCGAAAGTTTTGATTGCTTATTGTATGCAATCGGGGGTTCTACGCCTTTAGAGTTCTTTAAGCGTTGCTCTTTGGAGCTAGATTCTAGCACGAATATTCCTGTAGTGAAAGAAAATTTAGAGAGTAGTAACACCCCTAATTTATTCATTGTGGGCGATATTTTATTCAAATCTGGGGCAAGTATCGCCACCGCTCTAAATCACGGCTATGATGTTGCCAATGAAATCGCTAAAAGATTGCAATCTTAAAAATCTTATAAGGTTTTTAAGAAACAAGTGCCTTTTGTTCTATGAGATTAACCCTTAAAGGCAGATTTCATAGTAAAACCACCCAAATAAAAAACATTAAATTTCTTAAATAAACTATAGATTTTTTAAAACAAGTCAGTTAAACGCCCCAAAAGTTTGAGCAAACCCACTTTTAAAGGAAACCCCTAAGCTTTTTTGAGCTCAGGGAACACTCTTAAGAAAGATTAGCGTTTGATAGAAAACACCATTTTAAACCAAGAAAAAGAAATTTCAAGGTATAATTTCTTCCAAGAGCGTTTATCATGTGGTTTAGACATGACGGCTCCTTATGCGGAATTTGCCCCATATCTCAACTATGGGGCGTAAAGATATTCTACAACAAAACCCCTTAAACCTTTTAAAATCTACTTCATCAAATTAACAGGACAAATCCAAATAAATATCATAAAGTATCTCTAAAAGCTATAATAATTATTAAATATTTATTTATCTTTGACCCCATTTTGCCCCAAAATTTACAAAAAAAAAAAAAACAAAATTCCCCACAACAAACCGCAATCATCTTTTTTAAGCTAAAATACTACCAAATTTAGATTTTTATTAAGCAAGGATAAGATAATGAAAAAGACCTTTTTACTCTCTCTCTCTCTCATTTCATGTTTATCATTAGCTAACGCTGAGGATAACGGCTTTTTTGTGAGCGTAGGCTATCAAATCGGTCAAGCCACTCAGATTGCTAAAAACACTGGCGAATTACAAAAACTCAATGATAGCTATAAGGATTTACAAAACAATTTGTTCCAATTGCAAGAACTTAATCGTGCCGTAGCTGATGGAAGCGACCAAAATAAGATTCAAAGCGCCATCACTTCTTTGCAAGCTTTTTCAAACAATAATTTTACAGGAACGACTTATTCCCCAGCCTATCAAGGCGTAAACTTAGCTCTTAGAATGGCTATCATGGCATGGACAATCTTTTTAGGGAATGGTAATTTGGGTTGGAAAATGCAATCCACATATAAACAAACAGGTCAAGAAATCAATCAACTTGCCAAACAAATCATAGAAGGGTTTAATAAAATCACTACTTTAAATACAGATAATAGACCAGCAAACCAAGACATAAAAGGTGAGACCCTAGCAGAAGTAAGGGAGGTAAAGAATGCTAATCATTCTACTCTCACAACCACCCCACAAGGCTTGCTAACGCTCGCTAAACAGATGATGGATAAATTCGCTTCTATGGATATTTATGTTGTAGGCGATGGAAAAAGATATACAGGACAAACTCAAAATACCTTAATCAAACAAAATCCTGTGCTTTTAAAAACTCAAGCCGCCCTTAAAAACGCTCAAAGCCTAATCAATGCTACTTATAACCTTAACACCACACAAAACAATTTACAGCAAAAGCAAAGCGGAGAAGGGGCTAACACAAGCGAATTTAACCAAAAATTCCAACAAGCCGCTAAAGAGCAACAACAAGTCTTAAGTCTTGCTCAATCTATTGTAGATGATTATAAGGCTATGCCACAAGGGGCTCAAGATGCTTTTAAAGATTGCACCAAAATTCTAAATACCAAACAAGATATTACAGGGTCAGAAAAATTCAGTATCTGTGCCAACCCTGCCGAATCTGCTACGGCTACACAAGCAAGTATCAACTACTATGGCAATCAGCCTAACTCTAATTTACAGCTCGCTAATGATGTCATCAATCTGGCTAATAACAAAACAGCCCTAAAAAACACTTTCGCTAGCACACAATCTTTAGGGGCTAGACTGGATTTAAATCCTAATAGCAAGCTCGCTTTACAAAACATTGTCTATTCTACAAATAACCCCAATGCCCCAACCATTGATAGAGTGGATTATCATATTAACCCCATACAGCAATCCAACCTAACTAACGCTCTAGCGGCAATGAGTGCTAACCCCTTTAGAAATATAGGCGTTATCAAATCTCAAGGTAATAGCGGTGTGATGAATGGTATAGGTGTCCAACTAGGTTATAAACAATTCTTTGGAGCAACAAAGAGAATGGGAGCTAGGTATTATGGTTTCTTTGATTATAACCACACCTATATTAAATCAGATTTCTTTAACTCTGCTTCTAATGTCTTAACTTATGGGGTGGGTTCAGACTTCTTGTATAACTTTATCAATGATAAAGAAATGAAAAAAAATAGACTCTCTTTTGGGGGCTTTGCTGGAATTGCTTTAGCAGGAACTTCATGGCTTAATAGCGATAAGGCTGTTCTTTTAAACACGCCTGAGTTTAACGCATCTAACACGCCTTATAAAGCGAGTGTGAGTGCATCTAATTTCCAATTCTTATTTAACTTTGGATTAAGAATGAATTTAGCAGATAATTCTAAAAAGAATGAACATGCTATCCAACATGGTATTGAACTAGGCATTAAGATTCCTACTATCAATACCAGCTACTATTCTTTCTTAGGAGCTAAACTAGAATACAGAAGGCTCTATAGCGTCTATTTGAACTATGTGTTTGCATATTAAATCTCTTAACCCCTTTTAAAAAGGGGCAATTTATTCTAAGGCTCTTTTTAGCTTTCACTTTGTTTAACTCTGTTATTGTTGCTTTTAGTTTTTGGTTTTAGTTCTTGTTTAACTCTTTGTTTTAGCATGAAAAAATCTAATAGCAAAAACTCTTGGAAAGAAGCATACCTAAAAATATAGTTTTTTAGGTTGAAAGTTTAGTTTGAAAATTAAACGCTAACTTTTCAAAGGGTTACCCTATCTTCTGATAGGGTTCTTTTTTGGAACAAATAAGTTTTTAATTATTAAAGTTTATTGATTTAATTCTTTTGTTTTTTAGTTTAAAAAGTTTATTTTTTAAAACTTCATTTTATTAAAAGGCTTTTATTTTTTAAGAAGTTTGTTTTTTAAGCTTTAATTTTATCCCAACAAAGCGAAAAACTCCGTCCTTTAGGGCGGAGATGTAAGCGTCAATAGCCGTTAGGCTATTTTTTAGTGTCATTTAACCTAAAAACAAAAGGTTAGCAAATCTAATGTGGTGTTTCTTGCTCTTGGATATATTGCTTAATGATTTCTAAAGGAGCACCCCCACAGCTTCCAGCAAAATAACTAGGCGACCATAAATGATTGCCCCACAAAGTAGCTTTAACATTTTTAAAATTTTGTTGTCTAACCAAACGACTACTAACACCCTTTAAAGAATTAACTAACCTACTAACACTAACTTTTGGTGGATAATTGATAAGTAAATGCACATGGTCGCTTTCCCCATCAAATTCTACTAACTCGCTTTCAAAGTCTTTGCATACCTTAGCAAATACAGAACCTAAAAAGTCTATAACTTCTTTGTTGAATGCTTTACGCCTATATTTAGTTACAAATACTAAATGCACATGCATTAAAAAAACACAATGTCTGCCATGTCTAATATTATCAATTTGTTTCATAGACCAAGTTTAACTAAATTATGCTAAAATCTTTCTATGAAAGTAAATAAGGGCTTTAAATTTCGTTTGTATCCTACCAAAGAGCAACAGACCAAATTACAACACTCTTTTTTTGTCTATAACCAAGCCTATAACATTTGCTTAAATCTACAACAAGAGCAATACGAAAAAAACAAAGATTTACCCACTAAACAAAGAAAATGGCAAAAATCAAGCGAATTAGATAGTGCGATTAAGCACCATTTAAAAGCTAGGAATTTAAGTTTTAGTAGTGTAGTCGCTCAACAATCACGCATGAATGCAGAAAGAGCCTTAAGAGATGCCTTTAAAGTCAAAAATAGGGGCTTTCCTAAATTTAAAAACTCTAAATTTGCTAAACAAAGTTTTACTTGGAATAATCAAGGCTTTTCTATCAAAGACTTTAACGAACGCTTTAAGATGTTTAACTTAATGAAAATGCCCTTAAAAATGCGTATGCATAGAGACTTACCCCTTAATGCTAAGATTAAACAAATCGTAGTCTCTTGCTCTCATCAAAAATATTTTGTTAGTTTTAGCATAGAATACGAAAAAGAGCTTAACACTATTAAAGAGCCTAGAAATTGTGTCGGTGTGGACTTAAATATCTATGATATAGCTTTAAGCGTTGATTTAAAAGAATATGAAAAACTAACCGACCTAGAACAATACCAAAAAGACATGAAAGAACTAGGTTTAAAAGTAGATGAAAATATCAATCTAAAACGACTTATTCCTACTTATTCTAAACTACATTCTTTTAAAAAATACTCTAAAGAATTTAAAAGACTACAAAGAAAACAAAGCCGTAGGGTTTTAAAATCTAAACAAAATAAAATCAAACTAGGAGGTAATTTTTACAAAACTCAAAAAAAATTAAACAAAGCCTTTGATAAATCAAGCTATCAAAAACTAGACAGATACCATAAAATCACAAGCGAACTTTCAAAGCAATTTGAATTGATAGTAGTTGAAGACTTACAAATTAAGAACATGACCAAAAGAGCCAAACTCAAAAATGTTAAACAAAAGAGTGGGCTTAATAAGTCTATACTAAATACTTCATTCTATCAAATCATCTCTTTTTTAGACTACAAACAACAGCATAATGGCAAATTGTTAGTGAAAGCTCCCCCACAATATACGAGTAAAACTTGTCATAGTTGTGGGCAAATCAACCACGAGCTTAAATTAAATCATAGAGAATATCTGTGTCAAAATTGCGGATATATAGAGCATAGAGATATAAACGCCGCAAGTAATATTTTAAGCAAAGGGTTAAGTCTTCTTGGGTTAGGAAATAGCCTTGCAGACTTTAAAGAGCAAAGCCTTTCGTATTAGCATTCAGTAGGGTGCTTTAGTTAGGAAGCTCCTCGCTTTAGCGAGGGGTGTTTCACTTTGTTGTAAAACTCATTTTTAAAGAGGGGCAAGGAGGGAATTTTAAAGAGACGCTAGGGAAGCGCTTCAATGAGCGTTTTTAAAAGCGCTAAATGCACTTTTAAAAATAGCGAATAAGGCGAGAGCCTTTAAAAAGCCCCCCTTTTTTTTTAAAAAAACAAGTTTTTTAAAAGAATAAAAGAAAAAATAAAAAAAAACGCTTTTTTAAAATCACAAACAAAAACAAGTTTTTTAAAAGAATAAAAGAAAAAATAAAAAAAACGCTTTTTTAAAATCACAAAACAAAAACAAGTTTTTTAAAAGAATAAAAGAAAAAATAAAAAAAACGCTTTTTTAAAATCACAAAACAAAAACAAGTTTTTTAAAAGAATAAAAGAAAAAATAAAAAAAACGCTTTTTTAAAATCACAAACAAAAACAAGTTTTTTAAAAGAATAAAAGAAAAAATAAAAAAAAACGCTTTTTTAAAATCACAAACAAAAACAAGTTTTTTAAAAGAATAAAAGAAAAAATAAAAAAAACGCTTTTTTAAAATCACAAACAAAAACAAGTTTTTTAAAAGAATAAAAGAAAAAATAAAAAAAACGCTTTTTTAAAATCACAAACAAAAACAAGTTTTTTAAAAGAATAAAAGAAAAAATAAAAAAAAACGCTTTTTTAAAATCACAAACAAAAACAAGTTTTTTAAAAGAATAAAAGAAAAAATAAAAAAAAACGCTTTTTTAAAATCACAAACAAAAACAAGTTTTTTAAAAGAATAAAAGAAAAAATAAAAAAAAACGCTTTTTTAAAATCACAAACAAAAACAAGTTTTTTAATCTTCAAGGCTTTTTCTTAAGAACTCTAGGGCGTGTTGTTCGCTCCTTTCTATGGCGATCTCTACGCTACGCTTGGCTAAATCTAGGGAATTTTGAGCCTTTTCTTTTAAGGTGAAGCTTTTTGCAACATGCGTAGCGATTTGTTGTTGGGTGTTTTTATCAATTAAGGGTATGGGTAAGTTTTTAAAATTTTCTTTACTGATAGCTGTTAAAATTGTCCCAGAGCAATTTTGCCTTAAAAGGTTTTGAAATAAAACTGATTTGAAAAGCACAAGCAAAGTTTCAGAATTAATCACGCTTGATTTAATCACATGAAAACCATTAGAACAAAAAGCTTTATTGTAACTAGGCGTAATCAAAGCACACGATGATAAACTACCTTCAATAGAGCTAACGATAACTTCATTTGTGTCAACTTGGATTTTAGCCCTTGAAGGTAGATTTTCGCCCAAATCTAGGGTATGCCCTAAGATGTCCCCACAATTACCGATGTTAGATAGTTCAATATATTTATAAGATACGCCTTTTTTAGGGGTGTCTGTGGGGTCTTTATAATCACAAATCTCACTAAGAATTTTTGCTCCATTACAATAAGAATAAACTAATTTTTCGTATTGCTCGTATTTTTCTAAATAATACTCGGCATCTAAACGCCCTGAGGAACGAAAACTCTCCTTAAAGGATTTGATAGAAATATTATTCTCACTCGGTTTGAAATCTTTACAATCTAGCTCCTTTAAAAGCAAATCTAAGGCTAGTTTATAGGCGTTCTTGCTTTGTTGGTTAAAAACTTCGCTTTGTTTAACTAGGTCTTGTATTTTGGTTTCAAAAAGACTTGAAAATGTGGGGATAATAAATTTTTTAATCACAGAATAATCAAGGGCTGGGCGTGTAACCCCTATGATATTTTTATCGGTTTGTAATTTACCAAATTTAGAATTTAAAAAAGTGGCTAAAAAATAAGGGTTCAAGCTTTCTTTAAGGGTGATTTTTACGGAATGTTGGTTAATGTTGGCGTTTTCTAATTCAAGGGGGACAACCGCACTTTTGCCATAACTTCCTGTAATGGTAAATAACACATCTTTATGTTTTAAACGGCTTCTTTTAAGCTCATTTTCTTGTTCTGTGTCAATATAGACTATATCTGTAAGGCTAAAATAATTTTCCATAATATTTTGCACCCTTAAAAAAGGGATACCTTGCTTATGATAATTTGCCCCTAGTGGCGTTGCCCCACCGCTCATATGTGAAATGTGATGATTTAAGATTGTGTGTGGGGTTGAGAGTAATTTTTTTAAATTCTCTAAATACTCCCTTTTAAAATACTCACTATCAAACCTAAAACTATTATTATCTTTTAAGACGGCGGACAGATTTAAAACGCTTATCTCTAAATTACCCCCTAAAAAATCGTTAAGACTTTTTAGGGGTTGTTGCTTTGGGGCAAAGGATAGCCCCTCATTCTTAGCAAAAGCTAGAAACGCCTCGGCTATGCCATCTTTTGTTAAGCCGTCATGGTTAAACAAATCGTGCTTAACGATTAAATGCCCATGCGTATCAAGCAAGGGTTCAACCGGGTTAAAAATGGCTTGTTTTTTAAGGTAGGGCTTTTTATCCTCTGTGCTTAGGGCGTTGTATTCTTCTATGCTTATACAGGTGGTTTCTTCATTTTTGCTTTTTTGATAAAAACATGGGGCGTTTTCTACGCTTTGAAACTCTTTTAAAAAGTCGTTTAAATGGTATTTATGCGTTTTATTATCTTTGAAATAATGCACACAAGGAAAGGTTTCATAAATCTTATCGCCAGAATTGTCCTTGCTAGGCTCTTGCATGGTGGCAAAGAAAATGTTGTAATCTTCTTTATAAGGGCAAAGAGTCTCATGCCATTTTTGCAAGAAAAGCACGGAAGTTTTAGTGCCGGTATGGGGTTTGAAGACATTTTGGTGTAAGCCTATGACAGCTAAAATTCTGGCGTGTTTAGAAATAAAATCTCGCAAAGCTCTATCACTGCTATTATTGAAACGCCCTTGGGGTAAGACAATAGCCATTCTACCCCCTGCTTTTAAAAAGCTCAAATTCCTTTCAATAAATAAAATATCTCGCCCCATTTTAGAGGCGTTTGTTACTTTGCCTTTATTGTTGCTTTTTAAAGAGAGTTCGTATTTGGCTAAAATGCGGCTTTCTTTAATATCGCCTGCAAAGGGAGGGTTAGCCATTAAAATATCAAAGCTAAAATCCCTACAATCATAAACGCTTTTATCTTTGATGATTTCGCTTTTTTGATTTTTTAAAAATTTGCGGATATTTTTCCAGCCATCATTATAGGCATCTATCCAAGTGGGGTTGTGGTAATTTTCACTCCAGCGTTCATAATCAAGCGTGTTTAAATGCAAGACATTGGTTTGCCCATCGCCTGCGATTAAGTTTAACGCCCTACTCACTCTTACTGCTTTTTCATCAAAATCTATGGCAAAAACTTTTTCTTTAACAAAATCTTCGCATTCTATGGGCTTTTTCTCAGCGGTAAAAAGGTGGCTTTGTTCTATGCCCTTAGCTTCTAAAATCTTTTTCCATACGAAAAAAATGGTGTGTATAGGAAAGCCACAGCTGCCGCTTGCGGTGTCTATCATGCTCTCTTGTTCGTTAGGATTAAGCATTTTTACGCACATATCTATCACATATCTTGGGGTAAAATACTGGCCTTTTTCGCCCTTGCTTGTTTTATCCCAACAAAGCGAAAAACTCCGTCCTTTAGGGCGGAGATGTAAGCGTCAATAGCCGTTAGGCTATTTTTTAGTGTCATTTAACCTAAAAACAAAAGGTTAGCAAATCTAATGTGGTGTTTCTTGCTCTTGGATATATTGCTTAATGATTTCTAAAGGAGCACCCCCACAGCTTCCAGCAAAATAACTAGGCGACCATAAATGATTGCCCCACAAAGTAGCTTTAACATTTTTAAAATTTTGTTGTCTAACCAAACGACTACTAACACCCTTTAAAGAATTAACTAACCTACTAACACTAACTTTTGGTGGATAATTGATAAGTAAATGCACATGGTCGCTTTCCCCATCAAATTCTACTAACTCGCTTTCAAAGTCTTTGCATACCTTAGCAAATACAGAACCTAAAAAGTCTATAACTTCTTTGTTGAATGCTTTACGCCTATATTTAGTTACAAATACTAAATGCACATGCATTAAAAAAACACAATGTCTGCCATGTCTAATATTATCAATTTGTTTCATAGACCAAGTTTAACTAAATTATGCTAAAATCTTTCTATGAAAGTAAATAAGGGCTTTAAATTTCGTTTGTATCCTACCAAAGAGCAACAGACCAAATTACAACACTCTTTTTTTGTCTATAACCAAGCCTATAACATTTGCTTAAATCTACAACAAGAGCAATACGAAAAAAACAAAGATTTACCCACTAAACAAAGAAAATGGCAAAAATCAAGCGAATTAGATAGTGCGATTAAGCACCATTTAAAAGCTAGGAATTTAAGTTTTAGTAGTGTAGTCGCTCAACAATCACGCATGAATGCAGAAAGAGCCTTAAGAGATGCCTTTAAAGTCAAAAATAGGGGCTTTCCTAAATTTAAAAACTCTAAATTTGCTAAACAAAGTTTTACTTGGAATAATCAAGGCTTTTCTATCAAAGACTTTAACGAACGCTTTAAGATGTTTAACTTAATGAAAATGCCCTTAAAAATGCGTATGCATAGAGACTTACCCCTTAATGCTAAGATTAAACAAATCGTAGTCTCTTGCTCTCATCAAAAATATTTTGTTAGTTTTAGCATAGAATACGAAAAAGAGCTTAACACTATTAAAGAGCCTAGAAATTGTGTCGGTGTGGACTTAAATATCTATGATATAGCTTTAAGCGTTGATTTAAAAGAATATGAAAAACTAACCGACCTAGAACAATACCAAAAAGACATGAAAGAACTAGGTTTAAAAGTAGATGAAAATATCAATCTAAAACGACTTATTCCTACTTATTCTAAACTACATTCTTTTAAAAAATACTCTAAAGAATTTAAAAGACTACAAAGAAAACAAAGCCGTAGGGTTTTAAAATCTAAACAAAATAAAATCAAACTAGGAGGTAATTTTTACAAAACTCAAAAAAAATTAAACAAAGCCTTTGATAAATCAAGCTATCAAAAACTAGACAGATACCATAAAATCACAAGCGAACTTTCAAAGCAATTTGAATTGATAGTAGTTGAAGACTTACAAATTAAGAACATGACCAAAAGAGCCAAACTCAAAAATGTTAAACAAAAGAGTGGGCTTAATAAGTCTATACTAAATACTTCATTCTATCAAATCATCTCTTTTTTAGACTACAAACAACAGCATAATGGCAAATTGTTAGTGAAAGCTCCCCCACAATATACGAGTAAAACTTGTCATAGTTGTGGGCAAATCAACCACGAGCTTAAATTAAATCATAGAGAATATCTGTGTCAAAATTGCGGATATATAGAGCATAGAGATATAAACGCCGCAAGTAATATTTTAAGCAAAGGGTTAAGTCTTCTTGGGTTAGGAAATAGCCTTGCAGACTTTAAAGAGCAAAGCCTTTCGTATTAGCATTCAGTAGGGTGCTTTAGTTAGGAAGCTCCTCGCTTTAGCGAGGGGTGTTTCACTGATTAAATATTCAAAGGCTTCATCAACGACATCTAAATTAGAATTAAAGAGTTTTACGCTTTGTAAAGAAGAAATGCAAACGCTTAAATGGCTAGGGCTTAAAGCAATTTTACTATCGCTATTAAACACGCCCTGCCATTTATCCTTAGCCTTATCAAAAAGTTTTTGGATTTTATTTAATAGTTGGTTTTCTGTCTCGCCGTAGTTTCTAAACTCTAAATGCAAGCTAGGCTCTCTGGTGCTTTGCATTTCATCATAAAGTTTGGTAAATATGAGCTTAAAGACTTCTTCAAAAACATCTACCCCCGCATTAGCTAAGACTTCATCTTCCATTTCTAAAATCAAATCTTTAAGGGATTTTTTCTCGTTGAATAATTTATCTTTGTCTTTAAGGGTTTTTATTGTCCAGCGTTCTTCTAAAATCTCTGTTAGGCTTTGGTTGTGTTTAGGAATGTTAGAAAGGTCTTCAAAATAGTTAGGGTCTCTTCTGTGGTAGAATGAATGCTTAATCGCATTAGACCATATGCCAATAATGGCTCCTGTGGCGTTGCAATAGCTTCGTAATTGCTCCTTGCCCTCTTTGAGCGTGGATTTTTTGACTTCTACAATAATGAGTTCTTTAAAATCGCTATCATAAACGACAATATCGGCCCGCTTGATTTCACGCCCAAAATGAATAGGCGTTTCTACTTGCATTTGATTTAGGGGGTAAAAATAGCTTTTGTGCAAATGCAAAATAAAGCATTGTCTGACAGCTTCTTCAGGCGTGAGTTTAACAAACTTTTTTCTTACCAGACATTCAATTTTAGGGCTTTTTGTGTCTGTATCACTTAAATTTAATTCTGTAATATAGGGCCTCAAATAGCCTTTTGCTACTTCTTCTAAATAGGGGTGCATGAAAACTCCTTTGCAAACTTGCATTTTAACATTTTTTAGCCCACACTTTTAACCCCCATAAAAAATATTTATAATAAAATAACCAGCCGTTATTAAAAGATTTTAGGGGCAAACACGCCTTGCTTAATAACACTTTAAAACAAAATAGTTTATAATACAAAACTCGTTTTAGCTTAAATTACACTTTTTAGGGATAAAAAATGAAAGTTTTGTTACTTAAAGATAGATTATTGACAATTTAATGTCTTGGCTAATCCTCCTAACGAAGTCTCTTTGTATTTTTCATTCATATCTTTTCCGGTAGCATACATCGTGGCAATCACCTCATCTAGGCTTACCTTAGGCTTGTAATCATCTTCTAGGGCAAGCTTAGAAGCGCTGATAGCTTTAATTGCACCTAAGACATTCCTTTCAATGCAAGGGATTTGTACTAGGCCTCCTACAGGGTCGCATGTCAACCCTAAATGATGTTCCATAGCGATTTCACTCGCCATTAAAACTTGCTTCATGGTTGCTTGAGACAGATAGGCTAACCCCCCTGCAGCCATAGAGCTTGCGACACCGATTTCAGCTTGACACCCAGCCTCCGCACCGCTTAGTGAAGCGTTTTTCTTGTAGAGATAGCCAATGGCAGCACAGGTGAGTAAAAAATCATTGATAGCCATTTGTGATAAATTCTCAAATAAATGATTTTGAGCGTATAAAAGCACGCTTGGCACAACCGCACACGCTCCGTTAGTAGGGGCGGTTACCACCTTACCCCCACTAGCATTTTCTTCAGCAATTGCACGAGCATAAAGAGAGATATAATCAATTAAGGCTAGGGGGTCATTCCCATTTTTAGGGTGTTTTTCTAAGCGTGTCTTAATGCTTGGGGCTAATCGTGTAACTTTTAAGCGACCGGGTAAATAGACTTCTTTAGAATTAGCCCCATTATTGTAGCATTCAAGCATAGCGTGATAGATTTTATTCATCACCTCATCAGGGTCATTGCCTAAAGCCTTTTCTCTCAAACGCACGATTTCAGCAATGCTTGTTTGATGTGTTTGGCATAGTTCTAGCAATTCTTTAGCACTATTAAAATCATAGGCAATGCTTTCGCTCGCATTTTCTTTAGATAGGTTTTCTAATTCTGTCTCAGTATAGACAAAGCCCCCACCAATAGAATAATAGGTTTCTTCTTTTAAAATCTCTCCCTTAACATTAAACGCTTGTAAGACTAGAGCGTTTTCGTGTCTGGCTAAGCGATGGTTATCAAAAACCAAGTCCTTAGCATAATCAAATACAACAGAATGTTTGTTTGCAAGTTTTAAAACTTTATTTTTAAGCACATCTTGTAATAAAATACTTCTAAGTGCAGTGTCTAATTCGTTAGCATAAATGCCATGTAAACCAATTAAAACTGCTTCATCGCTCAAATGCCCCTTTCCGGTCAAAGACAATGAGCCATGCAAGGTGATTTGAATGCGTGTTACTTGCTCTAAAACATCTTTTAACAATTCACAAAATCTAGCTCCAGCTTCCATAGGCCCTATGGTGTGTGAAGAGCTAGGCCCAACGCCGATTTTAAAAATGGATAAAATAGAAAAACTAGCCATTAGAATAGTCCTAATAATACGCTAAGAGCCGTCAAGCTTCCTAAGATAAACACGAAAATATCTGCCTTTGGGTTTCTAAAACGCTTTAATGCAGGAATGGTGTAAAAAGCTATCATAGGCATGACAAAAAGAATGAGTGCAATAATGGGGCCGCCTAAATTTTCAATAAAATCTAAGATATTAGGGTTGATATAAGCTACAAGCGTAATGCTAAGCCATAAAAAAATCGTGGTGCTAACACTCAGAGCTTTAGAAGTTTTTTTTAATTTTAAGCCTTGAAGAATAATGCCCTCCAAGCCTTCCTTAGCCCCATAATAATGCCCAAAAAAAGATGAAAAAATCGCTAAAAAAGCCACGATAGGCCCAGCATAATTGATTAAAGGATTATTTAAAGTATTAGCAAAGTAGCTTAAAATGGGGATATTTTGTTCTTTTGCTTTGATAAAATCATCAGCACTCAAGCACATAATGCATGAAAGCACAAAAAACATCACAAATCCTAAAAGCATAAGTGATGCCCCTAATTCAATTTGATTGAGTTTATACTCTTTGAAAGCGCTATATTCTTTTTCCACATTTTGCGTAAAAGTTGAAATAATAGGGCTATGATTGAATGAAAACACAAGCACCGGTAAGGTCAGCCAAATGGCTAAGACAAATTCTTTAAAACTCGGCATAACAGAGAGATTACTTAATTGCCAGTAAGGAATGAGATACACAGAAAAAAGAAGCAAAATTAAGCATAAAGGATAGACTAGAGCGTTACAAATGCGTGTAACAATCGTGGCATTAAAAGTCATTACAAGCATCATTAAAGAGACAAGCACAAAAGCTAGTAAGCCACGATTAAAAGGCTCTAAATTTAATTGATTAATAAAGAAATTATCAAACACATTCGTGATGCCTACCCCATAAGCTAAACAAATAGGATAAATTGCAAAGAAATAAAGCAAAGTGATAAGAAAGCCCCATTTAGTGCCAAAATGTGAGCGAGCGACCATGGTAATATCTTCGCCATTTCTTGAGCCTATAAAATAGGCTAATGCCCTATGTCCTAGCCAGGTTAAAGGAAAGATAATCGCACACATCACTACGATTGCCCATACCCCATGTCCACCGGCTCTAATAGGCAGAAATAAAATTCCAGCCCCTACCGCTGTGCCAAAAAGCGAAGCCATCCAGCGGACATCAAACGCATGGAGTTTTTTAGGATTTTTTGGAGTTGCTTTTTCTTGTGTCATACAATCAAACCACCCTTTTATAATATTGAAGAGTTAATTTATTGTATCATAAAGCCCTTTTATTATTAGGGTTTCGTTGAGATTAAAGGGCATTGATGGTGCGTTTGTTTTCTAAAGTCTACATTTCAATAGAAACTCTTTCAAGCTATAATAATGCATTAAAAAAAGGATTAAACAAAAGGTTATAGCAATGTTAGACACAACTTGGTCGCCAAATTCCTGGCACAATTTCCCTATAGAGCAACACCCCACTTATAAGGACAAAGAGGCTTTAGAGAGAGTCAAAAAGGAGTTGCACTCTTACCCACCTTTAGTGTTTGCTGGAGAGGCTAGAAATTTGCAAGAGCGATTAGCCCAAGCCATTGATAATAAGGCGTTTTTGTTACAAGGGGGCGATTGTGCGGAGTCGTTTTCTCAATTTAGTGCTAATAGAATTAGAGACATGTTTAAGGTGATGATGCAAATGGCGATTACTCTTACTTTTGCTGGCTCTATGCCTATTGTTAAAGTGGGACGCATTGCTGGACAATTTGCAAAGCCTCGTTCTAGTGCGACTGAAATATTAGATAATGAAGAAGTGCTAAGTTATAGGGGTGATATTATCAATGGGATTTTAAAAAATGAAAGAGAGCCAAAGGCTGAACGCATGCTTAAAGCCTATCATCAAAGCGTAGCGACTTTAAATCTTATTAGAGCCTTTGCTCAAGGCGGGTTAGCGAATTTAGAGCAAGTGCATCGTTTCAATTTAGATTTTGTCAAAAATAATGACCAAAAATACCAACAAATCGCAGATAAAATCACGCAAGCTTTGGGGTTTATGCAAGCTTGTGGGGTAGAGATAGAACGCACGCCTATTCTTAGAGAAGTGGAATTTTACACAAGCCATGAAGCGTTATTGCTCCATTATGAAGAGCCTTTAGTGCGTAAGGATAGTTTGAGTGATAAATTCTATGATTGTTCTGCACACATGCTTTGGATTGGGGAAAGAACCAGAAATCCTAAGGGTGCTCATGTGGAGTTTTTAAGGGGGGTTGAAAATCCTTTGGGAGTAAAGATTGGGCCTAATGCGAGTGCGAGCGAAGTGTTAGAATTGTGTGATATTTTAAATCCGCATAATATTAAGGGGCGTTTGAATTTGATTGTGCGTATGGGTTCTGAGATAATTAAAGAGTGTTTGCCTAAGCTTTTAAAAGGAGTGCTAAAAGAAAAGCGCCATATTTTGTGGAGCATTGACCCTATGCATGGCAATACGATTAAAACAAGTTCAGGGGTTAAAACAAGAGCTTTTGATTGTGTGCTTGATGAAGTGAAAAGCTTTTTTGAAATCCATAGGGCTGAAGGGAGTTTAGCATCGGGGGTGCATTTGGAAATGACAGGGGAAAATGTTACAGAATGTATCGGTGGTTCACAAGAAATTACTGAAGAGAACTTGAGTTGCCACTACTATACGCAATGCGACCCAAGACTAAATGCCACTCAAGCCCTAGAATTAGCCTTTTTAATTGCTGATATGCTCAAAAAACAGCGTGCTTGATGGTTGAGAAATACAGCTCTTAGGGGTTGGTTAGTGTGAATTTTAATGGTGGTATTTCTAATTGAAACAAATTAATTTATTTTTTAACGCTTTTTTCTTATAATTAGTGTTATGGTTGGTATTTTATATTCAAAGGAGTAGCGATGAAGTTTTCTTTTTTAGCTGTAGTTCTAGCGTTGTTGTTTGTAGCATGCCATGAGACCAAGCAACAGATTTTACAAAATGAAGCCGACAGCACGCCTTCAGAAAAAACGATTTGGCAGCCAGAGCAAAAATAAGTTTTTACATTTTGATTAACCCAAATGGCTTTTCTATAGGATTGTCTCTAGTCCTATAGAACGCTTTCTAAGCCCTTTTTAGCCCACACTAAGTTGGAAAATCTTTTGACTATTCAATTAATGGAATACTTCTTGCTTCCTTGCTATTAAAATTTCAATGTTAGGAAATTCATATGGCAGTTTCTTCTATTAATCAATTTGATTCTAACCTTTATGGGCTTTTAAACTCAAAAAATACTCCCACAAAAGAAAGTAGTGGCAGCAACGCTCCTGTTCAAAATGTAGAAGCAGTAGAGAAAGAAAAAAGAGACGCTTTAATAGAAAATCTTCCCTTTAACCCTAATAAGCGAGAGACTTATGGCTTTTTAGTTTTAGAATTGATGAGCGATAGAGAGTATAACGCTTTTTTAAGAGCTACAGCTGGAATGGATGAGAGTCAAAAACGCCTTGCTGCTCAATCACTCTACAGCTTGACAGATTTTTATAACGGCAAGTTTTCTAAAGAAGTGGAGAACGCCCCTAAGCAACCTGTAAATGGCTTACACAAGAAAGCCCTACAAACTTTTAATGCAACAAATAATAACGCTTTTTTGCAACGCTATCAAAATGCCTATAACAATTCTTCATCTATGGATGTGGTTCTTTAACCATTGAAGCTCTCTAATTTCAAAAATTAGGGCGTATTCATCTTATGTTAGCTATATGGTAGGATTTAGTTACTCTTAAAACTAAATCAAAATTTTATTAAGCATTCTTATTGGCAACGACTGAAAACTCAAGCAACCTATCATCTAAAATCTAACAACAGGTATTGATTGAATAATCCTAGTCTAGCAAGAGTTGTGTTGCAAAAGTGTAGTGAGAATGGGAGCTAGAATGAGATTTTTCAAGTGCTTGAAAATTTTTATGGATATAAGAATTTGGCTCTATTGACAAACAATATTGATTAAACAAAATATTTTATATTCCAAGATTTAAAAAAGAATAGGTTTAATAGGGTTTTTATAAAAAATGTAGAAAATGAATGCAAAAAGAATTTGTTTGAATGGCGATTAAAAACATGCTTTTGGTAAGCCTTTTTGGTTGTAAATATTACCAACGCTTAACTAAAGCTAAGAATTTTTGCGAGATTTTAATCAGTTTCTTCTAAGCTATGAAACACTTTGATTAAATCTATATGCTCATCAACATCATGCACTCTTAAAATGCTCGCTCCATTTTGTAATGCCATTAAATGCAAAGCTAAAGTGCCAGAAAGTCGCTTTTCAACTTCACGCCCTGTAATAAGACCGATAGTGTTTTTACGGCTTGCCCCCACTAATAAGGGCTTTTTAAATTTTAGAAAGTGGCTTAAGTGCTTGATTAAGGCTAGATTATGCTCTTTTAGTTTGGCAAATCCAAACCCTATATCTAAAATAATATCCTTAAGGGCGTATTTTTCTAAAGTCTCTAGTTTGTCTTTAAAGAAAATATCCATTTCATCAAATAAGTTGTGATAAAAGACATTTTCTTGCATGTCTTTGGGAGTTTTTTTGGCATGCATTAAAACACAAGTAGGCTTGTAGTCTCTTGCGACTTCTAGCATTTCAACGCTATTAAAACCGCTCACATCATTAAGAACAGAAAAATGGTGTTCTAAAGCCATTTTGGCTGTGCTTGCATGATAGGTGTCTATACTAAATTTAGCATGTTCATTGAGTTTTTGAGATTTGATTTCGCATAAAACTTCTTTCAAACGCTTTTGTTCTATCTTTGGGTCAATGATTTCACTTCCTGGTTTTGAGCTTGCTGCACCTATATCAATGAGAGTGATGCCTTTTTCAAGGAGTTGATAGATTTCTTCAATGGCATTTTTGCTATTAAAACGACTCTTTTCATAGAAGCTATCAGGCGTGAGATTTAAAATTGCCATAATTTGTGGGGCGTTAGGCTTGGGGGCTTTGAGATGATTTTTTAATTCCTGTGCTAGAGCTTTAAGCCCAAAGGGTTGGGAATAGCACTTGGTGATAAGGCGTTCTAGTTGTTTGGCATTAACGATTAACACACCATCATAAAAAGGCTTTTTAGCCAAGATACAATCTTTTGGTGTGGCGAAATCACCCCCCACACTCAAGGCTTCTTGTTTTAAAATAAGTGTAGCGCTTAGGGGCAAATCTTTGATTTCAAAGACTAAACTAACGCCTTTTTTATACATATGGGCTTGAGCGATTTTTTCTGAATCTATGTTTTGAAGGGCGGTTTTTAAGGCGTTAGGATTAAGGCGTGCTAAAGTCATTGCTGTTTTTTCTTGTATAAAAGGCTCAAGAGTAGGGGCAAGAGATTATAACTAAGCCTATAATAAGAGCTATTAGCTTTAATAGCCAAATCAAAGGCTTGTAATTCTTGCTCGTTTAGTTTGATGTTATGTCTATTAACACTTTCTAGTAGGCTTTCAATTTTTTCTCTTTGATTTTCTCTTGAATCAAAATTCTCTTTGTCTAATTCTTTTAAAAACGCATAAATATCTTTTAAATCTAGCCTAGATAAATCTAAATCTAGGGGCTTTAGGGGGATTTTTTTGCGTCTGTCTTCTTTGATTAAACGAGATTTAATAGTAGCTAAAACATGGTTTGGGCTTTTGGCAAACATGATGAAACAGACATTATTTGGGGGTTCTTCTAAGATTTTTAAAAGAGCGTTTTGAGCTTCTATGCCATAACTTGGCGCAGCAATTAAAAAGGCGTTTAATTCGCTGTGTTTGAGATTTGCTTTCAAAATGACTTCTTTAGCATGCTCTATTTTAAAGTCTTTGTTAAAGGTTTTGATGATTTTTTTGTCTTTTTCAATGATTTCAGTGTAGAACTTAGTGTGGTGTTTAAAAAAACTCGCTTCTTTTTCAAGCGTTTCTTCAAGGTCGTGTGTATAAATCAAGCGGTTTAAATTTTTCACTTACAAGGCCACTTTGTTATACAAGACATTAAAAAGAGCGTTTTCAAAGAGTTTGAAGAGTTGTAATAATTTGTAGTCTAGCAAATTATCATGCTCTTTTAAAAGCAAGCAATCTTCTTTAAGCTCTTCAAAAAGCCATAAAAAACTAGGGACTTTACCGAGTAACAATGTTTTTAGGGCTTCATTTTCAATTCTGCCGATATGCCAAAACATAGGGTTTTGATAAGTAAGCTCTATGGTGGCTAGAGACAAACTCGCATCGTTTTTAGGGTAGAAAGAAGAAGCATTAAAATCAATGACAGATAACAAGGGGCGTTCTTTTAAATCTTTGGGGTTGAGATTAGAAAGAATGTAGTTTAAAAACCAGCACCTAGAAGAATCCGTGCTAATAAGCAATGAGCCACCATTGAGCAAATGCGAGATAGTTTGTGCGATTAGACTTGCATAATTTGAACGCTCTAACTCTAGCCATCCGCTCTGCTCTGCGATGAACTCGCCTTGGTCTCGCACAAACTCTCTCAGCCAGTCGTAGAAATTTTTCATTTGTCTAATTCATACACAGAATGTAAAGTTCTAACGGCTAATTCAGCGTATTTAATATCAATTAATACAGAAATCTTAATTTCACTTGTAGAAATCATCATAATATTGATATTGTCTTGTGCTAGGGCTTTAAAAGCGGTGCTTGCTACCCCAGAATGCGATTTCATGCCCACACCCACTACTGAAACCTTAGCGATATTCTCATCATAATCAATAGAATCAATTTGTGCTAAGAAAGGTTTTAAGGCATGCTTAGTTTCTTCTATTTGAGTTTTAACAATGGTGAAGTCTAAATCGGTTTTGCCATCTCTTCCGATAGTTTGGACTATCATATCCACATTAATGCGATACTCAGCCAAAGCGCTAAAGATTTCGGCTGCAATGCCTGGTCTGTCATCTACGCCTTCCATGCTCACACGAGCTTGATTCTTATCTAATGCAATCCCACTTACTACAGGGGCTTCCATAGGTTCTCCTTTAAAGTCTTTTTCAGCTACAATGAGCGTGCCTTCGCTGTGGTTAAACGAACTACGAGTAACTAGTTTAACATTGAGTTTCTTGGCTAATTCCACAGAGCGATTTAACAGAACTTTAGCCCCCATAGAAGCAAGTTCAAGCATTTCATCATAACTGATTTGAGCAATTTTTTGAGCTTTTTTTTCAATTCTAGGGTCAGTGGTATATACACCATCTACATCAGTATAGATTTCACACAAATCTGCTTTTAAAGCCCCAGCTAGTGCGACCGCACTCAAATCGCTCCCCCCACGCCCCAAAGTCGTTACTTCGCCTTCAATATCAGAGCCTTGAAACCCAGCGACAACAACAATGTAGTTTCTTTCTAAAAGTTCAGCGATGCGTTTGCTATTAATGGATTGAATGGAAGCGCTTTGAAAATGCGAGCTTGTCAAAATACCTGCTTCCTTGCCATTGAGTGAAATCGCCTTATGCCCGTATCTCTCTAAAACCATGCTTAAAGCCGCACTTGAGATAATTTCTCCAGTGCTTACGATTCTATCCATTTCTCGTTTGTTAGGGTTATGGCTAAAATTTTTACAAAATTCTAAAAGTCTGTCCGTTTCGCCACTCATAGCAGAGACTACCACCACAACCTGATGCCCTAGCTCAACGCTTTCTAAAACCCTTTGAGCGACATTATGGATTCTTTCTGCACTACCCATGCTCGTGCCGCCGTATTTTTGAACGATTAACACCCTAAATACCCTTCTTTTTTAAAATGAGAAATCACCTGACGATACACTTGGCGTTTGAATGGGGCAACTTTTTTAAGCAAATCCTTAAGAGGAATGAATTGATAGGCTCTAAATTCTGGGGCGTGTGTGTTTAAGTCAATGCTTTCTAAATGCTTCAGGCGCACTAAAAAATAGCGTTGCTTTTGCCCATCAAAAGAATAAAACTTATGCTCCATGTTGTTTGGGAAATCATAGGCAATCCATCTGGGGTATTGAGCTAAAACTTCTATTTTATCCGTGCCGATTTCTTCTTTTAGCTCTCTATACAACGCTTCTAGGGGGGTTTCGCCTTCATCAATGCCCCCTTGGGGAAACTGCCACGCTCCTTCTATATCCACCCGTTCTGCAATAAAAACCTCGCATGTATTAGGATAGCTTGGTGAAACGATAATGGCAGCAACATTAGGCCGATATCTTTTATTATGTAGCATAGGTATTCGTTCTAACTCTTTCGTATCTTTATCAGTTTTAGAGTGTATTATAATGTATGCTGGCTTTAAGTAGGGTTAAGATAAGATTAGAAACGAGAAAATTATAGAAAAATGGTTTAAAAGAGATTAAAATAGCACCAAATGGCACTATTTTAAGAGAGTTTACTTCTTAAGAGTAGGAATGTATTTAGCTAGAACCTTGATGTCTTCTGCACTGAGTTTCTTAGCTTGCATTTCCATTACAGGACTTTTCTTCTTGCCTTCTTTGAAAGCTATAAGCTCTTCTTCAATTTCTTTTTCAGTCATTGAATTAACTACTTTGCTTTTACCCATAGCTTTCTTTTCAAACTTAGCCCCATGGCAACCAATACAACCCTTAGCTAACTCTGCACCACTTTTTGCCATTAAAACATTACCTGCAAAAAGAACGCTTAAAGCCAAAACAACCTTTTTCATTATCTGTCTCCTTGATTATCAAAATGATTTTAAAATGATACAATTTCAAATTTTAAGCTTTGCTTAAAAACGAAGTCAATAGTAAGAGAAATAAATATGATACTATATATTCATATCCCTTTTTGCGATAATAAATGCGGATATTGTGCTTTCAACTCGTATGAAAATAAGCACGAATTAAAAGAAGAGTATGTAAAAGCGTTATGCCTAGATTTAAAGCATGCCCTAGGGCAAACAGATGAAAAAATTGAAAGCATTTTTATTGGTGGTGGCACGCCTAATACCTTGAATGTTAAATCTTTTGAGAGTATTTTTGAGAGTATTTATCAAAATGCACGCCTAACTACAGATTGCGAGATAACCACCGAAGCTAATCCTGAGCTGATTTCTAAAGCGTGGTGTGAGAGTTTAAGAGATTTGGGAATTAATCGTATAAGCTTAGGGGTGCAAAGTTTTAGAGAAGATAAATTATTGTTTTTGGAACGCAAACACTCCAAAAATATCGCCCCTATTATAGAAATTATTACAAAAAGTAAGATTAAAAATATTAGTATTGATTTGATTTATAACACCCCCTTAGACAACGAACTATCTTTAAAAGAAGAATTAAAACTTGCTAAAGAACTTCCTATCAATCATTTGAGTGCCTATGCTTTAAGTATTGAAAAAAATACGAGTTTAGAAAAAAACGCTAAAAAATCATCTAACATTAATTATGATAAGGTGGTTAAAGGCGCTTTAGAAAGCTTTTCTTTCAAGCAATACGAAGTGTCTAATTATGCTAGAGATTACAAGGTCAAACATAATTTAGCTTACTGGGGGGCTAAAGATTATTTAGGGTGTGGGGCTGGGGCTGTAGGCTGTGTGAATAATGAGCGATTTTATGCTAAAAAAATCATAGAAAACTATATTAAAGACCCCCTAAAACGCCAAGTTGAGTTACTGAATTCACAAGATAAGCGATTAGAAAAGCTGTTTTTAGGCTTAAGGTGTGAGCTAGGAGTTGAATTGAGTTTATTAGATAAAAATAAAGTGGGGCTTTTAGTCAAAGAAAATAAGGCTTTTATCAAAGATAATCAATTAGTAGCGAGCGATTTTTTTATGGCTGATGAAATGGCTTTATGGTTGCTATAGCCTAAAAAGGCATTCAAGCCTTTTTAAATGCTCTTAATTTAAGCCTACAAAGTTTTTAGCCAAAAACCAGCCGATTGCCACACAAATTAGCCCTAAAATATTTGTGCCTAAAGCATAAGAAAGAGCTTCAATGTATTGAGATTTTTGCAAAAGCTTCAAAGTGTCAAGCCCATAGGAAGAAAAGGTCGTAAAGCCCCCTAAAACTCCGGTTACAAAGAAAATCCCAAATTTATCGCCAAAGACTTTTTCAGCGGCTAAATGCCCCATAAAGCCTATGACAAAGCACCCCACAAGATTTACCGTGAAAGTCCCTAAAGGAAAGCTCTCAAACATTAAAAACTTGCTAGGCATCATTTTACCTACAAAATACCTCAATGAACTCCCTATAGCCCCCCCTAGAGCGGCAAATAAAAAGACCAAATTCATGCATAATCCTTTTAAAACTTTAAAATAAACAAGAGTAGTGTAGTAAGATTTTCTTAATATTCCTTAACTTTCAAGCTTAAAGCTAGGTCTAAACACGCTTCTAGTGAAGGTTTTTTGGCAATATAGCTTGTAATACCTTGTTCTAATAAAAACTCTCTAGTTGTGTTGCCGATACTTATGGCGGTGTAATTTTCTAAAAATTCAAAATAGTGTAAAAAGGCTTTGGCATGGCTTATGGCTGTAAAAATGAGAATGCTATTTTCTTTAGGTTTTAGAGCGTTCTTTTCACTCAAGCTCAAATTTTTAAGCTTGTTTTCATAAACAATGGCTTGGGTGAGATTTATGCCTTGCTCTAAAAGTATGGTATCTAAGTGAGAGACAATTTCTTTAGCTCTTGGATACAAAACTTTTTTATCTTTTAATAAAGGAATAATTTCTTTAGCAAACTCTTTTCCATGGGCTTTTTGCCCTACAAACGCTACCTTAAAACCATGAGCTTGTAAAATTTTAGCACTAGGTTCGCTCAAAGCATAGCTAGGAATATTTTGTAAAGTTTTGAGTTTGGGGCTATTTTTTAAAGTTTCTAGCAATGAAAATACCGCATTTTTGGAAGTGAATATTAAAGCATTAAAAGCCTTTGGGTTTAATTCTAAATTGTAGTAGCAAAACTCATTGAGAATGAGAGTTTTATAGGGCGTAACCTCTTTAGAATGCACCCAAACAATCTCTCTCATGCTAGCTTTCTAGCAAGGCTTGCCACTCAAAGAAGTGTCATTATAAACCATCTTAAAGCCATATTTTTCAAAGTCATAGACATTGCCCTCTAGATAATAGGGTGTGTAGCCTAAGTCATGCATGCTCTTAGCCGCATTTAAAGCCCTCAAACCTGCCTTACAATGGAGTAAAACTTTTTGGTTTTTATGTTCTTCTAAAAATTTTGTGAGCTTGTTTGGTTCGTTCATGCTAATATGCACTGCATTAGGCAAGTGTAATTCTTCAAATTCATCTAATTCACGCACATCTACCACTACAAAATCATCAAAATTGACTTCTTCTAAACTGATTGCATAATCTTCAAGCATGTTTGTCCTTAGTTTTAAATTTAGGTTATGTTACAACGCTTTTGTAAATACCCTTTTAAAAAGCACGATTTTAATCTCTAAAAATTATACACATAATTTGCTTATTTAGTAACCTTTAAGTTTCGGCTATTTTAAATAGTGGAGACTTGATTATGTTGGATATATCAGTTTTTAATGCCGAGTTTTTCTTAGAAAACAAAGATTTGCAAGCCTATTTTGCCAAAGACAAGCATTCTAAGCTTTATACTTTCTATACCGCTCTAAGAAATAAGTTTGTAGAAGTATTAAGGGGCAAAACTAAGCAAAAGTGTCTTAATGGCGATACTTTTCATATTAACAAACAAGACAAATCATATGAGTTTGATGTAACCCAAAGAACCGTGCGTAATTGGCTTAATATCTTGCAAGAACAGGGTTTTATTAAATTTAGCTACTTAAAGCATGACCTTGTGTCAGTTACTATGCTAGATTACACCAAGATAGAGGCGCTATACCCACCAAAAGTAGATGAATACAATAAAGAAATCTTGCCTAATCGTTTCTACAAAGAAGCCCAGCTTAGATTAACTCATTTTATTAGGCAACAACAAGCAAGCACCTTTAAGCTCAACGATTTTGAGGGTGAATGGGTGCTAGAAGAATATAGCTCTAAAAAAGAGTTGGCAAAGAGCAAAGAGTTGTATGTCAAGCTAAAGCAAAAAGACAACAATCAAGTTTGTATCCCTGTGTCTTATGAGTATCTAACGAGTAAAACGCTCCCTAGTTTGAAATGCCACTTCCACCAAAATATTATCAACAAGAATTTTAGGGCCTCTCTAATCAACGCCTTAAAAACTAATCCACATAAGGACTTGAGTGTGGCTTAGTTAAAACAAAGGAGATGATAATGTTAGAGAGTTTAAAACACTTCAAAAATCAAATTAAAGGCATCAGCAATAGAGTTAATCGTTTGAATTTAAAAACAAGGTTGCTTTTATTTTCACTATTAGGAATAAACACTTTATACGCTCAAGGTTTTTCAAAATTTACTAATAAGTTCTTCACATTCTTACAAAGTGGTGAAGCACGCTCAATTATAGCCATTATTATTGTGTTTATGTTTCTCTATTTGATTAAAAACCATGACAGATGGAAAGAGTTTATTTTATTGTGGGGGTCTGTTATGGCTGGTTTGATTGGAGTATTAAACGCTCGCACAATTGCTAGTTGGCTCTACTAATGGCCAAAGCAGATTATCAATTTGTGGTGCTACGCTCTACAAATATTAGAGAGCTTTCTAAAAAAGAAAAGATTATGGGCTTAAACTTTATGTCTTGGATGCTTTCAGCCATGCTAGGCTGTGTAACTATGGCGTATTCAACCCTTTATGCTTTGATTGTGTTTGTAAGCTTGTTTATTAGTTTTTATGTCGCTGAATTCTTTGATGAAGATATAACTGACATTCTTTTTGGGATTTTTACCCTAGAGAGTGATATTGAGGATTACTATGCTTAGCTTAAGATTTTTACTCAAAGACATTTTAATGGTTTCAAAAATAAGCCTAGCCACTCCTTTATTAAACTCTAGCTTTCTAAAGGCAAAAAATCTATGAACTTTATTGAGTTTTTAAAGAACAAAGCCTCTTCAATGTTTTTTGGTGCATTACCCAAGCATTATTCTATGGCAGAAGAAAACAATATTTTAGGGCTTTATAATGATGATTTTATCCTTACTAAAAAGGGAAATCTAGTCGGTATGATAGCCTTAGAGGGAATTAGCTATGCCGATTTGAATGATGAACAAATTGCCAAACTCTTTAATGAAAGGGTTGTAGCTTTTAATCTCATTTCTAGTGATATAGAAATGAAAATCATAGCCAAGCGAAGAAAAGCGCACTTCAACAAGCAATACGAACATATCAAAAACCACTACGCTAAAACCATTATCAATCTATGGGAAAGCAATGAGGAAGTTTATACCAATAGCTACTATTTAATCTTTGAGACCAAAGACACTTATCTAAAAGGCTTTTTAGAAAGAAAAAAGCAAGAATGGACAACTTCAATCAAAGAAAGAGAGCAAGATAACAAGCAAGAACCAAGTATTGAAGAGGTAAAGACTAGCACCAGCTCTAATGAAAATACCAACAACACAAATTCTGAAATTAAAGACAGCCCTACTGGGACCATAGCTGACAACAAAGAAGAAACAGCCGACAATTCAGTTGACACTAAGACTAATGAAAAACAAGAAACCAACAAAGAGAGCAATACAACCGAATTTGCAACCATTAAATCTAGCAAAAAGCTAACCTTTATCAATAAAGAAACGCTTTTGCAATCTATTATCAACTCCTTTTTACAAGTTTTAAGCCCTCTAAAACCCAAGCAAATGCCAAGCATTGAAGTTTTAAGGTTTTATGGCGAGTATATCAATGGGACATACTTGCCCTTTAAGGTGCATAATGGTTTATTAAGGGATAGCTATATTGCCTCTAATGTGCATTTTCATAAGGACTACTTTATCCAAGAGTATAATGGGCATACGACCTACAATCGCTTTATTTCTATTAAAGCGTATGATACTGATGAAATCACTTCTGTGCCATTATCCACTATTTTAAGCTTTAAAAGTGATTTTGACATTATTATTAGCGTAGACGCTCTAAACAAGGACAAGGCAACAAGCAAAATTGAAGAAAAAAGAAAAAGGGCGAACGAAATTATTAAGCCCGCTATTGAAAATTTAAACAACCTAGTTAAAACTGATAGGGTTTTAATAGAATATGTGTCTTTAATGGTGCTTTTAAAGGCTACTAACAAGCAAGAGTTAGACAAAAAGAGCTTAGAAATTGTCAATACCTTTAAAAATCATGGGCTTATCGCTGTGCATGAAACTATCAATTTAAAGCCTATCTTTTTTAGTTTCTTTCCCAATAGAAACAATTTAAACGCCAGAAAGAGATTGCAAAGCTCTGATAATGTTGCCACTATGCTTATGTTTGACAAAGAGCATAATGGAAGAGACAGAAACTCTTGGGGAAGAATGCCCCTAACAATGTTTAAAACCCAATCTCAATCACTCTTTTTATTTAACTTTCACGCTCAAGAAGTGTTAAAAGACACGGATATGGTCTTAGGGCATACAATGATTTTAGGAGGCACAGGGGCAGGTAAAACCACTCTAATGAGCTTTTTAATTCTTAATTGTTTTAAATACAACATTAACATTCTAGCCCTAGATAGACTTAATGGCATGCGTATAATGAGTGAGTTTTTAGGCGCTGAATACAACAACTCAGAGAATTTTGCTCTCAATCCTTTTAGCTTAGAAAAATCTAGTGAGAATATTACCTTTTTAAGCTCTTGGGCAAGTTATTTAATCGGCTTAGATGAGAATGAGCAAAAAGACATAGAGAATATCAAAGCCATAGAAAAATGCGTGAATGATTTATATCATAATCTCTATGATACAGGCACTAAATTTGGCTTAAAAGATTTAAAAGATAGTGTTGTAAAAACGAGCAATGAAACGATTTCTATGCAATTAGATAGGGCTATGGATAACCCCTTATTTAACCAGCTAGAAAATAGTTTAAAATTTAGCCAACAGCTCACTGCTATCAATATGGATAGCATTGTGCAAAACGCTAAAAATGCCTCTCTTATTGCCCTTATACTATTTCACACCATGATTTATGAGGCTAAAAAACACGCTAAGGGCTTTTTCATTTTTATTGATGAGGCAAGAAGTTATATTGAAAATGAAGTGATGATGGATAAAATCAATCTCACTTTAACACAAGCTAGAAAGGTTAATGGGGTTTTGGCTCTTGCTTTTCAAGATATTAACCAGCTTGATGGAATGCCTAATGCAAGAAGTATGGTAGATAATATGGCGCATATTATCTTATTCCCCACAAATAACACTGACAAATTAGAAAGCTATGGCATAAACTTAACCCCTAGCGAAAAAGCCTTTTTAACTAGCCCTAGCAATTATAAAGTTTTAGTTAAAAACAAGCTTGATGGCACTTCTAATATCTTAGATGTGAATTTGTCTAAGCTCGGAAAATACCTAAAAATTCTTAGCTCTTCAGCTCCAAGTGTGGCAAAACTTTTGGAGCTAAAACAACAATATCCTAATAACTACAAAGAGAGGTTTTTAGCTTATGAATAAGCCTTTTTCTGTGGCACTGCTGACTATCCTACTTGTTTTTGCAGGTTGCACGAGCAACAAACGATACGAGATGTTTAAAAGCCCTTGTGCATGTAATTTTGACAAGGAAATAAGAGTTTTTATTAAAAACCACAACAAAGGAGTTAAATATGAGTGAAAAAGAACAAGTCATTATAGAGGTTACAAACCCCCTTAAATCCTTAAGGGTTAATACCAAAGATTTTGATGTAAAAAAACTTGAAAACGCTAACGAAGTGCAAGAATTTATTGACCTTATCAAAAACAATTCTCAAGATTTATATGATGATAAATACCTAGCTTTTTATTCAAAAATGCTAAGAGAATTAGACTATAAAGATGCCTATGGTATTACAAACTTTGAAAAAGCACTGAAAGATATTTTCTTTGAAATTCAAACAAGAAAGCAAGACTTATATCTAGCATCTTTAAAATGTGAAGCTTTAGATGAAAACAACCAAGTGATTAAAGATATTACGGATAATTTGCACAACAAGAGCTACATGTTTAATAATGTAAAAATGCTTGATAGTCTAGCGGAGCTAATCTTCAAACTTTTAAATAAGGTCAATGAACATGATGAAGAAGTTAAATTTTTTGACCATGTCATAGTGTTTAGCCTAAAAGACAATAGCTTGTGTGTGTTTATGCTTGTAGAACCTTTAGAGCCTGCTATAGAAGTATTTTAAGGGGCAAATAGTCATATGCAACAGTCAATGAATAAATGGGGAACTTATGGCGTAGATGTTGCTAAACCCTTAAGACTTGAAGAAGAGCCTAACACACCCATAAACACACCATTTTATTCCCACATTAATAGTTCTACTCAAGACAATAGAGAGCCTTTGACTAAGAACATTAAAAGCAATTCTAGTGATAATAGCCAAGAATATAATAATTCTATTGATAACAATTCACTATTTAATAATGCTATTAACAATAATGAAGACTATTCTATAGACAATGATAATGAAACACCAAAGGAAGAAACTACAACAGATAAAGAAATTTTAGAACAAGAAAAACAAAACTTAATACAAAAAGCCCTTTCAAAGGTCATCTTAAATAAAAAAGTCAAACAAACTTTTGAAACCCCTATGATTTTTGAAAGCGTAAGGGATGCCAACACGATTTTAAAAGTAGAGAGAAAGATAGGCGATTATTTGATTTTGATTGCCTCCTTTTTCTTTTTAACCACGCTAACTCTTATTATTCTAATTATTTTCTTATTGCCACTAAAAGAAAAAGACCCCTATTTAGTTACCTTTGCTAACTCAACTGAGAATTTTGCTCTTATCCAAAAAGCAAATTCCTCTATCACTGCCAACAAGGCATTGGTGAGGCAACTTTTAGGGGCTTATATTTTAAATAGAGAGCTTATCAATAGGATTGATGATAAAGAACGCCAAGAGATAGTAAGGGAGCAAAGCTCTAATGAGGTGTGGCAAACTTTTGAAAATTTAGTCGCCCATGAAAATAGTATCTATACGAATGAAAAATTAACTAGAAATGTCAAAATTGTTAATATTGCCCTAATTAAAAAGGGCTACGCCAATGCTGATGTAGAAGTTACGCTTTATGATACAGGTATTGTTAAAAGCATTAAACGCTATAGAATAATTGTGGGTTATACTTTTGAGCCTATTGAAATTGACTTTGTCTCTATGCCTAAAAACCCTACAGGCTTTCAAGTTTATGGATATAGTATCACTGAAATTGCAGTGATAAAAGAGCTAGACAAAGAAAATCAAGTTGAAAACCCCAACTCAAATCAATCTAAAATCAATTATAAAAATAACAACGAAACAAACCAAGTCAATGATTATGGATATAAACAAGATAAGCAAGGCGATAGCTTAGAACCTAATCATTCTTCAATTGCACCAAAAACAAAAACCCTTGAACCCAATCAAAACAATGTGAATAATCAAAAAGATTTGTTAAAACAAGAAAGCGTGAATGACCCTAATTTACCTAAACAAGAAAAATCTCATTCTACACCCTTATCGCCAAATCTATCTATTCAATCCAATTTACCAAATCCTTTTAAGGTGGTTCAATAATGCGTTTAAAAACCTATTCTATAGCTCTTTTATTCCTTGCTTTAAACGCAAATGAGCCTAATAACCCTTTGAATAATAGCTTAGAGCAACCTAATATATCCGCTACATTTCCTAGTAGCTCTAGTTCTGAGCCTAATAATTTACCAAATCCTATGCGTAATGCTACACCACCATCTCCTAATGTCTTTGATAGCCCTTCTCAAGCTCCTATGCCAAATGATGATAGCGCTAAAGCATTGAGTGCTAGTGGTATTGATGAAAGCAAGTTTAAAGAAGATGAAGACATAGAGCAAGCTAAAAAAATGATAGATTTGCATGCCATTCAAAATTCATTTTTTGATAAAGACAGACTTTTACAAGACAACCATTTAAACATTCTTTATAATGCTGGGGATACCTATAGAATTAGATTACGCTATGCCATGACAACAACCTTTATCTTTGATGAAGATAATATCATTTATGTGAGTTTGGGAGACCCCACAGGCTTTGAAGTCTCTTATCCTAACAACGAGCAATACGCTCTCAATAATGTTTTAATCATCAAACCTTTGCTTATTGGAGTAGATAGCAATCTAACTATAATTGGCTCTAGTGGTAAGGTTTATACTTTTTACATCTTT
Source organism: Helicobacter cetorum MIT 99-5656 (assembly GCF_000259275.1). Classification (NCBI taxonomy): domain Bacteria; kingdom Pseudomonadati; phylum Campylobacterota; class Epsilonproteobacteria; order Campylobacterales; family Helicobacteraceae; genus Helicobacter; species Helicobacter cetorum. The sequence goes on along the minus strand of NC_017735.1, from coordinate 1,623,962 downwards.
TCTACCACCTTTACAAGCAAAAAGAACCCCCTATTAAGCGTATTTGTGTCTAGCAATAGAAAAATAGGCACTATTGATGTAGGCGATAAAAACAAGAAAAAAGCCCAAGCAAATGGCATTAAAACTAACACTCTTTTTGCTAATGATAGCTTTAAAAAGATTGATTATTCTAGCAAAGAAATTGATGATGGCAAGTTCATTAAAATTGGCGATGAAGTTAATCATATCTATATAGAAAAATCAAAAATTAGTCGTGGCTATATCCAAAAGCCTAAAAGCAAACGCACTTGGTGGAGTTTATGGCTCTATAAACGCCCCCTAAAACCAAGCAAGGATATTCAAGCCTTTGATATTTTTGATGATGGCAAATACACTTATTTTAAATTTAATAGGGATTTATCTGTTTTTAAATTCCCCTATCCTTATAAAGTGGTGGATAAATATGATAGCCCCATCAATTCTAAAATTGTCGGCAATTACATTATTGCTGAAGATGTGAGCGATAAATGGACGCTTAGACTTGGCGATGAATATGTTTGCGTGCATAAACTCAAATACGAGCAATACATTAAATATCTCAAATCTAATTTACGCACTAACGAAAGACTGGATAATAAAGATTTTCTTTCTCAAATCAAGCAAATCAACCCTAAACTAGAAAGACAAAAAGCAGTTCAAAAAATTAAAGATTATGTGTCCAATCCCAAACCTAAAATCACTAAACAGATAGAAAAACCTACCCAAAAAACGCTTTACAAGACTAAAAAAGGTATTAAGCACTGCCCCACACTATGCCCGCCTATTGAAAAGAAAAAGACCATTCAAGAAAAAATAACCCCTCAAAAACTAATCTCCTTAAAACAAAGGCAAAACAATGAATGTTAAGGGGCTATTAAAGCGCAAGGAAGTGTGGGTTTTAAGCATTTTTCCTGTGATTGTTTTAATCGGTTATATTGCTAAACAAGAAGTCATTGATGAAGAGTTGGAGCAATTTAAGAGTAAATTCCCTATCCCTGATTATGTTTATCAAAATGCTAAAAACAAAGAGAAACAAAAAGTAGCTAACTCTGATATTCCAAACAATAATGCCAGCAATACTGACAATACTAACGCTCTCTCTAGTCCAACAAATGCCAACAACACCACTTCTACTACACCTACTTTTGATATTGGAGCTTATTTAAATAGCTTAAAAAATCTTGATTTATTCAATCATTCTTCGCAAGATAACCCTTTAAACAACCAATCCAAAGACAATAAGCAACCCAACAATAATGATTTTAATAGCCCCAATTTTGATTACTCTAAGGCAAGTCCTGCAACCAAAATGAGACTTTCACTTCTTAGCCAACGCTTTAATAGTAGTGATGTAAATAATACCTATGGGACAAGTGCGGATAAAAATAACAGAGAAATTGAATATGGAACAGATAGCTTTGAAAACTTTGACAGGAAAGACAAAGCAAGCCATGAAAACAAGCTCTTACGCACCATTACTGCTGATAGAAATATACCAGCTACGCTAGTAACCCCCATTAGTTCTGCAATTGGAGGCAATAAAATTGTGGCTCAAGTAGAAAGCGATGTTTATGCCTCTATGGGAAGAGCCGTGTTAATTCCAAAGGGCAGTAGAGCGATAGGCTATTACAATTCTAGTAGCAAAATGGGGCAATACCGCTTAGAAGTTGTATGGAATAGAATTATCACGCCTCAAGGGGTCAATATCATACTAAGCGATAGTAAAGGGAGCGATGTTAAGGGCTATAACGGACTAATTGGTAAAGCCCACAACAAATATTTCACTAAATTTGGTATGCCTTTTTTGTTTTCTACGCTTTCTAATGGCTTACTCATTGGCATGACAGCTGGCATTACAGAAAATATGGGCAAAAAACAAAGAAATGGCGTGAATAATTATTTTGGGGATTACATGATGATGCGGCTTATGCAACAAAGTGGCATGAATTTAAACAATATTATCAACAATATAATGAGCCAATTCTCTCAAATCAAGGCTGTCATCATCATTAAAGAGGGGAGCAGGATATTCATTAGCCCTAACACAGATATTTTCTTCCCCATTCCTAAGCATAATGAAGTTTTAGCAGTCTTTTTCAAAGAAAACAAGCCAAAAATTTCAGATGAGGAGTTAAGCGATGATGACAATGAATTTTAATTTTAGACAAGGAGTTACATTATGAACGAAAACCACTCAACAGAGAACAACTTAATGCAAGAGAGCAACATTGATTTAGGATTTTTAAACAACAAAAAAATCACCATTGATGAAAAGAAATTAAAGCAGTATTGCGCTTTAAAGCAAAGAATTATCAAGGCGGTTAAAAATTTTGAGAATTTAAAGTCTCAGTTCTTAAAATTAGAAAATGAGCTTTTTAAAGAGCAGTAAAATGGCAATTTCAGCAATCTTAGAGGTTTTAATTTCTAAGTTAAGACCCTATTTGGAACTAGACATCAATGAGGTAATTTTCAATGAACCCTACAAGTTTTATCTTGTTAGGGGTTCTAGCTATGAATTGCTTGAAAACAAAGCCTTTGATGAGAAGTTTTTAATGAATTTTTGTGAACAACTTGCTACGCATAGAAACCTGTTCTTTAATCATAACTTCCCCCATTTAGCATGCTCTATTCCTTTTACACGCTATAGGGTCAATGCCTTGCACCCAAGCGTTACAGCCAATAATAGCATTTCTATTTGTATTCGTGTGCCAAGCAATTTTAAGTTTAAAATCAATGCGTTTGTTTTAGGGCAAAAATGCCAAGAAAAAGGAATTGATTACGCCTTTATTTTAAACTTAGTAAGACTTGGTAAAAACATTTTAGTTAGTGGAGGGACAGCTAGTGGTAAGACTAGCTTTGTGAATAGCTTGATTGAAGAAATTCCTATTACTCAAAGAGTTATCACGGTTGAAGATAGCCCAGAATTACACCTAAAAAATCCTAATCAAGTTAATGTTGTAGTGGGTAAAAATGAAGATTCTAATTTTACCTATGAAAACGCCCTAAACTCCGCCATGAGAATGAGTCCTGAAAGAGTGCTATTAGGCGAGATTGATACAAGAAATACCGCACTCTTTTTAAGGCTTTCAAACACAGGACATAGCGGAATGATAAGCACTTTACACGCTAATAGCGTTGTAGAAGCCTTTAATGCCATTGGTATGAATGTCAAAATGAATGCTGGTAAGGATATTGACACTAGCACGCTTCTAGACTTTTTTATTGCTGGAATGGATTTTATTATCCAAATTGTTAAAAAGGGCAATGAAAGAATTATTGAAGATGTCTTAGATGTTAAAAAGGAATTGAGACTTGCTCTCAATAGGGAATAAATATGCAAAAAACACCACGATTGAATAGGACTTGTAAAATTAAAAATGGGGCTAAACGCATGAGTTTTGTTTTTGATAAGAACACCATAGAAAACTTAAAAAAACTAGCCAAAAACAACCAAACCAACATGACAATTGTTTTAGAAAAACTCATTACAAATGCCAATAATCATAGCTTTCAAAAAATGCACCATCTCATAGAACAAAATAAAGAATTATATGCAGGACTTAATGCCACTTTTAGCAATTTAAACCAAATTGCCTATCATCTTAATTATAACCGCATAGCCGACAAAGATATTGTAGATAAAGTGTTTTTAAAACATTTGCTTGAAGTGTTGAGTAGCAATCTATACGACAATATCCAACTAAAAATACTCAATTTAAAACTCTTAAAATCACTGAGTTTAAACAACAGCGATAAAAGGCGTTACACCTATAGAATTGAATACTACTCAAAGAAAGCAAAGGCTATAACCAATCTTAACCAACTAAAACAAGGGGCAGAAGATGAAAAAGCAGTCTAACAAACTCTTTAGCTTTTTAAATGACATTAAGTGGCGTGATTTACGCTTGATTATGCGAGTAGTCAAGCTAGTGAAGTATTTAGCTAAATTTAAATAAGGAAAAAACAATGTTTGAATGGGGCAACAATAATGGGATTTAGCACCTTAGAAAAATTTATCTGTGGTTTCATCATTGCGGGATTGAGCTTGTTTCTCTTAATGATAATCTATGGCGGGGTTAGAAAGGAGTTTTTTAATGATAAGGAATTCATAAATAGTGATGCAACTAAACTCTTAAAAGAAAACAACAAAATGTTGAAAGAATTACTACAGAAACAAAAGCTACAACAATGAAACTTATGGCGAGAAAGGAATTAAAGCAATGAATAACAATAAATTCACCCTTATTAAAAAAGATTACTATTTTGTTAATGGCGAGTTTTTTAATAGTTTGCATGAATTAAAAAACGCCAATCGGAGAATTAGAGATGAATTTCTAAAAGACAAGGATTGGGTGGGAGTAACCACACAAATGGGCTTTTTTAAAGCCCTAACTCAACATGTAAGCGTGATAGCTTTGGAAGTGGATTATCAAAACTCAAAAGCTCTTTATTTCTTAATCTGTGCCACCACCAAACAAAGAGCGGAGTGGTTTATCACTCAGAAATATTTTAAAGACTTTTTAAAAGCTAATGGCTATGAAAAATAGGAAGTTAAAAAAAATGTTTTTTAATCATTGTAATACTGGTCTATGTTTAGCATTGATGGGGCTAATTCTTATGGATATTAAGGGTGAATTACTACATGGCTATAGAAAATCAAATTAAGGAGTAAAAAATGAATAATAGTGTCATTATTATTGAAAGCCCTAATAAAGTGGCTAAGATTAAAGAAATCACAGGAGCAAAGGTCTTTGCTACTTGCGGACATTTTATGGATTTAAAACATATTGAAGTAGAAAAAAATTTTAGTCCTATGTTTGATTATAAAAGCACAGATAAAAAACAATCTATCAATAGGATTATCAATGAATGCAAAAATAAGGTAGTCTATATAGCTACTGACCCTGATAGAGAGGGTTATGCTATAGGCTATATGTTTTACCAACTCATCAAAAACTTAGCCAAAGAGATTTATAGAGCAGAGTTTCATGAAATTACAGAAAGTGGGATTAACAAGGGCTTAAAATCCGCCTTGCTTTTCTCTCAATCTAACATGAAATTTTATGAAAGCTTTTTAGCTAGAAGAGTGGCAGACATGTATATGGGCTATACACTTTCCCCTTACTTAGCCAAAGGCTTAAATCAATACCCACAAAGTGCAGGGCGAGTCAAAACCCCAGCTTTGTATTTGATTGTTAAAAGAGCTTTAGAAATAGAAAGTTTTGAAAAACTAGACATTAAAGACAAGATGAGCTATCAAATCCAAGCTAAAGTCTTACTTAATAATAATGAGGTCATTTTAAAGCATGTTAAAGACAATAAGGAATTTAAATTTGACAATAAAGAGCAAGCCCAAAGTTTTTTAGATGATTTAAAGCAAGGCTTAGGGGATAAAGTGCTACTTAATAACATTGAAACCAAAGATACAGAAAGTTCGCCTCCCAAACCTTTCACTACTTCAAAGCTACTCAAAAGCGCCTCTAAAAGCTTAAAACTAGACACCAAAACCATACAAAACTTAGCTCAAAATCTTTTTGAGGCTGGACTAATCACTTATATTAGAACAGATAGTGAAGCCTTAAGCAAAGAGTATTTACAAGAACATAAAGAGTTTTTTGAGAGCGTTTATCCTAGCATATATGAATATAGGGAGTATAAGGCTGGAAAAAATTCACAAGCGGAAGCCCACGAAGCTGTCCGTATCACACACCCCCATGCTTTTGAGAATATTCATCAAGTATGCAACGAGCATAATATTACTGATAGTAAAGCCATAGGGCTATACCAACTTATTTTTGTTAACACCCTTGCCTCTCAAAGTAAAAATGCTCTTTATGAAAGCGTGAGCATGCATTTTAAAATTAAAATGCATGATTTTAAATGCAGTTTTAAAAATCTAAAATTCAAGGGTTTTTTAGAGATTTTAGAACTCAATAAGAACAAACAGGAAGAACAAGATGAAAAAGAAAAAGAATTAAGTTTAAACATTAAAGATTTTAGTCCTAACACTCTACACCCTTTAAAAGAACTCTTTATTAAAGACATTCTTAAAACTAGCCCTAAGCCCTATTTAGAGAGCGATTTTATTGAGGTTATGGAAAAAAATGGCATAGGTCGCCCTAGCACTTATGCGAGTTACTTGCCTGAACTCATTTCAAAAGGACACATTCAAATTAATGGCAATAAAAGAGTGATAGAACCCACTGCATTAGGTAAAAGTATTGTAGAGTTTTTCAATAAAGATGCTAAGAGCATGTTTATTTTAAATGTTGATTTCACCAAGCAAAACGAAGAAGTGCTAGATAAGATTGCAATGGGGGAAGTGGGCTATGTAGAGTTTATGGAGCTTATTAAAGAAAAACTAGGCGATGAAATCAGCTCTTTATATAAGGGGATAAAAAGAGAAAATACCCCTGAAAACACAGCCAAAACTTATCAATCTTATCCACCTAATGAAAAACAACTGCAATATGCTAAAGACATTGCAAACTTGTTGAATTTGAAACTACCCAAAGATTTAGAAAGAAATTACAAGATTTGCTCAGAGTTTATTGACAAACACAAGCAACAAGCTTATAAGGCTAGATTTAAAAAGTAGAAAGTAAACAAGACCCATAAACCAAACGCTACAACCCCCTAAATTACGAGCTTACAGAAGATAGATTATGGGGCTTGTTTAAATTTCAAAAAATCCTAAAATATTTAAACATCTTTAAACAAAGGACATCATTATGGTAGAGAATTTTGAAGAAAAAGATTTACAAGCTTTGAGTCTAGAACAAGCAAAAGAACTTTTAGAATATGGTTTTGAAGAGGAAGTAGAGACAAGCGAAAGCTTGCTTTATAACACACAAAAAGAAGAGCCAACTCTTTTTGATGGTATGGAATAAGTAAGGAGCAGTCAAATGAATCCCTATAATCCCTCTTTATTAGAACAACAAAAGGAAGCCTTTATTGATAATCTTGTTATTGAAATAGCGAGTGCAATTAAAGGAGGTTATGCCCCTTTTAGTCAAAACCAACAAGCAAAATCTCATGCACATAACGCCCTTAATGGCGTGGCATTTAATGGATTAAACGACTTGATTTTAGACATTAAACAAGCTCAAGGCAATTATTCAAGCAGTGCTTGGATAAGTCTTTCTGACGCTAAAAAATTAGGTGCTGATGAAAGAGAGCTTGATTTTATCTTTAATGATAAGAGCATTCCTAGAGCTAAAATTCCTATTGTTAAAACTAAAGAAGAAATACCAGTATTTGCCCTAGACAATCAAGGTAATAGGATACCCTATTTAGATTATCAAGGCAATCAAAGAATGGATAGCAACGGAAATCCAATGTTTCAATTTGAATTAGAGCCTATCTTAGATAAAAAGGGAAATCTAGCTATCAATCCGCAAACCAATGAGCCTTATTACAAAATTAAAACTCAAACTATAGATATTGAGCCTGTCTTAGAGTTTAAGTATCTTTACAATGTAGATGTATTTCAAAGTTTAGACAGAAATAAAATCAAGCCTTTAAACCCTAATTATGACAAAAGGGCTATGCTGTTTGATAAGGAGAACAAAATCAAATCCCCCATTTTTCAAGATTTGCAAAGCAAACTTTATGAGGGAGTAAGTCAAAAAATCAAAGACTACATTGTGGCTAAAAACAATGGTAAGAATTATGTTGTGCCTACCAAAAACTTGGAGCAAAACCAACAAGCTAATTATGTGTATCAAAAACCTAATTATCAACAACAAGGGTATAGTCAAGGCAATTATGTGCAAAAACCCCAACAACAATACCAGCCAAATATCGCTCACAAACAAGGCTATAACCCTAATTATCAAGTATCGCAACAACAACCCTATGGGCAAAATACCCCACAAAGACAAGGTTATAACTATCAAAACCAACAAGGCAATTATCAGCAAAGGGGTGCTAAACAAAATTACGCACAAGTTAATCATCACAATCAAAGAAATGCACCGCAACAACGCCCTTATGCGTATTCAAAAAATCAAAACAACAATCAAAGAGACTTTGGGCATTAAAGATGAGCAAAAGAAAGAGAGAATAACAATATGGTAACAAAGGCTAGAAACACTTGGTTTGATTTCAAAAAGAATTTCTTAGATATTTATAACTTCTTTGGAGGCAATACGCAAAGCTTTGCGTATTACAACAAGTTTATGAACGAGCTTTCCCAAGCTAATAGTTTGGCTGAATTAGAGAATAATACTAATTTAGATAATTTTTCAAAGCTCTTTGTTGAAAGCCTTAAAGATTTAGAACTCTCTCATTCTTTTGGAAATGTCTTGCAAGAAGAATTAAAAGATTTAAAACAAAAATTACACGAAAATGAATTAAAAGATAATGAGTTAGCACAACAAGAATTAGAAAAATACGCCCTAGAGAGTGAAAATAAAGCACTAAAACAATATTATGAGAGTCAAAATCCCGATGCTATGTATGAGCAACAAGCCACACAAGAGCAACGCAACAATAGTTTTAGCCAAAACTTTTTAGATGAACTCAAAGATTTGAGCCAAATCTATGAAAATGCAAACACAAAACAAGAAATTTCTCATCAAACACAAAACACCTTAACTCACGCAGAGAATGTATCACAAATTGAAGAAGAAAACCCTAAAATTAAAGAAACTAAGAAAGAGGCTAAAGAAAATGATAATGCCAACTCTCATGAACACATAACAAGCATTAATTCCTTATTGAAATTTTTTGACAAACAAGCCGAGAATAACAAGAATCAATCTTTAAATAAAAAGGATTTCATCAAATCCTTTTTAGAGCATTGCGAAAAAGGCATGAATACCAAAGAAATGCAAGTCTTATTTTTGCTCTATCATAAAGACCCAAGCAAACTCTTTAAAGAACATAAAGATATGATAGAACAAGGATTATTAAAAGCTTTAGATAACCCTAAGCTCTTACAAGCTGACCCCTTAAGAAGTGTGATAAAACTTCATTTAGAACACAATGACAAGCTCCCCAGCTATATTGAAAAAGTAACCCATGAAGAAAAGCTAAATCTAATAGAGCATTTTTCAAAAAATGCTTTGGATAAGCAAATTTTAGGAAAGAATAAGGACGCTTTTTTAAATGACACAGACCTAGAAAAACAAGTTACACAAGAGATTAAGGGTAATGATAGCAATGCTATTGGTGGCTTTAATGCGAGTAAGGAAGAATTAGAGTGGGCAAACTCTATCTTAAGCGATAAGCAAAAGCCATTACAAACATATTCCTTAAACCAAGCACCCCTAAAGAGTGTGCAACAAACAGGACAATTTAATGCTTACACACAAGCAAATAAACAGCCTGTATATCAATCTCGTAATCACAATATAGGAGGTAGAGATATGTAAAAATAGTTAATTTTATTTTTTTCCACTATTTATAAATGATATTTACAATGAAGAAGGGAGGTCTCCAACACTTCCCTTTTAAGATAAAAAGGATTTTAACCATGTTTAATGTTTTAAAATATTTTCTTGCTCTTATACTAGGATTATCGTTTTTTATCACTCAAGCTAATGCCTTAGTGATAATCACTGATAAAGAAATCAATCTCAATAAAACAAAAGAAGGTATTTTAAAAGGTTATCTCATTTTTGAACATAAGGTTTTACCCATTAAAGCCATTGGCTCTTACAAGCTAGATAGAAGACAAAAAAATGTCGCTTTCAATGTTTCTAAAATCATTAAAGATGACCAAACCTATACCTTAAGCTCTGTGGCTAGTGCAATTAAAGAAGTAAAGAACAATAAAAGACTAAGAAAAGGCTCTAAACTCATTCTAGCTGGAGAAAACCAACAAGAAATCGCCCAAATTCTAGGCATTTCATTAGAGGCTTACCAAGCCAAAGGAAGTGGTGGGGTAGGCAATAGAAGAGCGACTAGTTCTTCTGGTGGTTCAGCTAGTGGGGCATATGGAGGCTCTGCTTATGGTGGTGTTGGTGGAACTAGTGGCTCTGGCGCTAGTGGTGGAGCTAATGCTGGGGTTGGAGGCTATACCAATAATAGCTTTAATGATAGTAGCAGTGGTTTAGGTAGTGGCAATATAAGTAGTGGCGGAGTTTATGGGGGTGGCACAATAGGAGGCATGGGAAATGGTATGTATCCTATGCCTTTACCTTATGGAGAGGGAGGTGGCAATGGCACTAATGGGACTAATGATAATCCACTAGCTTCTAATAGTCCTGCTACTTGGTCTAATGAATTTTGTAAAGCCCCTGTTTATACAGGCGAAAATGAAATTTCTTTAAGCATTGTAGAAAAAAATGGCTCTTGCCAAGAGATGATGGCTTTAAGAAACGACACAGCATGCTCTTATAGTTATAACTACGAAAAAATGGTCGCAATCAAACAAACACAATTTTATTTTGTGAATGCAGACAATCAAAGCAAAAACATAGGAGGCTGTGTTAATTTAAGGGGCGCTCAATATGAATTCCCTATGTATTACAACTCTTCACAATGCAAATTACAAGTGGTTAAGGATTTGGGTTATGGTATGGGAGTGAGCGAACAATTTAATGCTCAAATCCAATTTAGGGGCGAAGATGGCATGATACACACCGCACTAGATTGCACACAATACGCTAATGTAGTCAATCAAATTATAGGCTATGAAAATAACGATAAGACCCATACTTCCACTCCGTTAGTAGACCAATACTATATCGATCCAAAAACTGGGAAAAAAGTTTATTTAAATCGTGGGGTAACTAACCCCTTATTAACTTCTCAATACCAACAATTTGGGTGTGGGGATTGGGAATACGATGATGAACATTTGCAAGCTAAAAGACGCACTATTTTAAAAAGCCTTAACAAGCTCACAGGGCAATATGAAGATGTTACGGGGTGCAATTTTAATGCTGGCATTAAACAAGGGGCTATTATTGAGCCTTATATTCAAGAACCTACAATGACTCAGGTTCTATCTAATACCAAAACTCAAGGTTCTTTTTCTTTGCAAGCCTCGTATTTAAGTTCTCATGAAGATAGCACAAAAATTTCTGATTTTTGGTCTAGTTGGAGAAAATATTGGACAGCTTATAGCCAAAACACTTATTATGCTAATTGGCAAAGCACTTATCAAACTACCATTACACAATACACCACTAAATACCAACGCCCTCTTCAAATTGGTGCTAAAGAGAACACTTACTATGTGGTTACCAAAACCACAACAGTGGTAGAGAGAAATCCTATTATTACTAAGAATAGCTTAAAACTAAGCGATGATTTTATGGCAAGTGTGGAGGCTCAACAAGGCTATTATAAAGACAGCACTTTTTTAGTTAGCGCTCCTTATGTGCAGTTTATGGCAAACAATTATAAGCCATGGCAAGGAACTTGTCTAAACTATAGCATTTGGAGTGGAAGTGCTTCTAGTCATGGGCATTCTTACACCACCACTAATAGCAATTATGTTTGTAATGGAAATGGTGATTACATTATTCCACAACCCTAATAAGGAGCTAAAATGAATACCGAACAACAAATCTTACAAATCAGATTGAATACCATCAAGCAATCTTTTTTAGGCATGCACCAAATAGCTAGTCGTTTGGATTATAACAACAAGGTGGCGGAGTTTTTTAGCAACCTTTCTGATTGCATGAATAATCCAAAAGAAACGCATGCTCTCATAGAGAAATTTGAACAAACTTGGCTTAATGAGACCAAAAGACTAGAAAGCTAGATTATGTCTTACATTCCTAATCTCACTGCTTTACCCTTACATGAAATCTTATTGGATAATGGCTATGTTTATAACAAAGACAAGACAAGCAAGAACAACCCTGTTTTAAAGCATGAAAATGAAGAGGGTAATCTAGTCATTTTTAAAAATAAAAATGAAAATGGCTCAATTAGCTATACCTACAAAGACACCCATACAGACAAGGTCGGTAATATCATTACTTTTTGTAAGGATAGAAATATCAGCGTTGAAGATTTACTTGCTGGAAAATTAGAAGACTATCGCAATAAAAAAGATACTCTACAAGCAAGGGATAACGCACAAGAGAACAACGAAGAAGTTCAAAAAATCATCAATGAGTTTAACGCTCTTAAACCCTATGATTTAGAAAACGCTACCCTCATTAAAAAGCGTGGCATTGATACAAAGCTATTAGAACCTTATAAAGAGCATTTAAAAACGGATAACTTTAATAATCTTATCCTTGCTACCTATCAAGCCTTTGAAGATAAAAATCTTAATGTCATACCCATTCATCAATGTGGCATTAACAAACGCTTGAATAAGCCCTTAAACACAGACAAAGAGGGCAACATAAGAGACAAACCCTTAAAATCTATCGCACAAGGGAATAAAGGCATAGAAGTCTTAATACCTAAAGATTTTAGCCTTATTAAAAATATTGTCTTAAGTGAAAATATCTTTGATAGTCTGGCTTATTTAGAGTTACAAGGCTTAGAGCCTAAAGAAAGCGTTTTAATTAGCACCGCAGGGCAATTTAACGCACAAAAATTAGAACTCTTTTTTCAAAGCTTTTTCAAGCAATTAAAAAACAAGCAACAAGGGGCATATAAAAGCTATCTAAGACAAGAAGAGCAATGGCAAGAGTTAGTCAAACAAGGCAGGGCTACAGATGATTTCAACAGCGTAGTGGTAGAGACTTATAAAGATGTGATTAAAAATTATCAAAAAGAAAAGAACACGCCCATTTATAACAAGCAGGTTGAAAAAACTAGAGAGTTTAGAAAACCCAAGCCTATTAGCAAGCCACAAGAGAGTTTTAATGTTATCTTAGCCTTTGATAATGACATTAAGGGTAAAGGATATAAGGAAAAATGCGAGGGTATTTTATATGCTATTACACAGCAATTCCCTACTATCTATACGCCTTTTTCTAAGGATTGTAACGATGATTTGAAATTAGCACACATTATAGGGAATAAAGAAGTTCATTTAAAGAGCGTGAGCGCATTTATAAAAAACGCACTCACAGACTTACAAAGCCAAGAAAAAGCCCAAACAGCCTTAGAAATCTTAGAAACTATCCACTCTCTAAAACCCTTTAAATCAACATTCAAACAATCTTTAAACGAGCCTAGTAAAGCCCTAGATTTACTCAATCATACTTCTATCTTTATAGAAAACAAGCATGATGAAATAATAGATACTTTCAATATCCTAAAACCATTAGAAAATAACCACCCCTATTTCAACAACTTAGATGCTGATTTGCTAGAAAATTACAAGCATAGCTTTAAATTAGATGAAAATAAAGAAGTGTGCGTGGCTTTGTTTAATGCAAAGGGCAACAAAACCGCTATGCAAGAAATCAGTGCCTTAAATCATTCAAAGGATATTAAAAATATAAGCGTTCTCAAAAACCCTACCACTAAATTAGACCACATTAAGCAAATTATCATTGCGAATGACCCCACTAACGCTTTAAGCTTTATGCAGTTACATAGAGAGTTAGACCCCAAAAACAGCCTAGTTGTAAGCGTTTTTCAAAGCGATTTTTTAGAGACCACTAAGCCTTTTTTGGATTTGCTCTTACAAGATGTCTCTAAGGACACCAAGATAATTCTAAGCACTAACAATGAGTTTTCCATCCCCCTTACTAAATACGCCCTAAATGTTACTAGAAAGCCTCCTACCATTCACACGCCTTTTAGCCAATCTTTTTCTAATGATTTAAGACTTAGCAAACTCTTAAATACCAAAACCCTTAATGAAGAAAGTTTTAAGACAGCCCTTAATACTAAGATGGGCATTTTACAAAAACCTTGCAATAGTGCTTTCAAGCAACAAACTCTTAAAGCTCTCAATCAAATTGACAAGCTCAAAGCCTTGCCTTTTAATCTCAAAAAACAGCTTGTTGCCTTTAATGAAAATTTAAACAATAAGCAAAATAGGCACGCTATTTAAGGATTAAAATGTTGCAATACAAACCCTATTTTATTTCACTTTCTCTCATTTTAGCTCCCTTAATCTTTATGTATAGCCTATTTTTAGGCTTTGATTTGAAAAATTTCACCCAAACCTATCAATTTAGTCGGCTCATACTTTCTAATCTTTCGCATTTTACAAGCTTTAAATTTGAAGTGTATAAAGCCTTTGTTCTGGCTTTAATGCCCTTAATAACAAGCATTTACTTGCTTTCTAGTGGCAACACTCTCACTTCGCATGGAAAAGCAAAGTGGGCGAGCGTAAAAGAGATAGAAAAACTAGCCTATAGCCCCTTAAAGTTTGTCAAATCTTTTTTTGGTTTTATCTTGAGATTACCTTTCTTGCCCTTGTTTTTAGGGCTATCTTGTTTGGTATTAAGCATTTGGCTATGTATCATCATTAAAGATTGTGTTATGGGGGTATTTAAGGGGATTAAAGGGGTGTATTATGGCATCAAACAAACCCCACAAACGCTTAAAAATCTTAAAAATAAACTCTCTTTTAAAAGGAAAGGCACATGAAGTTAAAAAACGCTCTTAAAAAAAGCTCTAACATTCTCTATCAAGGCTTTAATAAAAGTTTTAAAGGTATCCAAGCCTTCCATAATGGTTATTACAAAAATCTAAGCCAAGCGCTTTGTGGTATTTTAACTTTAGGAGTAAGTGTAGAACACCCTATGGATTTGAATTTCAAACAAGGCGTAGTAGTTGGTTTGCACAACAACAAACCAGTCTATTATGACACGCCTTTATCCACTTTAATCATTGCGCCACCTGGTAGTGGTAAAACTGCCGCAGTAGCTATTCCTAATTTGCTAACTTTAAAAAGCTCCGTAGTGGTGCTAGATATTAAGGGGGAATTATGCGATTTAACCGCAGGCTATAGACAGCAAGTCTTAGGTAATGAAATTTACATTTTTAATCCACTAGGCGATGACAATTCCTTGAAATTCAATCCTTTTGATAAGCGTATTGTAGAAAAGCTAGATTTCAATAGAAAAAGAAGGCTTGTAGATGAAGTGGGCAATACCATTTTTAGTGGTGATGGCAAAGAGAACGACCCTTATTGGAGAAAACAGGCTAGAAATCTATTTGTCTTTTACGCTCTTTATGATTTATGCGTTAAGCAAGAAAGCTTTTTATTTGATTTGGCTTTTGCACCTATTCAAAACTTTGTTCCCTTAATCCACCCTAAAAGCCCTTATTACAAAGAACTCTATATCCATAAAGTTGACCAAGATGGTAATTTTATATTAGATGAAAACAATGAGCCTATACTAGAAAGAGATAGCAATGGCAATCCTATCTTAAACACACAAGCTAATGCTGAGAATTTATGGTATAGGCAAGTAAGCGAACAAGTCTATTTAGATGTCAATGACCCTAGAAATTATGATGGCACAGTCAATAGATTAGAAAAAGATAAGAAAGGTAATGTTATTATTAAAGAAGGTATGTTAGACCCTGTTATTAGGACATGGGCTAATAAGTGGTCTATTTCTAATGAAAAAGAATTTGCCTCTATTATGAGCGTGTATTCAGAGTTTATGCAAGTTTTTACAAGTTATCAAGTCAAAAGTGCCACAGATAACATGAGCTTTGAATACGAGGATTTAAGGCGTAAAAATATCAGCCTTTATATCAAAATCGCCCAAACTGACATTGATACTCTAGCCCCCTTAATTAGAGTTCTTTTAGAAAGCATAGGTAAGAATCTTTTATTAAGAGAAAGTAAGAAGTTTAATGAAAGGGTGTATCTAATTTTAGATGAGTTTGTAAGATTTGGAAAACTTCCTTTTTTGTTAGAAATGCCAGCACTTAGTAGAAGTTATGGTGTAGTGATTATGTTTATCACGCAATCTAATGCGCTCATAGAAAAATACTATGGCAAAGAAGACGCTAGGATTGTTAATAGCACGGTAGCATATAAGATTGTCTTTAAAATGGATGACTTAGATTACGCTAAGCAACTTAGCGAAGAAATAGGCAAATACACACGAGAAAAACGAAATCGTTCTACTGAAAAAAATCAAGTGATTTTTGGTGGGACAAGCTCTTATTCTGAAGAGGGCTATGAATTAGTTTCTGCACAAGATATTATGAATATTAACAAAGATGAAGTGATTATTCTAGTAAGCGGACATAAAGCAACGCCCTTAAAGCTCAAAGCCAACTATTACTTCAAAAACAAAAGATTGCCTAAATGTCTCAATATACCCTTAAAACCTAATGAAGAAGCGTTTAAGGGGTTGAGAAAGGTAAATTGAGATTTGGATATATTACAAACCAAACCTATCATCATCTTTGCCCCCTTTGTTTTTATTGTTTATAAATCGGTTGTTATGGAGGTGTTTGGGGTTAGGCTTGGTGGTGGGGTTTGCTTTTAGATAAGAGATAGGTTGGACTTGCTCTCTTTTGTTATCAAGGTGTAATTGATTGTTGTATTTTTCTAAAAACCCCATAGCTCTTTTTCTTTCCACTTCTTGAGCCTCTTTTGCCATATCTACTAACATAGGCACATTTTCTTCTCTCATAGCCATGATGTAGTCTTTTTTATTATCTTTAGTAATCACAAAAGGCACTAAATCTTGCTCTAAGACACTATAAAAGATTAGCATACGCCCTGTCCTACCATTGCCATCACTAAAAGGGTGGATATGCTCAAACTTAATATGACTATCCATGATAATCTCTAATTTTTGCGTGTCATTTTTGGCACTACTAAGCTGATAATAGAGATTATCACACCAATCTTTTAAGACCATAGGCACTTTAAAAGGAGCAGTTGGTTCAAAATTTGCCCCTAAAACTACATTGGGAATTGTTTTAAATTTTCCGCAGTTTTCAATGAGATTGCTCATAATGATTGAATGGATATACTTGATATATTCATTGTCTATAATTTGTTTTTCTTGTAAAGATTTTAAAAGTGTGGGGATAAAGTTTTGAAAATTTTTAACTTCATAATATTCTCTTTCACTCATAGCCTTTGGAATAACCCCATCAATTAAAATGCTCGCTGTTTCATTTTGCGTTAAGGTATTGCCCTCTATTGCGGTGCTATGATGTGCCATTCTAATGGTTAAATCCATAGCATAGTCGCTAAATTCTAGTAGTTCTTTATAGTTCATTTATCCCCTTATTTGCTACATTATTGGCTAGATTATACTAAAATAAGGCTTTAGAAAATCAAGTAAAATTAGCGTTAAAAGGATATTCAATGCGTTTGAAATTCATCTCGTTGTGTTTAGTAGGTTTAATGGGCGTGAGCTATGCTGAAAATGCTAAAAGCGTGGATTATTTTGTGAAGAATGATAAGGAAAGGGAAAAGACTATTGCAACTTGTCAGCAACTCGCCAAACAAATTGAAAATGGAATTAAAAATAGGCTTAACATAGCAGAAACGCAAAAGAATAACTGCCTTAATGCTGAACTTGCACTAAAAGAAGTGGCAACTTTAGATATGGATAAGCAAATAGAAACGCAACTGAGTTCTAATGATAAATTTGAAGGTATTCACATCAACGAAAAAAATCAATACTACGATAAGTTAGACTACAATAATTTGCTAATGACTAAAATTGGAAGTTGTTATGCCAAAATGAGCGAAAATCTAGCTAAAAATGGCGATGATGGTTTAAAAAGCGATAAGCGATGTTCTAGGCTAATTATGTTAGCCGAAAATGACCCACTATTACCGAGTATAAACGACCCTGCATCTCCTTTTATGATTGCCGAGTTTGGTTTTAAAAATTATGAAAAAATCTCTTTAAAAGAAAAAAATAAAGACTTAGAGCATTGTTATTCTGTTATGGCAAACAACATTAAAAAAACAATCAATGAGAAAAAGTCAGTTTATGATGCCTATTCTGCCATCAACAAAAATGAACGCAACAAATGTTTTAGTGCGATTAGTAGTGTAAGAAAAATTACAAATTCAGGTCTTTAATTTTTATGAGTATCACTGCCCTTACTACTAAACTTGTTGAAAAATACAAAACCTTTATGGGTATGGTAGAAAACATAGTAATTTCAGCTCAAGATGTGTTTGATAAATCTTTTATTTCTTATTATAAAGATATTGGGATTTTTATGTTTTCTATACTGATTATTTTGTATATTGTCAACAGGGTAAAAAATCAAGATTTAACCGAGCGTAAACATTTGATTATGATTGCTGTGTTCGGTATCTATTTAACTTTTTTTCATTACAGCCTATCTAACCCAAAAGATTCTAGAAACGATTTCATGGAGCTAATCAATTATCCTTCAATGGCTGTTACACATGGAGTTGATTACTTTCTTAACAAAGCTTCAAAATCTAGTCATACTGACATTACTAATAAAAATTCCTCAATAAATATTAAGTATTCAAACAGAATACAAGAAATAATTGTGATAAGCTTTACAAAAATTTTTGATTTTATTTCAGCTATTTTTACAAAAACTGAGGGGGCAAATTGGCTTTATATAACCCCTATTTTACTGCTTGTTTTAGGGGTTTTTATAATTGAAATTCTTTTTTTAGCTCTTATGGTTACTTATATGTTAATTACTTTTATAGAATTTTCTATATACTCTATGTTCTACCTAGAATTTATCCCCTTAGTCTTTTTCCAACAAACAAGAGGTTTTGCTTGGACTTATGTTAAGAAATTGATTTCTCTAACTTTTTATATGCCTCTAATTATGTTATTAGGTGGTCTTAATAGCTTTGTTCTACAAACTATGGTAAAAGATAGTGCAAGTGCTGGAAGTTTGAAAGGAAATGGTCTTATTGCTTCACAATTTTTTGGAAGTGGCATTACAATGGAAAACTACATAGATATAGGATTTAGCCTACTTTTTATAATTATAATGGGGATTTTATGCTTAAGGTCAGTTTTACAAGTCCCCAAATTAATTGATGCTATCTTTGGCACACAAGGCACAATAGCTGATGCAGGCAATATGATTTCTAATATAGCTCAAGTAGGTGGCATGGTTGTGGCGGCGACTGCAGGCATGGCTAAGAGAGGCTATGTGAATGCAAGTGGTGGACAAGGTGGTGCAATGGGTGTTGCAAAAGGTGTGGTAGGTGCAGTAGGTAATACTGCATTAGGCGTTGCTACAGGTGGGGCATCTCATCTAGCCCAAGAGGGTATTTCAAAAGCCTCTAACATGCTCAAACCTAAAATCTCAGTTGAGAGATTTTCAGCCCCTAATAGAGATTGGGAATAATTGGTATGAACACACCCTTTGACAAATGGAACGAACAAAAGAAACGAGTCAATAAATTTGCCCCCACAAAAGTTAAAGTGGGCAATATTTATTGGGTTAGCATTGGCTATAACATAGGGCATGAAGTCTATGGAAAATCTATAAGTTTTACACGCCCTGTGCTAGTGCTAAAAGTTTTATCTAATAAGTTATTCTTGGGTGTGCCTCTAAGCTCTCAAACCAAACATAGAGACAAAGCCTATCATTATGCCTTTTTTGACAATAACAATACCGAACAAGTTGCTTTACTCCATCAAATAAGAACTTTTGATACAAGACGCAGTCAAGGTAAAATTGCTAATGTTCAAAATGAAACTTTGGAGATTATTAAGGATAAGATTAAAAGCGAGATTTTGTAAAAATGCCCCCTTAAAGATAAGGGGCATATATTCCCTACTCAAAGGTAGGGCAACTTACCATAGAGATAAGCCCTAGCTTCCCATAAAGGAAGTATGCTAGAATTATACCCAAACTTTCTAAACTTTCTTATTCAATCTTTAATTTAGAGCTATTACTAGCACTGCTAGAAGTGCTTTGAGCTTTAGAATTAGGGAAACCATATTGATTAAGGCTCGCTTGATAGGCTTGGCTCAATTGATTGTTTAATCTCTGCATTTGAACACTTTGCTCTGTTACAGGCTTAACATTATTCACATAGCCATGATTTTCTTGATAATCTCTAGCTAACATGCTAGAAATTAAGCTCATGGTCTCGTTTAAAAAAGTGAGATTGCTTGCGATATCCTTGATATAGTCAATCGTTAGCATTTCAAATTTTTGTTTCATGTTGGCATAGACTTGAGCTTGTGCATTCTTATTTGTGCCTGCTTTTTGAAGTTCTTTGGCTAATTCCGCCTTGTAATTAAGCAATTCATTGTTTAATTGCTCTGTGATGTATTTCATAGGATAGCAAGTAGTTTGTCCTTTTTTCACTGGTTATTTTTTTACAAAACTTGCCTTGATATTTCATATCCTCTACGCCTAAGCTTTCTAACTGCTGGATTTGTCTGTTGATTAAAGGCGCACTTCTTGCAAAAAGTTCGGCTTGGATATTAGCCTCTAATTGAGCAGAAAGCTTTTCTTGAACGGCTTTATATTGTTGGTAAGCTTGCAAATCATTGTTTAAAAGAGCGGTCTTGGCTTGGATTTCTTGCTCTCTAATTTGCAAGGCTAATTGTTGGTTCTTATTTTGTTTGCAAATCTCTAAGGCATACGCCCTCCCACTTAAAGTCCCCATCATGCTATCAGTTTGGCTCGTTAGATTATAAGACAAACTATCCGCAAAATTTCTCGCACTTTTAAAGACTGCGGTATTTTGCTTACCTGTTTTAACAAAGGGCAAATTCTTAGCCTTAGCCACAACCTTAGAATAATCTAACCAAGGGCATTGACTAGCTAAATACCTGCCTTGTAAGACTTGTTTCGCATTGTATTGAGATACATTCTCTTTAATGTTCTCGGCGTTTTGTTGCATATTTTCCAAGATATATTTGGTGTTTTCAATCACTTGCATGGGATTTGCGATATTGATAGCACTCCCACTCAAAAAGGATTGGGTTTGATTTAATACGCTATTAACCTTATCAAGCTGATTGATAGTGGCTTGGGCTTTTTCAATCATAGTGGTGTATTTTTTAATCATCGTTGTGCCTTGGTCAATTCTTTTAGCCATGCTTGTTAGCATTTGTGCTAGTTTGACATTAGATGTGGGATTCTCCACTAAAGTAACCCCCAAAGCATTGGCAACACTCATAGAAAGACAAGAAAAAAGAATTAATTTTTTCATAGCATTAGTCCTTTCACTAGATTTTCCTTGCATAAAGTTTAACCTAATTAACTTTTTTAAACAAGACCCATAAACCAAACGCTACAACCCCCTAAATTACGAGCTTACAGAAGATAGATTATGGGGCTTGTTTAAATTTCAAAAAATCCTAAAATATTTAAGGACTATTTTAAAGACTAAGGATATGGTAATGGCTTACAAACCCAGCAAAAAGAAGTTAAAAGAATTAAGAGAGCAACCTAATTTATTCAGCATTTTAGATGATGGCGATGTCATCAACACTAGCCCCTACAAACAAGAAATTACCAACACTGCACTAGAGCCAACCATAGAATTAGAAAATGGGCTTAAAAGTCAAGAACTTGCTTTAGAGAGCCAACAAGAGCCACTTAATTATCAAGTGAAATTTAAAAGCAACACACTAAGCATGATTTCTAGAAAACCTATTGAATGGGCAGAATATCTAAGTTATGAACAACGCCAATATAATGACAACAGCACAGAAGAGGTTAATTTCTTTGCTAATGGTGAAATAAAAGACAGCTCACGCACCTATGAAATCAATAATGAGGGGTTTAAAAAGCGTATAACCAAAGAATACAAACTTATCAATACAGAAACTAATCAACCACTTAATCCTAAAGAAACTGAAAGACTAACCTATACAAACAGCTTAGAGCAATTAAAAGAACAAAGTTTAGAAATAGAGCTAACCCACCACTATGAAACACACAAGAAAGTCTTAGAAAATGGCAATGAAATCACTAGAGAATACAACCACCTTAAAGACATTTACAAAGAAGTAGAAAGAACAAGTAGTTATGAATTAGTTAGAGAAATTATCCCCCCTATGTCTAGTGAGGAGTATTTTAAACTATACACAAAATCTTAAAAAATAATTGCGTCTTTGAAGTTATTGGTGGTTTTAAAAAACGCCCTAATTTTGTAGGCAATAGCACCACAACAAGACCCAAATTAGTTGAGAGCGAATTAACAAAACTTTTAGAAAATTACCATAGCAACATTGAAGTGAGTTTGGAAAACATCATAGATTTTCATGTGGCTTTTGAAAAGATACACCCCTTTAGCGATGGCAATGGTAGAGTAGGGCGATTAGTTATGTTTAAAGAGTGTTTGAAAAACAATATCATGCCCTTTATTATAGAGAACGAACACAAAGCCTTTTACTATAGGGGCATTAGAGAATATGACAATACTAAAGGTTATTTAAAAGACACTATTTTACAAAGTCAAGATAATTTTAACGAAATGGTTAGCTATTTCTTTTCTAAATAGTCTGTCTAATCGTTCATTATATTTTCTAACTCACTCTCTTAAAAATCCGTATTCATAGACTTTGGGCTGTAAATCTTTGGCTAAGTCTTTTAAGGCGTCTTGTAAATTAGCATAAAGCTGTTTGTAATACCCATCTTTGGCTTTAATGGGTGGGTTTAACTTGCCTTGTGCGTTTCTTCCTTGAAAAAATTCTTTAATATCATATAAGCTCGCATTAGCGTTATAGTCGTGGTTAGTGAAATCTTGTGCGTGGTAATAGCGATAGATTTCTTTTCCAGCGTTAAACACACTTAGAGCATTCTCGCTAAATTCTAAAGGCTTAATTTCTTTTTTAGGGTCATCAAAAAGATTATCGCTTTCTTTTTTAGGGGTCTTGCCTTTTAAAAAGTCTAGCAACACATGGCTAGTGTATCTTTCTTTAGCGTTGACTTCTTGCTCGCTAAAGGGTATGAAGTGGTTTATTCCTACTCTTTTGGCATAGGTTTTACTCGCATTGAGACTAATTCTATTTTGGGTGTGAAAAAGCATGAATGCTAGGGCGTTGTTTTTAAACTCGTTATCATCTTGCCATGCGTCATTGTAGGGGGCGTAAAACTGGTCTCTGTCGTTTTGCCATGTGGCTTTGATACAATGGCGGATAGTTAAATACAAGAAAATAGGATAAATATTTTGTGTGGTAATAGGGGTAGATAGTGCGGTATTCACATCATTTGGTGTGAGCGTTAGGGTAAGAAAACACCCTATGCTATTTTGAAAATCCGCCCCTATCATGCGTAAAAAAGCTATAGGTTCAGTTTTCTTGTCATAAAAGGGTCGTAAGAAATGGATAATAGGTTTGTTGTTTTCATCATCTATAACAATATTCTTTGTGCCTAAAAATCCGCCAAAACTATCAAACACTTCTAAGCTAATACGATTTTGAAGTTTTAAGGGGTTTTGTTGTAGAATTTCATTCTGCCCCTTTGAATTAGTCAGCTTAGGGGCAGAAGTATTATTCTTATAGGAGTTTATCATGTCTAAATTGCATGGTAAAAACTCTTGGAGAGAATTATACTTTGAGTTCGCTTTTTTTGGACTTAAAGTGGTTGTTTCACTGAAACGATAGTTCCCCTTGAGTTCCCTAAGCTTAGGCTTAGGGTTTCTAAAGGATAAATCAGCTTTTGTGTTCCATACTAAAAAGCCGATAGGAAATTGTCCTTTAACATTATCAAACGAATCAGCCGGCACCATAAAGCCCCCTTTAAACTCAGCCTTAAAGACTTCTCTAAATTTTTTAAAATTAGAGCCTTGCAAGTTTTTCAAAGTTGAAAAACTTGCAAGGGTTACGCCGTTTAATTCTTTATAAATACGCATGAAAAATTGTGCAAAAAGCTCACGACCTGCACTACCTAATTCACTCTTATTCTTTGTGTAAAAAGTTGTTGTAGCAACTTCAGGCTTATTGTTTCCTGTGCCGTGTCTTGTGGCTGTTGTAGAAGCTTCAGCATACGGCGGATTAATGTAAATAATGAGCTTCTTTAATTTCTCTTGGTCTTTTAAAATTTCTTGTAGGCTTTTAGGCACTTTCTCGCTGAAAAAATCATCGTTTAAAAAGTCAAATTGAAACACATGGTTTTCTAAAAGCTTCGCCCCATTTTTAATGCGTTCTTTTACGATAGACACATCGCTTTTATCTAAAGTAGAAAGGTATAGATTTGCTTTGTTAATTAAGCCGCTTAATAGATTTCCTGTCCCTCCAGCACAATCCCAAATAATATATTCATCTTGATAGTCTTGCCCTAAGATTTTAGCTAGATATTCTTGGCTCTTTTCTACCCAAATTTTAGGGGTGAAAAATGCCCCCTTTCTTTCTCTCACATCATCAGAGACTAATAAATCACGCCTTTGTATGATGTAGTCCCAAAATTCTCTTTTAGGCGGTCGTTCATAAATGCTCCAAAAATTTGAATGAGCTTGTTGCTTATCATTAAACGAAGTTTCATCAAAATTAAACGCCCCAAAATTGTTTAACTTCTTATTAAATTTGTAATGATTGACTTTTAAAATCGTGTTTAGACTTTCTAAAATGGTTTCATTGCTTTCGCTTAGTAAATCCGCTAAATAAAAGTCCGCATCTAAAATGCCTTGCTTTTTAGCCTGCTGCCACTCAATAGAAATGCTAGGCTTAACATGTTCTACCCATTTGAAATACACATGCACAAAATTATTCTTATCTACAGGGATTTTAGAGCGTTTAGAATAAAGTAAATTATCTTTGATAAAGGCTTTTAGCTCTTGTTTTTGCATTTCATAATCAAAGATTAAAACTTCTTTTTCTAAGAGTGGGGTAATTTCATTGAGTAAGTGCTTAAAACTCTCGCTTGTTTGGTTGCTTGGCGTTACTGAAAAATCAATATCGCTTCGTGTGAAAATAAAATCTAGTTTGTAATACGGCACAAAAGCAAAACTAAACGCATCAAACGCCCCTAGATAAGGCGGTGGAAAATGCGTATAAAATTTATGCTTGCCTATGGTTAGAATGAGCTGGGTCAAAGATTTAAAAATTTCGCTCTTGCCTTTCTTGCCCTCAGCCCATAAAATCGGCTCAACCCATAAAGGCTTGCCTTTGTTTTTATGGTTGTAAGTGATGATAAAATCAATTTTATCCCCGCTAAAATCAAAATTTTCAAAAAAGGCTTTGGCTACGCTAGATTTTAGGGGTTCTTCGCTTAGTTTTTTGAAATCAGTTAAATCCATTGTTATTCCTTGTTTGGTGTGTCAATGTCCCACCACTCTTGAATGTGGTCCTAAAAGATTTAAATCTTTTAGGTTTGACCCCATCTACCCATTCGCAACATTTAAAAGGGGTTTAGAAGAAGTTTCTTCAGTCCTAGAATCTTCTATATAGGCATCTAATAAAGTTGGAACATGGGGTAGCCTTTTAAATTATTGTAGTTTAGGCAAACTTAAATGGCGTTTGAAATAAGCCCAAATCACGAGTATGAAAGTAGTCGCTACAAAAGGGTATAAGAAAGTAGGGATAGGTAATGGGTCGCCTGCTGCATAGCTGTGTAAACCAGAGAGATAATAATTCACGCCAAAATAAGTCATTAAAATAGAATAAAACCCTAGCACGCTACTACTTGCTAGGATAAAAGGCCAATTTTTAGAACCCAAGAAACGCAAATGTAAGATTAAGGCATAGACACAAATAGAAATCAACGCCCAAGTTTCTTTAGGGTCCCACCCCCAGTAGCGCCCCCAAGATTCATTAGCCCAAACTCCGCCCAAGAAATTTCCTGCTGTAAGCATGAATAAGCCTAAAATCATGCTCATTTCATTAATGGCACTCACTGAAAGAATGGTTTTGTCCAAATTAGAACGCCCCTGTTTGCGTAAAATAAACAGAACCAGGTTTAAAATGCCTAGCACAAAACATAGTCCTAAAAAGCCATAACTAGCGGTGATGATAGAGACATGGATATTGAGCCAATAGGATTTTAAAACCGGCACCAAATTACCGATTTGGGGGTCCATAAAGCCTAAATGAGCTACAAAGAGTGCTATGCCAGCTAAAAAGCTAGAAGCTGACAGAGCGAGTTTGGAGCGTAAGATGAACCCTGCGATGATAGAAGCCCATGCGATATAGAGCATGGATTCATAGGCGTTGCTCCAAGGTGAATGCTCACTCACATACCAGCGCAATATTAGCCCTATAGAGTGGGCGAATGCACAGAGTATGATAGCTATATAGAGAATTTTTGTTAGCCAAGCATTTGGAGTGGTGTTTTTAATAATAGAATTAATCACAACAATAAAGAGCAACAGCCCAAGAAAGATGTAGGGCAAGGTCAAGCCATTAAAAAAGTTGGTATGGTTTAAGAAAATTTCAGAATCAACTTTTGATGGCGATAAATAAAGGTTTTTAGAATGCTCTTCTTGGTAGGCACTTAAATCTTTTAGGGTTTTTTCTACTTTGTGCCACTCATTTGTTTGCAAGGCTTCATCAAACCCATTAAAAATGTTTTTTAAAAAATTCTGTGCAACGCTTGAGACATCTTTATCTGTGCTATTGATGGCTTGAATAGGCGAAAGCCAAGCGTTCGTTTTTTTATTAGGAAAAATGCGTAAAACCTGACCGCTAAAAAGCGTGTAGACTAAGTTAATGCGTTCATCTACCTTTAAAATAT
Source organism: Helicobacter cetorum MIT 99-5656 (assembly GCF_000259275.1). NCBI lineage: Bacteria > Pseudomonadati > Campylobacterota > Epsilonproteobacteria > Campylobacterales > Helicobacteraceae > Helicobacter > Helicobacter cetorum. The sequence goes on along the minus strand of NC_017735.1, from coordinate 1,597,487 downwards.
CTTTATCAAACTCATTGCGTTCGTTAGGGGATTTTTGATTGACTTCTTCAACATGATTTTGCAATTTATACCCATGGTGGTCAAAAATATCTCTAAAAGCAATGCGTCGCTCATCTAGGGGTGTGCCTATGAGCTTTCTTAAGGCTTGAGTGGAAGTGTAAATCATCTTGACACTGCGCCAATCATCAGGATAGAACATGATACCTAAAAGCACTTGCATGGCATTTAGACCTTGAAAACTATCTTTTCTTAAAATCTTATGCACATATTCAATGCTAATGGTATCAAGGGGCTTGATACGCCCATCAAAATCTTGGACTTGAAGTCTTTGAAAGGCTTGTAAGTGTTCTTTGGAATACTCTCTCAAACGCTTCAAACGCTCTAATATATTTTTTTGAGAATTTTCTTTGTGGGTGGAGTTTTCTACATTTTGTTGTTCTATTTTAACGCTTTTACCCCCATGCATATCAATTTGAGCTTTGTCATTAGCAAGCATAGATGTTAGGGGGCTTATTAAAACTAAAGCGAGTAAAAAACTAGCGATTTGCTGAGATTTTAAAAAACGAGAGAGTTTTAAAAACCGGCCTTCTTTATCAAAAAGTAGCCATAAAGCCCCTAGAATAAGCATCGCATACCCTAAGTAAGTGGGGATTTTGCCTGGGTCTTTATTGACAGAAAGAATGGTGCCTTTTTCATCGGTATCATAGGAAGATTGAAAGAAGCGATACCCTTCATAATCTAATACATGGTTCATAAAAATCCTGTAAGGTTTGATTAAGGTATTATCTAATTTCAAAACTTCTACTTCTGAAGCGTAAGATGAAGGACTCATAGAGCCTGCATAGCGTTGTAATTCAAAACGCTTCAATTTGATTTGAAAAGGTAGCTCAACATAAGTGGCTCCAAAATCTAAAGAGAGCTTGTCATCTTTAAACATTTGACTCTCTTCTATGCCTTCATTTCTATTAGTTTTGATGAGTTTAAATTCGTGACTCACGCCATTATAAGTTGCTTTTAAAACTAGAATAGTAGCGTTGTCTTTTTTGGCGGCGTTTTGTTTGTAGATTTCTAAGGGTTCTAAGATTAAGGGCTTATGATTGAGAGTGGTATGAATGGGTTTTAAATGTTTGGAATAAAATGTTAAAGGCGTTTTTAAAGAAAGCTTTGTAGTGTCATTAAGGGTAACATTAAGGTAAGTATCCGTGCTTTTAAAAGAGCTTTGAGAGTTATTTTCTCGTATGTGCATCAGTCCTTCAACACCAAAAAAGCGTGTGATTCCTGCTCCTAAAATAATCAAAATCAATGAGCTGTGGAAAAAAATGCTTGCGTATCTTTTACGCATCAAGGCTTTAGAAGTGATGAAAGTGCCTATTAAAACCACTAACAAATACGCATGCAAGAAATTAAACCAAGTGGTATTATATACAATGGCTTTACTAGCGCTTGTGCCATAATCGTTTTCTATAAAAGTGGCTATCGCACATGCACATGCATAGAGTACGATTAAAGGGATTGCTATCCAAAAAGAAGCTAGTAAAAAAGAAAACAAGCTCTTAAGATTCTTCATGCCACTTCCTAGTTGGACTTGTTTTTAGAAAGGTTAGTTTTATACTTGATGTAAGCTTTTAATTGCTTGGTGAAGTCCTTATCGTTTTTGACTTTTTTATATTCTTCATTGCCGATAAATTCTAGCACGGCTAAAAATTGTGTGGAAGGCATGTAGCCGGGTAGTTCGTAGATAGTCTTACCTGTTTTATCAGATAAAACAATGGTTGGAGTGGATTGAACGCCATAAATTTGAGCTAATTCTTCTGTGGGCATTTTGATTTCTTTTGTGTCATTCTTAGTGCCGACTTTAAAATTATGTAATTTGGAATAGCTGATGTTGATGTAGTAGGCATTAAAATGTTCTTTGATATAGTCGTGTAATTCTTTGACATTTTTAATATCGTTCTTAAGTTTTTCACAATACGAGCAACCATTACGCCCAAAAACTAACAGCATGTATTTATCATTAGGGCTAATAAACTTGGTGTCTCTAAAAATATCTTCTAAGCCAGCATAACTTTTTTTGTCTATATTTTCTCGTTCATCTTCTAATTCTTTGGAACTTTGAGTTCCTGAGCTTAAAAGGGTTTCATCTAAGTTATCTTGGCTATTTGACTTGCAACCGCTTAAACCTAACAAAATAAGCAGAAAAACGCTTAAGAATTTCTTGGAAAAACAAGAGAGTAAAAACATTGAATAAACCTTTATCTTTTAATTTGTTTGAAAATTAAGTATCCTAACAATCTAATCCTTGAGATTGAAATAATTATCTTACTACAATAATCACTTTTTTATGCAAATTTTACTCATTTTTGAGATTTTTGACTAATTCAATGATGAGCTTGGCAAACTCTATAGAATCGTTTAAACATGGGCAAACTAAGTATTCTTTAATGGCTAAACGCTTGGCCATTAAGCGGTATTGTATCTCTAATTCATAGAGCGTTTCAGAATTATCAATAGTGAATGCTAAAGGATAAATGATAATCTTAGATTTGCGGTGTTTTTCTATTAAATCCTGAGTGCTAGGTTCTAGCCATTTCATAGGTCCTAGCTTGGACTGATAAGAGAGTAGGACTTTTTTAAATGTGATATTTCTTTGTTGCATCAAGTCTTTTAGCAAGCTGACATGGTGTTCGCATTCTTTTTGATAAGTATCTCCAGCATCAATAATGCTTTTGGGTAAGCCATGCACTGAAAAGATTAGCACAAAGTCTTGGCTTTCTTGGTTTTTTAGGGTGCTTAAAATCGTGTTTAAAATGATTTCATTGAGTCTTGTGCTAGTGTAAAATCGCTCTACTACTTGCACCTTGGGGCGAAAAGCTTCTAAGGATTTGAGAGCCTTAAAAGCGTCATTAAAGCTAGATAGAGTCGTGGTGCTAGAGTATTGTGGATACATAGAAAATAGCACTAAACTTTCTATATCTTTTGTAACTAAGTCTTGTAAAACCATAGACGCATAAGGGGGAGTATAACGCATAGCGTAGGTATAAAAGCGTGAAGAATCTAATTCATTTAAACGCTTGGTAAGGGCGAATGTAATGGGGGTTAAAGGGGATTTTCCGCCTAATTTTTCATAGATTTTTTTGGATTTTTCTATGCGGCTATTGACAATCATTTTGCCCACCATTTTACGCATGAAGCTATTCTTAATGGTAAGGATAAAGGGGTCATCAAACATGTTTTTTAGAAACACTTCCACTTCATAAAGGCTGTTTGGGCCCCCCATATTCAAAAGAACAACCGCTTCTTTAGGGGATTTTATGGCATTATTTTCTAAGCTACTAGGTTTTTCATTTATTAAACTCATTAGCACATGATAGAATAATAGGCTTAATCAAAAATAAAATATTAAAAGGAAGTTGATGTTAGGGATAAATTTACAAGTATTAAGCACGCAAAATTCTGATGTCATGACTCAATCATTACTCATTCATGCCCTTTTTGCTTCGTTACTAGCCCTAGCTTTCATTATCAATCTTTACACCCTTTTTAGGGAGAAAAATTTCATCAAACTGAATAGAAAAATCTACTTAATCATGCCAGCGATTTACCTTCTTTTAAGCATTGCTCTTTTAAGTGGGGTTTTTATTTGGGCGATGCAACAATTTGAATTTTCTCTTAGGGTTATTGTCATGCTTTCAGGATTGCTTTTTATGCTTGTGGCTGAAGTCAAACGCCATAAAAGCGTGAAATTTGCTATTACTAAGGAAGAAAGAATGAAAGCTTATGTTAAAAGGGCTAAAATTTTATATTTTTTAGAAACAATTCTTATCATCGTATTGGTAGGCATTTAAATGCGTTTTGTTTACCATTCTTTAGCTAAAGAGCCTACTTTAAAAATAGAAGGGGAGAGTTACACGCATTTATATCGTTCAAGGCGTGTGAAAAGCACGAGTTGTTTGGAGTTGAGAAATTTAAAAGATAAATTTTTATACACCTATAAGCATGTAGAAATCACTAAAAAATACGCTCTTTTAAAGTTAGTGAACCAGCAAGAATTAGAGATTATGGCTCATAAAAAGGCTCATTTGATTTTAAGCGTTATTGAAACAAAAAGCATTGAAAGGATTTTACCCTTTCTTAACCAGTTGGGCGTAAGTAAGCTAAGCCTGTTTTATGCTGATTTTAGCCAGCGTAACGAAAAGATAGATAGTGTCAAATTAGAACGATTTAAAAAAATTTTGATTAATTCTTGTGAACAATGTGGGCGTAGCGATTTAATGGGATTAGAAGTGTTTTCAAGCACAAAAGATATGCTAAAAGCTTACCCCAAGGCAAGTGTTTTGGATTTTAATGGTGAAAAATTGCAAACAAGCTTGAATGCTGAAAATGGCATCATCATAGGACCTGAAGGGGGCTTTAGTGAGCAAGAAAGAGAGCAATTTAAAGAGCGTGAAACCTATCGCATTCCACTAGATATGGTCTTGAAATCTGAGAGTGCATGCGTGTTTATAGCAAGCGTGGTGCAGGTTTAGAGTGGCTCTATAAAGCTTGCAAGCAACATCAAGATAGAGTTAGTTTTGTTTGGGTTGTCTATAATTTGTCGCTTTTAGGGGTTTATTTTAGGTGCCATTTACGAGTACACAAATTGAAAGCCTATAGCAAAATAAAAATTATCAATCTTTAATGAGCGGTTTTTTCTTGTAAATTTTATAAAATTTTTTAATGTGTTTACAATAACCATCTCGAGATATTAAATCTTTAAAGTCTTTGCTTTCAACAATGCTTAAATAAAAATCTATATTGTCGTTAACAAGAGTTTTATTAAAACAAGAAGCAAGAAGGTATTTGCAGTATAAGTCAACAGCTATCAGAAAATTGATTTTGTGTACTCTTTGTAACTCGTTGCCTGCTACTGCTTGGGTGTATTCTTTTATAGTATTAGACATATGAAGTTCGGCTTGCAAAGCCATACTTGTTAAAAAAATTGCTTTAGCACGCTGGACACTATAAATAGCAACAACTAAGGAAAAAATAGCAATAACATAACTCAAAAAACTCAAAATATCGAACGCATTTTTTACATCACACATCATACTATGATAATTTGCTAAAGACTACTTGCTGTGATTAGAGTTGTTTTGTTGCGACTTGTCGTTTAGATTATCAAAATTACTTTCTTTGCTGTTCTTGTCACTACTTTCTTTGTCAAAAAATTCTTTTGCCATATCAAAACTTTCATTCGCTACTCTACATTTTGACATATCATATTTTTGATTATCTTCTTGACTCATTTTAAATCCTTTCAAATCCAATCATATCTCATTTGATTATACTTAAGAAAATCTTAAGGGAGTATAAAAAGTTTTAGTTGCTAAAATATAGAATTAAAATCAGACTCTTTAGTGGCTTTCATTTAACCACTTTGTTTATTTTTTTAGTTGTTGTTATGATAAATGTGCTCTAAAGGCTTTATTTATAGGGCATTAATAATAAAAGCGAAAATACTTAATCAGAATTTTAAAATTATTATTCATAGTAAATACAAAAATATTTTTATATTTTTACAAAAAACGGCGTAAAAAGACCTTTTTCTTTTAATGCCTTAAATTTTCAATTACTAGAATATTTTGCTTATCAACCCTGTATTTAGGGCTAGTCTAAATTAAGCTAACCTTCTATTAAATCACTTCAAAATCTTAGGTAAAGTAATGCCTACTTGTCCTTGATACTTACCGCCCCTATCTTTATAGCTTTGCTCACACATTTCATCGCCTTGTAAAAACACCACTTGAGCGATGCCTTCATTCGCATAGACTTTGGCCGGCAAGCTTGTGGTATTAGAAATTTCAATGGTAATATAGCCTTCAAATTCCGGTTCAAAGGGTGTAACATTCACAATAATCCCACATCTTGCGTAGGTGCTTTTACCCAAGCAAATCGCTAAAGTATCTTTTGGCATTTTAAAATATTCTATCGTATGAGCTAAAGCGAATGCATTAGCTGGTAGGATAAAATAGCCATCTTTGCTCGCATCAATTTTAGTCGCATTATTAGGGTCAAAGTTTTTAGGGTCAATTAAAGCGTTTGTATTATCAAAAAGCATAAACTCACTTCCCACTCTAATATCATATCCATAACTACTCAAGCCATAACTAATCACATTTTTACCGACTTGTTTTTCACAAAATGGGCTAATCATGTCATGCTCTAAGCTCATTTTTTTAATCCAAGAATCTGATTTTAATCCCATATTAAATGATTTCCTTACATTGAAATATTTTATTTATTGTAAAGGGGCTTTAGACCTTCAAAATTTGTTATATAATTTATGTTATTATAACAAGAATTATTTGCTAAAAACGCTTATGGCTCTAAGATTAGGGGTGTGTTTGTGGCATATTTTACGAAATATAAGGAATAGATTGTTATGAACCTTTCTGAAATTGAAGAATTGATAAAGGACTTTAAGGCTTCTGATTTGGGGCATTTGAAATTAAAGCGTGAGCATTTTGAGTTAGTTTTAGATAAAGAGTCCGCTTATGCGAAACATAAAAATGTGTTAAATTCAGCTAATTCTTCAGTCCCACTTATGGCTATAGAAGCGAGTATGCCTAGTGCTCAAGCCCCTGTGCCTATGGTATGCACCCCTATTGTGGATAAAAAAGAAGATTTTGTGCTTTCGCCCATGGTAGGCACTTTCTACCATGCGCCATCTCCTGGGGCTGAAGCTTATGTAAAAGTGGGTGATACGCTTAAAAAAGGGCAAGTCATCGGCATTGTGGAAGCTATGAAGATTATGAATGAAATTGAAGTAGAATACCCTTGCAAGGTTGTTTCTATTGAAGTTGCGGACGCCCAGCCGGTAGAATATGGCACTAAGCTCATTAAAATTGAAAAGCTTTAAATTCCATGAATAAAAAAGTAGAAAACAAGAAAGTAGAAAAGAAAAAACTCTCACGCATTTTAATTGCCAATAGGGGTGAGATTGCCTTAAGGGCTATTCAAACCATTCAAGAAATGGGCAAAGAAGCCATAGCGATTTATTCTATTGCAGATAAAGATGCTCACTATCTCAACACAGCCCATGCTAAAGTGTGTGTAGGTGGGGCTAAATCAAGCGAGAGTTATTTGAATATTCCTGCAATCATTAGTGCAGCAGAGTTATTTGAAGCGGATGCGATTTTTCCCGGATATGGTTTTTTGAGTGAAAATCAGAATTTTGTAGAAATTTGTTCACACCATTCGTTGGAGTTCATCGGTCCTAGTGCGAAGGTTATGGCTTTAATGAGCGATAAATCTAAGGCAAAGAGCGTGATGAAAGAAGCCGGTATGCCCGTGATTGAAGGAAGCGATGGCATTCTTAAAAGCTATAAAGAAGCAGAAGAAATTGCTGATAAAATCGGCTATCCTGTAATCATCAAAGCAGCCGCTGGTGGGGGCGGAAGGGGCATGCGTGTCATAGAAGATAAATCAAAGTTAAAAAACCTTTATCTAGCTGCAGAAACGGAAGCTTTGAGTGCATTTGGCGATGGAAGCGTGTATTTAGAAAAATTTATCAACAAGCCTAAGCATATTGAAGTCCAAATTTTAGCCGATAAGCATGGTAATGTCATTCATGTGGGCGAGAGAGATTGTTCCGTGCAAAGACGCCAGCAAAAACTCATTGAAGAAACTCCGGCAGTTGTTTTAGAAGAGAGCGTGCGTAAGCGTTTGTTAGAAACGGCTGTTAAGGCGGCTAAATACATTGGCTATGTGGGGGCTGGAACTTTTGAGTTTTTGCTTGATGCAAACATGAAAGATTTTTATTTTATGGAGATGAACACTCGCTTACAAGTAGAGCATACCATTAGTGAAATGGTGAGCGGACTCAATCTCATTGAATGGATGATTAAAATCGCTCAGGGCGAGGAACTACCCAAGCAAGAAAGCTTTTCTTGCAAAGGGCATGCGATAGAATGCAGGATTACCGCAGAAGACCCCAAGAAGTTCTATCCAAGCCCAGGTAAAATCACTGAATGGATTGCACCAGGTGGTTTGAATGTGCGTCTTGATTCGCATGCTCATGCAAATTATGTTGTGCCTACACATTATGATTCTATGATAGGTAAACTCATTGTGTGGGGAGAGAATAGAGAAAAAGCTATCGCTAAGATGAAAAGAGCCTTAAAAGAGTTTAAGGTAGAAGGCATTAAAACGACCATTCCTTTTCATATTGAAATGCTTGAAAACACGGATTTTAGACAGGCAAAAATTCATACGAAGTATTTAGAAGAAAATTCTTAAATAAGGATAAGCATGAAAAAACTATTAAAAGAGTTCTTAGGAATTTACTCCCTACTAGGATTTTAAATACATATCGTAATATTGAGACCTTAGGGGTAGTTAAAGAGCAAGTTAATTCTATTGTCAATCAAGTAAACTTTATGACAAATCAAGTCAACTCCATTCTTTGGCGGGCAGAAAGGGTAATGACAATCAATGAATTGTTTATTGAAACCCCTAAAGAAAAGATAGAAAATTTTATAAGAAGCTTGCACCCCATTAAGACAGAGCATGAACTAGTGCGTTTGGGGGCAAAGCATGATGGGGGCTACTTGGTGCCTAAGGATTTTAAAGGCATTAAGGCACTCTTTTCTCTAGGCGTGGGTGTTGTGAGTGCATTTGAAGAAGATTTTCACCATCAATGTAGGCTTGCAAACCCTAACGATATATATGGCAGACAAATCGGTAGATGAACCTTTACTAGGTATTCAAAATTACTCTTTTATTAAAAAATTCATCGGTTGCACCAATGACGAAGAATTTATTACCTTGGACGCTTGGGTGAATGATTCTCAAGTGGGCGAAGGGGATTTGATGTTGCAAATGGATATTGAAGGGGGCGAGTATTTTGCTCTTATCAATGCAAGCGATGAAGTGTTAAATCGTTTTAGAATTATTACCTTGGAAGTGCATAATTTACAATTTTTATGGGACGCTCATTATTTTGAAGTGGTTCAAAGCGCTTTAAGTAAAATTTTAAAAACACATTATTGCGTTCATTTGCATCCCAATAATTGTTGTGGTATTTTTAATTATAATGGTTTAGATATAGTTCGGGTGCTAGAATGCACTTTTATTAGAAAAGACAGAGTAAAAGACATCTTAGCTATTGTGCTGAGTTTCCGCACTCTTTAGATGGAGATAATGTAGTTTCAAATCCTACCCTAATCTTGCCTAGAAACTGGTATGGAGGCTGAAGGGGATTTTAAAATCGCAAACCTTTAGGATAATCACAAAAACTTATTTTAGGTTATGTAACGATGAAATTTTGGGAATAAAGTTTGCTTGTTTTATTTTTGAAAATAAAATGAAGCGAGGATAGGATGCCTAAGATTTCAAATAGTTATAACCCCTCTTTAATGATGAGAGATTACCATGCTCAAAGAGTTAGTCCGCAAACAAGAGAAGAAAATAAGGAAATTCAAAAATCTTCAGAGCCTAGCGAAGCGAGTAGATTAGCCAAACAAGCCCAAGATGAAAATCTAGCGATTGGGACTTTGCAGAAACGCTTAAAAGATTTAAATCAAATTAATAAAGACACCAAAGAATTAATGGCGATTTCTAAAAATTACGCTCATGCTAATGAAAAAGACCAAAATCATTTTGAGCATTTTAAAACTCGTCTCAATAAAGCCCTTAATTCTTTCCATCAAGATGTGGGTAAGGACACCACGCATTTAAAAACCCCTAACGAAGTTGATATGGATAATGCAAAATCTCTTGCAAGTTTTTCAAAATCTATAGAGCATGAGAAAGAAAACATTCAAAACTCCTTGCATCAGTGGAAAAAACAGCTTGCTGAAACGAATCATTTAAGCAAAGAATACAATACTTTAGATAAAGCAAGATTGAACGCTCAAAAATTTCAAGATGTCCATAACACTAGCAAAATCACTCCATCTCGCTTGCAAGAGTTGCTCGCTTGAAAAAGTTTGCTTATAGTGAGCCTTGCTTAGATGAAGAAGATAAAAAGGCTGTTTTAGAAGTTCTAAATTCTACGCAACTCACACAGGGTAAATATTCTGTTTTATTTGAAGAAGCGTTATGTGAGTTTTTGGGCGTTAGGCATGCGCTGGTGTTTAATAGTGCGACTTCGGCTCTTTTAGCACTCTATAGAAATTTTAGCGATTTTAATGCTAGTTGCAATGAAGTCATTACTACCCCTATAAGTTTTGTAGCTACCACTAACATGCTTTTAGAGAGTGGCTACAAGCCTGTATTTGCTGAAATCAAAAATGATGGTAATATTGATGAATTAGCCCTAGAAAAATTGATTACAGAAAAAACCAAAGCTATAGTGAGCGTGGATTATGCGGGTAAAAGCGTAGAAATTGAAAGCATTCAAAAGCTTTGCAAAAAGCATTCTTTGAGCTTTCTTTCTGATAGTTCACATGCCCTAGGAAGCGAGTATCAAAATAAAAGAGTAGGGGGCTTTGCGTTAGCGAGTGTTTTCAGTTTTCATGCCATTAAGCCTATAACCACGGCTGAAGGGGGAGCTATAGCAACAAATGATAGCGAATTATTTGAAAAAATGAAATTGTTTCGCTCTCATGGCATGCTCAAAAAAGATTTTTTTGAAGGCGAAGTAGAAAGCGTAGGGTATAACTTCCGCTTGAATGAAATCCAAAGCGCCTTGGGTTTGAGCCAGCTTAAAAAAGCCCCCCTTTTAATGCAAAAACGAGAAGAAATCGCTCTAGTCTATGACAGGATTTTTAAAGATAATCCTTATTTCACCCCCTTACACCCCCTTTTAGAGCATAAAAGCTCTAACCATCTTTATCCCATTTTGATTCATCAGCAATTTTTTAAATTTAAAAAGCAAATTTTAGAGAGTTTGCACAAGCTTGGCATTTTAGCTCAAGTGCATTACAAACCTATTTATCAATACAAATTGTATCAAGAGCTCTTTAATACAGCCCCATTACAAAGTGCCGAGAATTTTTATCACGCTGAAATCTCTTTACCTTGCTATGCGAACTTGGATTTAGAGAGTGTGAAATTAATCGCTCATGGCGTTTTAAAAACCTTTGAGAGTTTATTGCTTGGTTTTAATAATAAATAAACTTGAAGCTTATTTTGTTTTAATTTGATTTTGTTAAAATTAAAATCTTAGTTATATATAAAATTGGGATTTGATTTGAAAGGCAATAAATATAAGATTATTAGTTTATTTTCTGGGTGTGGTGGTTTAGATTTAGGTTTCATTAAAGAGGGTTTTGAAGTTATTTGGGCAAATGATTTTTTTAAAGAGGCTGTAGAAACTTATCAAAAAAACATTGGTTCTCACATTGTTTATGGTGATATAACAAAAATTCCTAGTAATGACATTCCGAGTGAATGTGATATTTTACTTGGAGGTTTTCCTTGTCAGGGTTTTTCGGTGGCCAATACTAAACGCTCTATGGAAGATAAGAGAAATTTTTTATACAAAGAGTTACTAAGACTTTTAAGAGACAAACAACCTAAATTTTTTGTAGCTGAAAATGTTAAGGGATTGTTATCTATGCAAAAAGGACAAGTAATTGAGATGATAGTAAAAGATTTTAAATCGCTAGGCTATTATGTAGATTATAAGTTATTAAAGGCATCTGATTATGGTGTGCCACAACACAGAGAGAGAGTTATTATTATTGGCAATAGATTGGGGCTTAAAAATCCTTTTCCAAAAAAAACTCATGGACTATGTAATGATTTATTGAATGAAAATTTAAAGCCTTATGTGTGTGTTAAAGATGTAGTAGGGCATTTAGCTGATGTAAGAACCAGAGATGCAAGTTTTATGCTTGATGGCGTAATGATACATAATCACATAGCACGCACTAATGTGCATGATAAATTTTGGGGCAGAAAGCATTCTATTGACCAGCATGAAATTTGTGATTATTTGAAATTTTGGCGTTCTCAAAATACTTATAGCACTAAACAAATTGATGAGCATTTTGGGTATGCCCATACTGCTGGGCATTGGTTTAGAAAGGATAATAATTCAGGAAGCATTCCAAAAGCACAAGATTGGTGGGAGTTAAAAAGGCTTTTAAGATTCGATGATACTTATGATAAAGCCGTTACGGAATTTGAATTAAAAGAAATTAAGTTTGAACAATCTTTAAGAATTAATAATTGGGAGTTACCAAGCGATACCATTACTGCCACAGGTCCTGAGATTCATCCTAACAAGCAAAGGCGTATGTCAGTAAGAGAGTGTGCTATTATTCAAACTTTTCCTAATGATTTTATTTTTTATGGAAGTTTAGGGAATATGTATAAACAAATTGGTAATGCCGTACCCGTATTATTGGCTCAAAAAATTGCAAAAGAGATTTTTAAGGAGTTAAAAAATCATGATAAGTCTTAGAGAAATTGAAAGGATTGAAAATAAGTATTTAGAAAAAGTTTATCCCAACAAAGCGAAAAACTCCGTCCTTTAGGGCGGAGATGTAAGCGTCAATAGCCGTTAGGCTATTTTTTAGTGTCATTTAACCTAAAAACAAAAGGTTAGCAAATCTAATGTGGTGTTTCTTGCTCTTGGATATATTGCTTAATGATTTCTAAAGGAGCACCCCCACAGCTTCCAGCAAAATAACTAGGCGACCATAAATGATTGCCCCACAAAGTAGCTTTAACATTTTTAAAATTTTGTTGTCTAACCAAACGACTACTAACACCCTTTAAAGAATTAACTAACCTACTAACACTAACTTTTGGTGGATAATTGATAAGTAAATGCACATGGTCGCTTTCCCCATCAAATTCTACTAACTCGCTTTCAAAGTCTTTGCATACCTTAGCAAATACAGAACCTAAAAAGTCTATAACTTCTTTGTTGAATGCTTTACGCCTATATTTAGTTACAAATACTAAATGCACATGCATTAAAAAAACACAATGTCTGCCATGTCTAATATTATCAATTTGTTTCATAGACCAAGTTTAACTAAATTATGCTAAAATCTTTCTATGAAAGTAAATAAGGGCTTTAAATTTCGTTTGTATCCTACCAAAGAGCAACAGACCAAATTACAACACTCTTTTTTTGTCTATAACCAAGCCTATAACATTTGCTTAAATCTACAACAAGAGCAATACGAAAAAAACAAAGATTTACCCACTAAACAAAGAAAATGGCAAAAATCAAGCGAATTAGATAGTGCGATTAAGCACCATTTAAAAGCTAGGAATTTAAGTTTTAGTAGTGTAGTCGCTCAACAATCACGCATGAATGCAGAAAGAGCCTTAAGAGATGCCTTTAAAGTCAAAAATAGGGGCTTTCCTAAATTTAAAAACTCTAAATTTGCTAAACAAAGTTTTACTTGGAATAATCAAGGCTTTTCTATCAAAGACTTTAACGAACGCTTTAAGATGTTTAACTTAATGAAAATGCCCTTAAAAATGCGTATGCATAGAGACTTACCCCTTAATGCTAAGATTAAACAAATCGTAGTCTCTTGCTCTCATCAAAAATATTTTGTTAGTTTTAGCATAGAATACGAAAAAGAGCTTAACACTATTAAAGAGCCTAGAAATTGTGTCGGTGTGGACTTAAATATCTATGATATAGCTTTAAGCGTTGATTTAAAAGAATATGAAAAACTAACCGACCTAGAACAATACCAAAAAGACATGAAAGAACTAGGTTTAAAAGTAGATGAAAATATCAATCTAAAACGACTTATTCCTACTTATTCTAAACTACATTCTTTTAAAAAATACTCTAAAGAATTTAAAAGACTACAAAGAAAACAAAGCCGTAGGGTTTTAAAATCTAAACAAAATAAAATCAAACTAGGAGGTAATTTTTACAAAACTCAAAAAAAATTAAACAAAGCCTTTGATAAATCAAGCTATCAAAAACTAGACAGATACCATAAAATCACAAGCGAACTTTCAAAGCAATTTGAATTGATAGTAGTTGAAGACTTACAAATTAAGAACATGACCAAAAGAGCCAAACTCAAAAATGTTAAACAAAAGAGTGGGCTTAATAAGTCTATACTAAATACTTCATTCTATCAAATCATCTCTTTTTTAGACTACAAACAACAGCATAATGGCAAATTGTTAGTGAAAGCTCCCCCACAATATACGAGTAAAACTTGTCATAGTTGTGGGCAAATCAACCACGAGCTTAAATTAAATCATAGAGAATATCTGTGTCAAAATTGCGGATATATAGAGCATAGAGATATAAACGCCGCAAGTAATATTTTAAGCAAAGGGTTAAGTCTTCTTGGGTTAGGAAATAGCCTTGCAGACTTTAAAGAGCAAAGCCTTTCGTATTAGCATTCAGTAGGGTGCTTTAGTTAGGAAGCTCCTCGCTTTAGCGAGGGGTGTTTCACTATCAATACTCAATTAAAATAAAGCCTATTCTTATTCTTTAAGGGGGGCGTGGACACTCTTCATTGTGTCCTACCCCCCCTTAAAAATCCCCCCCATACTCCGCAAGGCTTTTAAGGCTATCACTTTAAAACTTCGTTTTAAAGCTCTTTGATATTTTAGTTTTTTTAAATCAATACTTGATTAGTATAAAAACCTTTAAAAAATATAGCCATAGTTAAAGAACACATTCGTGTTGCTCGCCCCTTCTTTCAAAACCATTTGTTGATACGCTTGGTTGTTGAGATTAAAAACATGGCTTTGCTGAATGAGTGGAATGCTTACCCCCAAACTAAATTTAGAATTTTCAATGCGATAATTTAAGCCCACGACCAAATTTAAATTACCGGTATTTTGCGTTTGATTGAGTAAGCTGTAGTTATTATACAAACCCCTAAACCCTAAGAAACTCCCAAACGAACTTTCAAACGCCCCCCCATTTTTATAAGTGGTAATAAAGTCTATCAAGCTTTCTATTCCAGCTCCTGCACTGATTTGTCTTATATTAAGCTGTGCATTTTTAGTGTAATTGTTTTTAAAAATACCATAAATGGCTATGCCAAACATATCAGTGAAATACTTTTGATACCCTGTTTTGACATTAAAGCCTACAAATCCGGAATTGTGTTTTGCACTTTCTAATATACTTGCCATAGGAGATGTTATAAGCCCTTGATAATTCGTGGTAAGGTTAGAAATGGTGTTATTGAGATTAGAAGTGTTTAAGGTCAATTCGCCATTTTTTTGACCTTGACCGCCATGTCCTGCCCCTTCGCTGTGTTGTTGATTATTAGGCGGAGTAAAAGTCTCGCTAGAGTTTACCCCACTCAAACTACTCACTACAAGCGGTCCGTTATAATAAAGCGGAGTGTTAGGGATAGTATCATGATTTGGTGGGGGTAGTTGTTGCCCTTGTTCTTGTGGCGACTCACTACTTCCACTAGTGGGGGTTTTGGAAGAAGTCGTGTAAGAAATATTTGAGAATTTAAGCTCGTTTGGATTATGGTGTCCCTGTGTTTCTTGTCCTTGCGTTGTTGTTGTTCCCTTCAAAAAATCTGCAACTTCTTTTTTCAAAGTTTCAATATTTTGATTAAGGCTATTTGCTTCAGAATCTGTAAGCATGCCACTAACAGCCTTATCTAATCCGCTAAGAACCCCAAGAAACCCACCGGCATTGCTTGTCATAAGGTTATAAAGAAGAGCGGTTGTATCCAAACCACCCCATGAAGTGGTGTATTTATTATGGCTACCTTGTTGTTGCTTGTAACCCCCTTGTAAAATCACATAAGAACTACTACTGCTACTAGTAGAGCTTTCAAAATTTTTAACAGCGTCCGAAAAAGCCTTATAATAAGTGTCTACAATAGCTTTATCTTTTGTAGCTTGAGCCTTTTCAGCCTGAAGAGTTTCTTGGCTAACTAATGGCTCTATACTTGTAGTGGTAACTTTCGTGGTAGTTGTAGAAACATTACCAGTCATTATGCCCCCTTCAATAAAAAAGCCGTCTTTTTGATTCGCTTCTAAAACGCTTAGAACACTAAGACTTAAAAATCCTATGATAAATGGTCTTTTCATATTCATTCCCCTTAAATTAAATGTTTATTTTAGTAACAAAAATTCAAAATTGATTTAACAAATTAAATCTTAAATGCAATCATAACATCAAAAAAAAAAAACGCTTAATTAGTAGCTTTGATATAATAGCGTTTTAGAAAAGATGAAAGGTTTTAACACTATGGAAGCTTTGAATTTATTAAACAAATTGAATGTCAAAGTAGATGAGTTGCTTGAAAAAGTCAAAAAACAAGAAGAAGAATTAGAGACTTTACGCCAAAATAACGCTGTGTTGAACACACAAAACGAAGAAAAAGAGATTCAAATCGCTATTTTGTATGATGAATTGAGTGCTAAGGACAAGGGACTTTCAGAGCTGTATGACAAAATCGCCAAGCTTGTGCCATAACCCTTAAGAACATGCATTTAGAAAGCGATAGTTTAGAAAACAACGACCCTAATTTGGAAATCAGCTATTTGGGTAAACGCTATAAAATCTCTTTGAATGAGACTTTTAGCGATAGCATGAAGTGTGCTTTAAAAAAGCGTTTCCACAACCAAGAATTAAATGTTTTAGAGCTTTTAAAGGACTATTTGCACCAAGCTTGTCAAAACGAGTATTTAAAAACGGAATTAGAAAAGCTTTTAGAAAAAATCTCTTGATGTTCTATTACTTAGTCGCTCCTTTAAAAAATAAAACCCCCCCTTTAACCTACTATTCTAAAAAGAGCTGTGAAAAAGGGGTGTTAGTTCATATCACTTTGAGAAATAAAACGATTCAAGGCGTTATTCTTAAAGGAGTAGAAAAACCTTCTTTTGAATGCCTAGAATGTGAAAAAACGCCCTTTTTTTTACTCCCCCCTCAAATCAAGCTCGCTGAATTTATCGCTCAATATTATTGTGCTAATCTCTCTTTAGTCTTAAGCCTTTTTACCCCTTTTCATGCATGCGATAGTATGGAATTAGAAAAAATCACGCCCACTCTAAATGTCTTAAATGAAGCTCAAACAAAAGCCTTAAAAGAATTAGAAAAGCATTCTGTAAGCTTGCTCTTTGGCGATACAGGTAGCGGGAAAACTGAAATTTATATGCATTTAATCGCTCAAACTTTAGAGCAAAAAAAGAGTGCATTATTACTTGTGCCAGAAATCGCACTCACTCCACAAATGCAACAACGCTTAAAAGTTGCGTTTAAAGACTATTTAGGCTTATGGCATAGCAAACTCTCTAAAAATCAAAAAAAAGAGTTTTTAGAAAGGCTCTACTCTCAAAAAATAAGGCTTGTTGTAGGCACACGAAGTGCGTTATTCTTGCCCCTTAGAGAGCTAGGCTTAGTGATTGTAGATGAAGAGCATGACTTTTCTTACAAATCTCAGCAAAGCCCTATGTATAATGCTAGAGATTTATGCTTATTTCTAGCGAGCAAATTTCCTATTCAAGTTGTCTTAGGCTCTGCTACGCCTAGCTTAAATAGCTACAAACGCTTTAAAGATAAGGCTTTAATACGCCTAAAGGGTCGCTACACTCCCACACAAAAAAACATCATCTTTGAGAAAACGCAAGATTTTGTTACCCCAAAGCTTTTAGAAACTTTACAGCAAGTCATAGACAAAAACGAGCAAGCCATTATTTTTGTGCCTACAAGGGCAAATTTCAAAACCTTGGAGTGTCAAAATTGCCATAAAAGCATTCAATGCCCCTTTTGTAGCGTGAATATGAGTTTGCATTTAAAAACTCAAAAGCTTATGTGTCATTATTGCCATTTTGTAAGCCCTATCCCTAGGATTTGTAATGTGTGCCAAAATGAAGTCTTAGTGGGTAAAAGAATAGGCACGATGCAAGTGTTTAAGGAATTAGAGAGCCTTTTAAAAGGGGCGAGAATGGCCATTTTAGATAGAGACCATACCAGCACACAAAAAAAGCTCAACAACATTTTAAGTGATTTTAATCATCAAAAAACCAACATTCTAATTGGCACACAAATGATAAGCAAAGGGCATGATTATGCTAAAGTGAGTTTAGCGGTTATCTTAGGCATAGATAATATCATCAAATCTAGTAGCTATAGGGCTTTAGAAGAAGGTGTGTCATTATTGCATCAAATCGCTGGAAGAAGTGCAAGACAAATTTCTGGCTTAGTATTCATTCAAAGCATAGAAGTGGATTTATTAAAAAATTTCTTAGATGATTATGAAGATTTTTTGCAATACGAATTGAAAGAAAGGTGCGAACTTTACCCACCTTTTTCAAGGCTGTGTTTGTTAGAATTTAAGCACAAAAATGAACAAAAGGCTGAAAAACTAAGCATAGAAGCTTCAAAAATCCTTTCTTCGTGTTTGGAAAAGGGCGTAACGCTCTCTCATATTAAAGCCCCTATTGAAAAAATCGCTTCTTTTTATCGCTATCTTATTTTATTGCGTTCTTCAAACCCCATAAGTCTATTAAAAAGCGTGCATGCGTTTTTAAAAACCGCCCCCCATATCCCTTGTAGTGTGAATATAGACCCTATAGATATTTTTTAAAAACTATTTTTTCTCGTTTGCTTTAGGATTTGAATGCTTAGGGGCTTTTTTCTTAGTCTCGTCTTTTACACCTTGATTGATAACTTCCATTAAATCGGAGCGATATTCTAAAGATTTTTTAGTGAAATCAGGCTTGAAAGAGTTTTTGACTAAAGGCTTAGCGTTCGCTTGGGGGACATGGCATTGCGTGCAATTATATCTTGCATCACTTACACCATTATTCTTGACAGGCTTATTGTGGCGTAAATCATATAAATGCGATTTGGGTAAAGGGGTAGCCCCAACAGATTCAGCCACATCAGGGCTATGACACCCTAAACATGCATTATTATCCTTAGTAATATCTGCAAAATCGCTAATATCATGGGGGATTAAGGGGGGAGCATTTTCATAAGAACGCTCAATCCTTTGGCTAGAACCTGGTGCGTTCTCACTATAATGATAGGGCGAGAGCCTAACCTTTTTTTCATCTTCTAAAGGGGCTTTTCTTAAACCAAGATTTTCTTGACTAATTCTTGTGTCTTTTAAAATCTTTTCTTTATCGTTTGCATGGGCTTTTAAAGTAACAAACCAAGCCAAACCAACCCCCACTAACAACCTAAAAACCTTAGATTTTAACCAACCAAAACCGGCGAAAAAAAGAATGCTATTTCTCATGGAGCTTCCTTTGAAATCTTTCTCAATAAAACCGCTTGTATTCCAAAAGTCTACACTCATTATTCTAGCATAAATAAAAATTTCCTACACTTGATAAATAATGATAATCTATCCTTAAGCCTATCTATAACAAATCAATAGATGTTCTAATCTGCAAATTTATTTTTCAAAACTCGCAACGATTTTTTCTAAAACCTTTCTATCAAGCATTTTTTCATCAATTCTAGTGTTAATTAAATTTTTGTGGTATGTCTTAAACTCTTCAACACTTAATGAATTGTCTAATGTTTTTAAATGCTCTCGCTCCTTTTTGAAGTAAGGAAAATGCCATTGCATAAGCTCTTTATCTTTGATATTTATTCGTTCATGTTCAAATACAATTCTCTCTATACTACGAATACCATAATCGGTCTTGCTAGTGTATTCAGCATGACTCACACCATAGTTATAAAATAAGCTTTGGTCTCCTATGCTATCTTTAAAGCCATAAAAACTATTGCTATCATTCTTAACATGAGCGATTCTAATCTCCTTATCAAACACCATAAAATTCACTAAGCAATAATCTAGTCTTTCTAAGCTTGAAGTGATAGAATAAAAGCTTTTGTAAAGTTTTTTAGGCTCATAAATATGGTCGCAATCCATTTTAATGACCCATTGATTTTTGGGGATAAAATTTAGCACGAAATCATAGTATTGATAGGTTTTATTCCACCTATCTTTAGGATTAGCTTGAATCACGCTATAAGGATAAGGCACAGGAATGAAAGTGGGGAATGCTTTGCAAAAATCTAAAATGATTTTTGTAGCTTCCTTGTTACAATCATTAAACCCTATGACACCCCTCTGAATCGCCCCTAGCATGGAGAGTAAGGACGCTTTTAAAGTTGTGTTTTCATTTTTCACCCTAATAAACGCCCATGGGTTTAGGGGGCTATCTATCTTAGAACTTTCTGTATCTAATTCAAAATAGCCTTTATGGAGTGCTTGATTTAAAATGAGAGGTTGAAAAATATCTCGTTCTTTATCTTGGCTCTCTAAATGCCCCCCCCCGCAAAGTTGCCTTTCAAACAAAGATTTATTATAGGCTTGAATTTTATTAAAATCTAAGCTCTCTAACATCTCAAACACGCTTTTTTGATTGGTGTGCTGATAAGAAATCAAAGGGAAATCAGATTGAATAGCTTGACACTCATCCTTATTAGTATTGCATTTCAAAGCTTTTATTTTAGCCTTGCATTTTCTCAAACATTGCCCTATTAGAGTTTCTTTAAAACTCTTTAGAGCATTTTTCAAAATGATTTTTAACAAATCACAACGCCTTTAATAAAACGCTATTTAATCTTTCATTAAAACTCTTAGCGTCTTTTAAAGCCCCTTTTTCTAAAAGCTTTGCTCCATCATAAAGCAACCAAATGAAAGTATTAAGTTGCTCTTTGTCTTCGCATTTTAAAAGTTTTTGTAAAATCGCATGATTAGGGTTTAACTCTAAAGTTTTCTTACTTTCAGGCACATTTTGACCCATTTGACGCATGAAATTTGCCATCATCGCATTTTCAGCGTCCCCTATTAGAGCCACCGCTGAAGTGAGATTGTTAGAAAGCTCTACGCCTTTAATCTCATCTTTAAGATTTTCTTCAAACACACTCATTAAATCTTTAAATTGTGCTTTGACTTCATCGCTTAGTTCTTCTAAATCAAGCTCTTTTAAGCTCTCGCTATGGCTGGCGTCTTTAAAAGGAATTTTGTCATATTCATTCACACTTGGCATTACAAATGCGTCAATCTCATCGCTTAATAATAAAACATCATAGCCTTTTTGAGCGTATTTTTCTAAGAGTGGAGATGCTTTTAACAAATCTAAGTTTTCGCCTAAGAGATAGTAAATGCTCTTTTGTTTTTCTTTTAAATTCTCTTTATATTCTTTTAAAGAAACCAATTTTTCTTTATCCTTAGAGTAAAAACGCAATAATTCTAATAGCTTGTCTTTGTTTTCAAAATCACCATACAAGCCTTCTTTTAGCACTTTTCCAAAAGGCTCATAAAATTTATGATAATTCTCATTATCCTTGCTTAATCTCTCAATCTCACTTAAAATCTTTTTAACTGAAGCAGAACGGATATTAGCTAAAATCTTGTTTTGCTGTAAGATTTCTCTGCTTACATTCAAAGGTAAATCTTCGCTATCAATCACGCCTTTAACAAATCTTAAATACGACGGCAACAATTCTTTGTCATCATCAGTAATAAACACTCTTTTAACATAGAGTTTGACCCCACTTTTATAATCCACTCTATACATATCAAAGGGTGCAACACTAGGAATGTAAAAAAGCGTGGTGTATTCTAAAGAGCCTTCTACTTTATTATGGATATAGCTTAAAGGCTCGCTATTATCATGCGAAAAAGATTTGTAAAATTCTTTGTAATCACTATCTTTTAATTCGCTCTTACTCATTTTCCATAAAGCACTTGCTTTATTGATTTGCTCGCACTTTTCTTCCTTAATCTCTTTTTTATTATCGCCTTCGCCTTCAAATTTCGTATCTGTGTAGGTTAAAAAGATAGGAAAAGGAATATGCTCGGAGTATTTTTTAACAATGCTATCAATCTCCCAACGACTAGCAAAATGACTCTCTTCATCTTTTAAAAAGAGAGTGATTTCTGTGCCTTGTTCATCTTTAACGCATTCATTAATTTCAAACTTACCCTTGCCATCACTAATCCATGCATAAGCTTGTTCGCTATTAGCTTTCTTAGTTTGAACGACAATTTTACTAGCCACCATAAACGCTGAATAAAAGCCCACGCCAAATTGTCCGATTAACGCACTATCTTTTTTCTTATCCCCACTCAAAGCGTTTAAGAAACTCTTAGTGCCTGATTTTGCAATCGTGCCTAAATGCTCTATTAAGTCGTTTTTATCCATGCCTATGCCATTATCTTTAATAGTCAAGGTCTTTTTTTCAGTATCAAAACTTAAATGAATGCTAGGAACTACGCTCAAACCTTTTAATTTCTCATCAGTTAGCATTAAATAATTAAGTTTATCCAACGCATCGCTTGCATTAGAAATAAGCTCTCTTAAAAAAATCTCTTTATTAGAATACAAAGAGTGAATCATCAATTCCAAAAGCTGGTTGATTTCAGTTTGAAAAGAATATTCTTGATTAGACATAATTCTATCCTTTAAATAAAAATTTTTAAGCAAAGATTATACAATAAAAGCACGCTAAAAATAGATATACCACGCCGTACACAACGATATTCACTCCTAGAATACCCATTTCTATATCATCAAATTCTAGTTAAATTAATTTTAAAAATCATAACTCATAGAACTCATAAAATAGCTTCTATCTTGAATGGTTTGAGCAAAATAAGGGTTGTATGTTATATAAAGAGTCTCAAATCCAACCAAATAGCCTTTATGCATAGTAATTTGGTAGCCATTAAGTCTTAGCATTAGATTGATATGTTTTTTAATGTTATATTTAAGCGTAACACCCAAACTCTGCGAATCGGCTCTTGGAGAATAAGTCAATTTGCCATACAATTCCACAAAGAGTTTGTTAATGGTCTTTCCCATAAAGGCATTAATCGTTATTGAATCAGCATTATAAAAATTAGTGTAAGCAAGCTCATAAGGGGTGTCGTCTTTAGTGTCATAAAAAGGGTCAACAGGCGAACCGTTCCAGCCTAGCTGGGCACTCGCATTTCCAAAGTTTTTATACACGCTCCAACCAAAATGATAAGAGCGAAAATTTACCCTCTGAAACGCAAACAAGCTCGCACTTTTTTTACCTACCAAAAAGCTCCTATAAACGCTCTTAGCCATATAATCACTATAAAGGGGAAACCATGCATAAAAAGTCGTTTGGATTCGCCAATCAGATTTCCAATAGCCCTTAGTGTCATGGGTAATTTCAAATCCGGGAGCGTTAAAATTCTTAGGATAAAACCAAATAAAAGGCATAATTTTGATGTATTTATTTTCATAAATAATATTAGCATTATGCATGCCATAGTTAATCTTATGCTTATAATTTACAGGGGCGTAAAAATCTCTAATGTATTGCTCATTAGCTAAAGCCCTTCCATAAGTGCTAAACCATTCTATTCTAAAATTTTTCCATCGATAAAAGAGTTCAAACCCTTGGTTGAATCCGCTCAAAAACAAGGCTTTAGAGGGGTAACGCCCTAATTTAATCCCAAAAACATCCTTATACTGATAGTCTAAATACAAATTATACAGCACATATTTTCTAGAGTTTTGAGACATTTGCTCACGACTCCACTTACCCCCATATTGCAGGTAATATCCTGCCCAAAACCCCATATAATACCAGTTAGTTGGCTGAAATCCTGTATAAGGGTCAGCTTTATCAATCACGGTCTTAGTAGAATCGTAAGCTAAACCCCCAATCTCACCCCCAACCCCAAAACTTAACTTGTGATTTTCAACCTTTTTAGGAAGCAAATTCATATCCACTTGCAACGCTCCAATGGTCGTTACATAGCTTCCTGTAGGATAAATACCTTTTCTTGAATCCATTATGGATTGTTTTAAAGCAATACGAGAAAATGAACCTGCTTTTCCGCTAAATTTATAGTCAAAAGCATTGAGAGAAACTCCACCTACAGCCAAAAACCCTAGCAAAATTCTGAACGCCCTTTTTTTCATTCTACTAATAAGCTCCATCTCTTACGATATTTGCCCCAAATTATGCCATAAGTAACCCTTAAGATTAAATTAATACCCATTTTACATTAAAAATTATTCATACAAATTGCATAAAGCAATAAAAATATTTACAAAATAGAGATACCGAAAAAATCATCAAAGAATTAGATAAAAAAATGCGAGAGTGTGCGAAGAATTTGGATTTTGAAGAAGCCATGCGTTTGAGAGATGAAATCGCTAAATTAAAAACGCTTTAGGGGGTTAGTAAAATCTCTTTTAGCTCTTTGATTAAATCTGTAATTTCTTTTAATTCTTTAAGATTTAAGGTAAGCTTATAATTGACTTGATTATCTGGGTTCATTTGCACCAATTGTTTTTTAAATTCATTTTGTTCCATAAAATATTTTCTTTCTTTATGTATATAATTGATTTCATCTTTTTTAAAAATTCTATAAAGCAATTTATCTTCACACACCCCCAAGCAAATTAAAAAATCATAGTTATATCGTGGGTTTATGCCATTGAATTGAAAAGTGTTATTAGCCCTACCCTTTCGTGCTGTTTTAACTTCAAAGGATACGCCACTTTTAGTTTTAATATCGTATTCATCATGAATTACACCATCATTGATTATTTCATCTATGCTATCAATCACACTTTTTAAAAACTCTTCGCCAATTTGCCCTATAGCATTGGCTTCAAAATCTCTAATTTTTGAAAAAATAGCGTTGTAATCCTGCCCTAAATTTAATTCTTTGTGTTTTCTTTCAATAATTTTTAAAAAAGTTTGTTCTAAATCCATGTTAATTACCTTTTAATTTATCCAAATTGTCGCACAAGGCTTGAAAAATATGGCTTTTGCCTAAATGATAGCAAGAATTAGTCGCTAAACTTGCATATTGTGTCCAATCAATTTCTTTGAAAATGTTTTTTAGCTTAAAATTTAATGTTTCATTTTCACTCACAAAAACGACCGCAATGCCAGATTTATACTTAACTTCTTCAAAACTTTCTACAATGTGGGTGCTTTTATAAAAGGTTGATGAGATATAAAAAGACGCTTTTTTATCAAAAATCCACTCCTTACCGCATTCTCTGTTTTTAGCGAGTGAGACCGTGAAAACCTTAATATATTCATTAAAGGGTTCTTTATGGCGGTTTTGATACCAAGAAAATTCGCTTATGTTACTTTGATACTTTTTGCTCCATATTTGAAACACGCAATGCACATCTACTTCTTTATTCTTAAAATCAATGAATGCGTTTTTTTCTAAGCGTTCGCTATGAAGTAAATTCAAGCCTTTCACACGATACTTAATAGAGCCTTTTCCTTGACTTTCAAAAAACATAGGCAAAATAAAGCACACAAAATCGCTAGTTTTAGCATGATTGATAAATTCTAACGCCATAACCCCCCGATGCCCAAAAGGGGGATTACCCAAACAAATGATTTTTTTGTCTTTTTTTAATTCATAATTTAAAAAGTCGCATTGAATAAACTCATCTCTTTTAGGCTCAATATCTATACCTATGCGTCTATCTTTAGGAAACAAATCATAAAACACTCCATTGCCTGCACTAGGTTCTAAAAAAATAAAATCATCTAAGTTTTCGTATTTTTTAATGATTTCACAAGCTTTTTGAAAGCATTTTAAAGCTACGCTAGGTTTAGTGAAATACTTATCTAACACATTGTTAGCGTTAGCTTTCATTGCATTACCATTGACATAGCGTTTGGTGGTAAGTTCTTTAAATAAATTTTGCATGGGGTATTTTAACACAGATTTTATATTGATTTTATACAATACAAAAAACAAAGTCTTAAGGAGAAATCATGCAAGAAAATCATATTACCTGTCCTAAGTGTCAAGCATTAATCAATGTGAGTGAAGTGCTATACAAACAGGTGGAGCTAGAAAATCAAAACAAGTTTTTAACCCAGCAAAAAGAGTTTGAAAAAGAGATAAACGAAAAAAGACAGCAATATAAAAACCATTTGAAAGCTTTAGAACAAAAAGAACAGGCATTAAAACAACAAGAGCAAGACCAAAAAATAAGATTTGATGATGAGGTCAAAAGAGCGAGTGCTTTAGCTTTACAAGATGAAAGGCTTAAAATCATTGAAGAAGCTAGAAAAAACGCTTTTTTAGAGCAACAAAAGAGCTTAGAATTATTAAAAAAAGAACTAGATGAGAAGTCTAAACAAGTCCAAGAACTACACCAAAAAGAAGCCGAAATTGAGAGATTAAAGAGAGAAAATAATGAAGCAGAAAGCAAATTAAAAGCCGAAAATGAAAAAAGGTTGAATGAAAAGTTAATTTTAGAAAGAGAAAGAATACAAAAAGCCTTGCATGAAGAAAATGAGCTGAGATTCAAGCAAAAAGAAGAGCAATTAGAAATACTAAAAAACGAGTTGAGAAACGCTCAAAGAAAGGCCGAGCTAAGCTCACAGCAACTCCAAGGCGAAGTGCAAGAATTAGCGATTGAAGAGTTCTTAAAAGAAAAATTTCCCCTAGATTGTATCGAAGAGGTCAAAAAGGGGCAAAGGGGGGGCGATTGTATTCAAGTGGTGCATACTAATGAGTTTCAAAATTGCGGAAAAATCTATTATGAGAGCAAACGCACCAAAGAGTTTCAAAAAACTTGGATTGAAAAACTTAAAAGCGATATGCGAGAGATTGGGGCTGATGTGGGGGTTATTGTGAGTGAAGTCTTACCCAAAGAAATGCAGAGAATGGGGCTAGTTCAAGGGGTGTGGGTGTGTTCTTTTGAAGAGTTTAAGGGGTTAAGTGCGGTATTAAGAGAGGGGGTTATTAAAGTGAGTTTGGCTAAGAGAAGTCAAGAAAATAAAAGCGATAAAATGAGCTTGCTCTATCATTATCTCACAAGCTCTGAATTTGTCATGCAAGTGGAGGCGATTGTGGAAGGGTTTAGTCAAATGAAAGCGGATTTAGAAAGCGAAAAACGCTCTATGGCTAGGATTTGGAAAAGTAGGGAAAAACAAATTGAAAAAGTGTTAGATAACACCATTAATATGTATGGCTCTATTAAGGGCATTGCTGGTAATGCCATAGGACAAGTGAAGGCGTTGGAGCTTGGGTATGAAGTGGACAATATAGAATAATGTTCTTAATTTTTTCATATAAAAAGTGATGTATAATAGTTCTAAATGATAATGGGAGTTATGGATTGTGATTAAAAAAATTGATATAGAAAGTTTTGGTTCATATGAGAATTATAAATTCCCTAAAGATAAGGAATTTAAAAAAATTAATATTATTTATGGAAGAAACTATGCTGGCAAAACAACATTATCTAGGATATTTCAGTGTTTAGAAAACAAACAGCTACATAAGGATTATGAAAAAACACAATTTTGTTTTACTTTAGATGACAAACTTCAGATTGATGAAAATACAATTTCTGAGAATAATGTAGAAATTTGTGTCTATAACACAGATTTTGTTAAGAGTAATTTAAGTTGGTTGCATACAGAAAATGGGAGTATTGAGCCTTTTATTGTCTTGGGAGATTCCAATAATGAATTGGAAAAAGAAATTAAAAGTATTGAGATGGCGTATGGTGAGTTACAAGAAAGTTTAGGAGAGAAACAAAAGGAATATAGCGAACAAGAACATGGTTTGAAGGCTTCTTCAGATAGCCTTGCAAGCAAATTGACAGAACAAGCCAAAGAGATAAAGGATAGTGGGATATATTATTTAAAATCTAGCCATTATGATAAAAGAGGGCTTGAAAATGATATTAACAAGATTTCTGAAAAAGAATTAAAAGACTTCTTTTTAGAAGAAGATACTATTAATAAGAACAAACAAATAGCCAAAGAAGAAGTCAAGAAGTCTATTCCTATTTTTTCTATGCCTAATTTAAATTTTGAGCAAGATTGTTTAAAAGCTCAAGAGATTTTAAAAAAGACTATCAAGCTTTCTGAGCCTATAAAAGAGCTATTGGAAGATAGTGTTTTGCAAGAGTGGGTTAGGCAAGGTAGGAAATATCATGAAGGCAAAAGGGAATTATGTGCGTTTTGTAAGAACCCTATAGATAAGCGATTATATGAGAAATTAGATTTGCATTTTAATAAAGAGTCTGAAGAATTAAGGGAACAGTTTCAAAAAATGATTAAGGATTTTGAAAACAAACAGAATAAGTTAGATAGCCTTATTGATATAAAAGAGAGCGACTTTTATAATGAATTAGCAAGTGATTTTTGTAAATGTTTGGAACAATATCAAAACTTAAATAAGGGTTACAAAGATACTATACAAAATTTTATTGTTGCATTAACAGAGCGAGAAAAGGATATTTTCACTCCCAAAGAAATTCCCAAAATTGAAATTTCCTATAAAGACTTAACTACTAAATCAAAAGTTTTAGAAAATGAAATCAATAAGTTGATTGAGAAAAACAATCAAAGGACAGAGAACTTTGAAAGAGAAAGAGATGGTGCTAGAGACGCTTTGCGTTTGGATAAAGTAGCAAGATTTACACAAACGATTAGGTATAGAGAAGAAACAGAAAAAATAAAGGATATGGATAGTAAAAAGAAAAGTTTAGGAGAGGAAATAAAGAGCTTAGGCGAAAAAAGTAATATATTAAAGGCAAAGCAAGAAAAGCTAAAGCTAGAATTAAAAAATGAAGACAAAGGTGCTGGGCGTGTGAATGAATATTTAGATAGATATTTTTCACATAGGGGATTAAGGCTATATTCAGTAGATAAAAATGGTGTTGAAGGCATTAAGTATGAAGTGCAAAGAGAGTATAGGGGAGAGTATAAAAAGGCTAAGAATTTAAGTGAGGGTGAATGCAGTTTGATTTCTTTTTGTTATTTTATGGCAAAACATAAAGATAAATTTACAAATGCTACTTCCAAAACAATTATTTACATTGACGACCCTATTTCTAGCTTAGATAATAACCATATTTTTTCTGTGTTTGGTTTGATTGAGTCTTGTATTGTTGAAGAAAAATGTTTTAAACAGCTATTTATCTCTACGCACAATCTAGATTTTTTGAGATATTTAAAGCAATTTGTTAAAAAGGGAGCAAAAACATTTCTGATTGAGAATGATAGCAATAGAACAAGTTGCTTAAAGTTGATGCCAGACTATATGGCAAAATATACAACAGAGTTTCAGTATTTGTTTGGTGAATTATATAAAATATACAATAATAGCAACAAAGAAGTCAATGATGAAAATTATAGTTTATATTATAATGCAGGTAATAATTTAAGAAAATTTTTAGAATGTTATTTATTTTATAAATATCCAAACGATGATAATTTTTCAAAAAATTTGGATAAGTTATTTGATAACAGTCCTGAAAGCGGGAAAATCAATCGTTTTGCTAATGAGTTATCGCATTTGACACATATAGATAGAGGTCAAAAGCCTATAGATATTCCTGAGATTAAGGATTGCATTCAAGCTGTTATGGAAAAACTTCAAGAAAAAGACAAAGAGCAATTTGAGGCATTAAAAGAAAGTGTTGGAGTCAAAGAAAGGAATACTAAGGACAATAAAGAAAAAGACAAAAACAAAAAACATCAATAGCGGAAGAATGTATTATATAACCGTTAATGCTAAGTGTATTTTTGTTTACGCAGGGAAGTTGCAAAATTTTCTAGAGTTGTCAGGTGTTATCATTTTTATTGCGTTAAAACAGCATTTGATTTGAATTTCCAATAAGATTTCTATGCTTTTCTTATGATAATATATCGTTAATTAAGAATACCAATGAACTAAAAGGGATAATATGCGTATTGTATTTATGGGAACGCCTAGTTTTGCTGAAGTTATTTTAAGGGCGTTGATTGAAGATAAGGAACTAGAAGTGGTGGGGCTATTCACTCAAATGGATAAACCCTTTGGCCGTAAAAAAGAATTGAAAGCCCCAGAGACTAAAACATACATTACAGAGAATCGTTTGGATATTCCTATTTTTCAACCCAAAAGTTTAAAAGAGCCTGAAGTGCAGATTTTAAAAGATTTAAAGCCTGATTTTATTGTGGTGGTAGCTTATGGTAAAATTTTGCCTAAAGAGATTTTAGAAATGGCTCCTTGTATTAATGTGCATGCATCGTTATTGCCCAAATACAGGGGAGCTTCGCCCATTCATGAAATGATACTCAATGATGATGTGATTTATGGCATAAGCACCATGCTTATGGATTTGGATTTGGATAGTGGGGATATTTTAGAAAGCGTTTCTTTTCAAAGAGAAAGCTACTTGACTTTGGATGCTCTGAGCTTAGAGTTAGCTCATAGGGGGGCAAATTTACTCCGCTCAACGCTCAAAAACTTCCATTCAATTACCCCAAAGCCCCAAGAGCATTCACTCGCTAGTTTTTGTAAAAAAATCACAAAAACGGATGGCTTAGTAAGTTTCAAAGATGCTAAAAGCCTATTCTTAAAGTCGCTTGCTTTTAAAACTTGGCCAGAAATCTTTTTAGAAAATAACCTTAAGCTTTTGGAAGTAAAGCTAGTAGAGAATGAAAAGTGTTATAAAGAAGGCGAAATTCTAGAAATTGATGAAAGGGGTGTTCTTGTAGGTTGCCTGAAGGGTAGTGTGCGTGTGGCTCAATTACAGGCTGTAGGCAAGAAGCCTTTAAAAGCTAAGGATTATTTGAATGGCAGGCGTTTAAAAGTGGGCGATATTTTAGCATGAAAAAATATAAAAAAATAGTTTTTGAGAGCTTGCCTTCCACACAAACTTATCTTTTGGAAAAACTTAAAAATGAAGCGTTAAAAGCACCCATTTTAGTCTTAGCTAAAAAGCAAAGTGCTGGGCTAGGTAGTAGGGGGAATGCTTGGGAGAGTGTAGAAAGTGCTTTGACTTTTTCGCTGGCCTTAAAGGCGAGAGATTTACCTAAAGATTTACCGATACAAGCGAGTGCTTTGTATTTGGGTTTTTTATTTAAAGAAGTCCTAAAAGAGCTAGGTTCTAGCGTTTGGCTCAAATGGCCTAATGACTTGTATTTGGGGGCTCAAAAAATTGGGGGTGTGCTAGTTAGTGTTTGTAAAGACATGCGGGTGTGTGGCATTGGAGTGAATAGGGTTTCAAAAAATTGGGCATGTTTAGATATTGATGTGAGTAATGATTTGATTGTGGAGAGCTTTTTTAAAAAAATAGAAGAAAATCTTTTTTGGGGGGAAGTTTTAAGTAAGTATGCGTTAGAATTTCACAAAAACAACTCTTTTAACTTCCATACCGATTCAGGCGGAGTGATGAGTTTAAAAAATGCGAGATTATTAGAAGATGGCCGCATTTGTATTAAAGGTAAGACCTATGTTAGGATATGAGTATTATGAGTGAAATCATTGCAGTTGCTAATCAAAAAGGGGGCGTGGGTAAGACTACAACAGCTGTCAATTTAGCGGCTTCTTTAGCGGTGCTTGAAAAAAAAATCTTGTTGATTGATTTTGACCCCCAGGCTAATGCCACTTCAAGTTTGGGTTTTAGGCGTGATAAAATTGATTATGATATTTATCATGTGTTAATTGGGCGCAAGCAAATTTCTCAAGTGATTTTAAAAACACAGATGCCTTTTTTGGATTTAGTGCCTTCAAATTTGGGTTTGGCAGGGTTTGAAAAGACCTTTTATGATAGCGTTCAAGATAAAAATAACCGCAGAGAGCTTATGCTAAAAAATGCCTTAGAAAGTGTAGCAAAGCTTTATGACTATATCATTATTGACTCCCCACCTGCTCTAGGGCCACTCACTATCAATTCGCTTTCAGCAGCCCATTCAGTGATTATTCCTTTCCAGTGTGAGTTTTTTGCCCTTGAAGGCTCAAAGCTATTGCTTAACACCATTAGAATGTTGCAAAAAAGCACTAATCCTAAGCTCAAGATCAGGGGTTTTTTACCCACGATGCATGTCCCCCAGCTGAACCTGACAAAGGGGGTTTTAGCCGAATTGTTTAGGTATTTTGACTCAGCGTTTTTTAGAGATTCAGCTACAGGCGAATACATTATGATTCCAAGAAGTGTTAAACTAGCAGAATCCCCTAGTTTTGGTAAGCCTATCTTGCTCTATGACATTAAGTCTAATGGTAGTATCGCTTATCAAAAATTAGCTCAAAGTATCCTTCAGGGGTAGTAATGGCAAAAAACAAAGTGTTAGGCAGGGGTTTAGCAGATGTTTTTCCCGAGATTACTGAAGTGTATGAACAGGGGCTATATGAAAGGGCTAATAGAGTTGTAGAGCTTGAAATTGATGAAGTGATGCCTAATCCCTACCAGCCTAGAAAGGTGTTTAGCAAAGATTCCTTAGAAGAATTAGCACAATCTATCAAAGAGCATGGTTTGTTGCAGCCGGTTTTAGTGGCGAGTGAGAATGGGCGTTATCATTTGATTGCGGGCGAAAGGCGATTAAGGGCGAGCAAATTAGCTAAAATGCCTACGATTAAAGCGATTATTGTGGATATTGAGCAAGAAAAAATGCGTGAAGTTGCATTGATTGAAAATATCCAGCGAGAAGATTTGAATCCTTTGGAGTTAGCTAAATCTTATAGAGAATTGCTTGAAAGCTATGAGATGACCCAAGAAGAGCTTTCCAAAATCGTTAAAAAATCTCGAGCCCATGTGGCTAATACTATGCGGTTATTAACGCTATCTTCTAAGGTTCAAAACGCTCTTTTAGAAGAAAAGATTACTTCAGGGCATGCAAAAATCTTGGTTGGCTTAGATGAAGACAAGCAGGAATTAGTGCTTCATTCAATTGTGGGGCAAAAACTCAGCGTGCGTCAAGCAGAAGATTTGGTGCGTGATTTTAAGGTAACCACAAATCTTGAAAATAAAAAACATGGTTTTAAAGAAACTAAAACGCTCATCGCTAAAGATGAATTAGAACGCCTTAATCAAAGTTTGTGGCATCAATACAAGCTTAAAGTATCTTTAAAAGGGGATAAAATGATTTTACAATGTTATGAAAATTCTCTTTTAAAGGCTTTTATGGAAAAAATGATGTCCTAATGCGTGGATGCTTTCAGTTTTTAAGCGTTTTTTTGTTAAGATAAAGCTAGTGTTTTTTCTATAGGAAACTAGAAGATTTAAATTATTTTATAGGATTTTAGGAAAGAAATAAGTCATGAACATATCGGTTAATCCCTATTTAATGGCAGTTGCTTTTGTGTCGTTTATTTTGTTATTGTGGACAATGAATGCGTGGGTTTATAGGCCTTTGTTAGCTTTTATGGATAATAGAAAAGCAGAAATTGAAGATAGTTTGTCTAGGATTGAAACAGATAACACGCAGAGTGCAGAAATTCGTAATCAAATTGAGACGATTCTTAAGGAAGCCACAGAGAAGCGTAGGGGGGTTGTGGCACAGGCGATTCAAAAAGCTACAGAGTCCTATGAAGCGGTTATCAAGCAAAAAGAGAATGAATTGAATCAGGAATTTGAAGCATTTGTTAAGCAACTACAAGATGAAAAGCAAGCTTTAAAAGAGCGGTTAGAAGCCCAAATGCCGGTGTTTGAAAACGAGTTGAATAAGCGTGTGGTTGCTGGTTTGGGGAGCTGATTGATGTGTTTGACTAAAAATGGGGTGGCAGTAGGATTGTTAGCTGTATTAAGTCCTTTGTGTGGGGCTGAGCTTGATATTTCACAGACAGATATTATAGAGCGTTCTTTGAATTTTCTCTTATTTGTGGGGATTTTGTGGTATTTTTTGGCTCAGAAGATGCGGGCATTTTTTCGTTCCAAAAGCCTTGAAGTCTCTAAATGCCTAGAAGAGATTCAAACCCAGCTCAAAGCTAGTAAGGACAATAAAAAGAAACTTCTTAAAGAGTTAGAACAAGCTAAAGAAAAAGCTGAACTGATTGTCTCTGATGCAAATAAAGAAGCCTATACTATCACGCAAAAATACGAGTTACAAACCAAAATAGATGTAGAGAACCTTATCAAAAACTCTAAGGCATTGATGGACTTAGAAATAAAAAAGGTCAAAAGAGAGCTGGTAGAGGGTGTTTTTAAGGGGTTGAAAGAGAGTAAAAAAGTATCCTTTAGCCCGCAAGATTGTGTGAATATTTTGAAACAAAGGCTTTAAAAATGCAAGATTTAAGGGTTATATCCAAGCACTATGCTAAGGCGTTGAAGAATTGTGCCAAAGATGATAAGGGTTTGTTAGAAGAAATAGTGCTTTGTTTTGAAAACTTGTTAGAAGCTTTGAAAATGCCTAAATTGGAGCGAGTGCTGTTTGAAACTCACATTCCTTTGAATATCAAAAAAGAAATTGTGCTAGAAATAGTAGAAAGAATAGCTTCTCAAAAGGTGTGTTTGACCTTAAAGCCTTTATTAGAGACCATGCTTAAACACAATAGACTTAAGGCGTTGGGCTTTGTAGTAGAAGAGTTGCATTCTTGCTCAAAACAAGCCGTAACTTTGAGTGCTAGGCTGTTAGTTCAAGAAAAGCTTGAAAGCTGTCAATTACAAGAAGTGCAACAAAAATTACAAGAACGCTTTAATGCTCCTATAGAGATGACTCAAGATTATTGGTCTGAAAATGGGGTGCGTTTGAATGTTTCAAGCTTGGACTTAGAAATGAGCTTTTCTAAAGAGAGTCTTTTAAGAAAATTAGAAAAACAAGTGATTCAATCTATTTAATCAATCTAAGGAGATAAAATACAATGTCCCAATTAAAATTGGAAGAAATCAGCTCAATTATTGAAGAAAAAATTAAGAATTTTGAATTTGATTTTGATATGGCTGAAGTCGGCAAGGTAGTTTCCTATGCTGATGGTGTGGCTAAGGTCTATGGCTTAAAGAATGTGATGTCGCATGAAGTGTTAGAATTTGAAACGGGGGATAAGGGGGTTGCGGCTAATTTAGAAGAAGATAATGTAGGCGTGATTATCTTTGGTTCTGGTAGCGGTATTAAAGAAGGGACAATAGTCAAGCGAGCGAAGAATTTAATGAAAATTCCTGTGGGTGATGCCATCGTTGGGCGTGTGGTAAATGCCTTAGGTGAGCCTATTGATGGCAAGGGAGAGATAGAAACAAGCGAATTTGGTCTCATTGAGCAAAAGGCACCAGGAATTATGGATAGAAAGTCCGTGCA
Source organism: Helicobacter cetorum MIT 99-5656 (assembly GCF_000259275.1). NCBI lineage: Bacteria > Pseudomonadati > Campylobacterota > Epsilonproteobacteria > Campylobacterales > Helicobacteraceae > Helicobacter > Helicobacter cetorum. The sequence goes on along the minus strand of NC_017735.1, from coordinate 1,562,581 downwards.
TGAACCCCTTCAGACAGGTATCAAAGCCATTGACGCACTGGTGCCTATTGGGCGTGGACAAAGAGAATTGATTATTGGAGATAAACAAACAGGTAAAACGACCGTAGCTGTGGACACCATTATCAATCAAAAGGGACAAAATGTAGTTTGTATTTATGTGGCTATCGGACAAAAAGAATCCACGGTGGTGCAAGTGGTGCGTAAGCTAGAAGAATATGGCGCTATGGAATATACGGTGGTGGTAAATGCTTCAGCTTCTGATTCAGCTGCTATGCAATACTTAGCCCCTTATACCGGTGTGACCATGGGAGAGTATTTTAGAGACCATGCCCGTCATGCCTTAATTGTCTATGATGATTTGAGCAAGCACGCCGTGGCTTATAGGGAGCTTTCTTTGATTTTGAGAAGACCCCCAGGTAGAGAAGCGTTTCCTGGAGATGTGTTCTATATCCACTCACGACTTTTAGAAAGAGCGGCTAAAGTTTCTGATGAAAGGGGTGCTGGCTCTTTGACTGCACTTCCTATTGTAGAGACTCAAGCAGGCGATGTTTCAGCTTACATACCTACTAATATTATTTCTATTACAGATGGGCAAATTTTCTTAGAGACAGATTTGTTTTATTCAGGGATTCGTCCAGCCATTAATGTGGGGTTATCGGTTTCAAGAGTTGGAGGGGCTGCTCAAATCAAAGCCACGAAGCAAGTTTCAGGGACTTTACGCTTGGACTTGGCTCAATATAGAGAACTGCAGGCTTTTGCACAATTTGCTTCTGATTTAGATGATGCAAGCAAGAAACAGCTAGAGCGTGGACAGCGTATGGTAGAAGTGTTGAAACAAGCCCCTTATTCGCCTTTACCTATTGAGAAGCAAGTGGTGATTATCTATGCTGGGGCTAAAGGGTTTTTAGATAATGTTAGTGTTAAAAAAGTGGTGGATTTTGAAGAACAATTACACCCTTTCTTAGAAGCAAAATACCCCCAAGTTTTAGAAGAGATTCGCACTAAGAAAGCGTTAGATAAGGACTTAGAAGCTATGCTTAAAAAAGTCTTAGAGGAATTTAAGCTTACTTATAGCGAGTAGGAGATTGCTACAATATGGCAAATTTGAGAGATATTAGAAAGAAAATTGGAAGCGTTAAAAACATGCAAAAGATTACGCACGCCATGAAACTCGTTTCCACTTCTAAGCTTAGAAAGGCTGAAGAGGTTGCAAGGCGTTCTAGGGCGTTCGCATTAAAATTGGATGCAGTGTTTAATGACATTTTGTCTAAAATGAGAAGCCAGGGGCTTGAAAACATTCAAAGCAAGTATTTTAGAGAGCTAGAAAGACTTGAAGTTAAAAAAGTAGATATTATTTTTATTACGGCAGATAAGGGGCTTTGTGGGGGATTTAATACAAGCACCATTAAGAAAGTTTTAGCATGTGCAAACGAATATAAAGAGCAGGGGATTAAGGTGCGTTTGCGTGGTATCGGCAAAAAGGGTAATGAGTATTTTAGCTTCAATGGTATAGAAGTTTTAGACAAGCTCAATGATTTGAGCTCTATGCCTAATTATGAGCGTTCACAAGACTTTATGCAAAAGGTGGTAAAAGACTATTTAAACGGCGAAACTGATAAAGTTGTTATTATCCACAATGGCTTTAAAAATATGATTAGCCAAGAATTAAGAGTGAAAGTTGTGTTGCCTGTAGGTCATGAAATTATACATCATGATAAAACTACACATCCTAATCAGGAGTCTCAGCATAATGACCCACAAGAGATTATTACTAGTGAGCCAAGCAATAATGAAGATGAGATACTAGATTCTTTGGCAAAGAAGTTTGTAGAATATAGCTTGTATTATGCTTTGATTGATTCTTTAGCAGCAGAACATAGTGCTAGAATGCGGGCTATGGATACAGCTACCAATAACGCTAAGGATTTGGTTAAAAATTTAACCATTTCTTATAACAAAGCTAGACAAGAGGCTATTACGACAGAGCTAGTAGAAATCAATGCTGGCGTAGAAGCCCTTAAATAAAAAATTAAATTAATCAAGGAGCAATAGAGAATGGAAGGCAAAATCATTCAGGTTTTAGGTCCTGTTGTAGATGTTGAATTTGAGTCCTATCTACCGGCGATTTTTGAAGCGTTAGATGTTAATTTTAATGTTAATGGCGTTCAAAAATCTTTAGTTCTAGAAGTGGCAGCCCATTTGGGTGGTAATCGTGTGCGAGCGATTGCAATGGATATGACAGAAGGCTTAGTGCGTAATCAAGTGGTAAAAGCTCGTGGTAAGATGATTGAAGTGCCTGTGGGCGAAGAAGTTTTAGGGCGTATTTTTAATGTTGTAGGCGAGAGTATTGACAATTTAGAACCCCTTAAGCCATCTATGACTTGGCCTATTCATAGAAAAGCCCCCAGTTTTGAGCAACAAAGCACCAAAACTGAAATGTTTGAAACCGGTATTAAGGTGATTGATTTGCTAGCACCTTATTCTAAGGGTGGTAAGGTAGGCTTGTTTGGTGGGGCTGGTGTAGGAAAGACTGTTATTATTATGGAACTCATTCATAATGTGGCTTATAAGCATAATGGGTATTCTGTATTTGCTGGTGTGGGAGAACGCACTAGAGAGGGGAATGACCTTTATCATGAGATGAAAGAAGGGGGCGTTTTAGACAAAGTTGCACTATGCTATGGGCAAATGAATGAGCCACCAGGAGCAAGAAATCGCATTGCATTTACCGGTTTGACCATGGCAGAGTATTTTAGAGATGAAAAGGGCTTAGATGTGTTGATGTTTATTGACAACATCTTTAGATACGCTCAAAGTGGTGCAGAGATGAGTGCGTTACTAGGGCGTATTCCTTCAGCGGTGGGGTATCAGCCTACACTAGCTGGAGAAATGGGGAAACTTCAAGAAAGAATTGCTTCTACTAAAAATGGCTCTATCACTTCGGTTCAAGCGGTATATGTGCCAGCAGATGATTTGACCGACCCAGCCCCCGCTTCAGTGTTTGCACATTTAGATGCAACGACGGTGTTGAATAGAAAGATTGCTGAAAAAGGGATTTATCCAGCGGTTGATCCCCTAGATTCTACTTCAAGGATTTTAAGCCCCCAAATGATAGGCGAGAAGCACTATGAAATCGCAACAGGTATCCAGCAAGTCCTACAGAAATATAAGGATTTACAAGATATTATTGCGATTTTGGGCTTAGATGAATTGAGCGAGGAAGATAAAAAAATTGTTGAAAGAGCCAGAAAAATTGAGAAGTTTTTATCTCAGCCGTTTTTTGTGGCTGAAGTGTTTACGGGGAGTCCGGGTAAGTATGTAACTCTTCAAGAGACCCTAGAAGGTTTTGGAGGGATTTTAGAAGGTAAATACGACCATATTCCTGAGAATGCTTTTTACATGGTAGGGGGTATTCAAGAGGTTTTAGAAAAAGCTAAAAACATGAAAAATTCCTAAGGATTTTCACATGGCTTTGTTGAATGTTAGCGTGGTAGTTCCTCAAGGGGAGGTTTATTTAGGAGAAGTTAAAAGCGTGGTGTTACCAGGGAGTGAAGGGGAGTTTGGGGTGCTTTATGGGCATAGCAACATGGTTTCTTTGCTTCAAGCAGGTGTGATTGAGATTGAAACAGAAAGCCAAAAAGACTATATTGCAATCAATTGGGGTTATGCAGAAATCACCAAAGAGCGTGTGGATATTTTAGCCGATGGAGCAGTCTTTATTAACAAACAGGATAGCAAGGAAGATGCGATTTCTAGGGCTAAGAAGCTTTTAGAAGATGCGAGTTCTGATAGAGTTGCCATTTCAAGTGTGCTTTCTAAAATTGAATCTCTTTAGAATTTGAGGGACTAGTTATGTTGGATTCATTGGCTTACTTTCTACATGAAAGTGGTTTGATTACTATACTTGTTATGACATGGATTTCGTTATACTTGGTTATGACTTTATGGGTTTTTGTCTATAAAAGCATTGTTTTAAAAGCCTATCTTAGGCGTGAAATGCAGTCCTTGTCTAATATTCTTAGTGGAAAACAAGATGCCCCAGAGCATTTTATGTTTAGTAATAGAAGAAAGGACAGCACTAAGAAATGCTCTAAGGAATTGTTGCAGGCTTGGAAACATCAGATTCTTAAGCAAAGCACCACCGGTTTAGCACTATTAAGTATAGTTTCTTCTACAGCCCCTTTTATTGGATTATTTGGAACTGTGGTTGAGATTTTAGAAGCGTTTAATAGTTTGGGTGCGTTAGGTCAAGCTTCTTTTGGAGTGATTGCGCCCATTATTTCTAAGGCTCTTATTGCAACTGCAGGGGGTATTTTAACAGCCATTCCAGCGTATTCTTTTTATTTGATTTTAAAACGCAAGGTTTATGATTTATCTGTTTATGTGCAGATGCAGGTAGATATTCTCTCTTCTCAAGAAACCTTGAATTATCCACGAGAGGTTTTTTAGCATTGGTGAAAGACAAATAAAGTTAGAGGGTTTTTATGAATTATGATAACTATTGGGATGAGGATAAACCAGAGCTTAACATCACGCCCTTGGTAGATGTGATGTTAGTTTTATTGGCTATTCTTATGGTTACTACGCCTACTCTTACTTATCAAGAAGAAATCGCATTGCCTTCTGGCTCAAAGACCTTTAGAGCCACTCAAGATAAAGTCATAGAAATTCGTATGGATAAGCAAGCAAAAATCTACATAGACAACCAAACTTATGAATACAATTCATTTCCAGACACATTCAACTTGCTTTCTAAGAAATACAATAAAGACACTAAAGTGAATATTCGTGCTGATAAGCATTTGACTTATGATAAAGTTATTTACTTACTCAAAACAATTAAGGAAGCCGGGTTTTTAAAGGTTTCTTTAATTACAAGCCCTTAGTTAAGTTTTTGCGGGTTTGTTATGAGTAAGAATGCACTTTTAGTTTTTTCTGGCTTCTTAGCGTTTTTACTCTATGCTTTGCTGTTGTATGCTTTGCTTTTAAACAGACATAATCAAGAAGCCCAAAAGATTCTTTTGGATTTAGGAAAGAAAGACGAACAAATTATTGACTTGGATTTAGAATATTTACCAGGCGATGAAAAAATGGCCAACAAGTCAGAAGAGGGCGATTTTCTTGAACCTAAAGACCATGAAGAGAGCCTTGAGAATATCTTTTCTTCAGTGGATAATTTTCAAGAAAAAACAGACAAGAACATTCAAAAAAATGAGCAAGATGCAGAGCAAAGGCGTTTAAGAGAACAGCAACGCCTAAGAAAGAATCAAAAAAATCAAGAAATATTGAAAGGCTTGCAGCAAAATTTGAATCAATTCACACAAAAACTTGAAAATATAAAAAGTAAGACTTTAGATTTACAAGTTCCTAAGCAAGATGGGGTAGATGATAAAGCCTACCAAGAGTGGTATGCTCAAATTTATAAAATCTTATATGGGGGTTGGAAGGGTTCTTTTTATCAAAGGGCTTCAGTCAGCGTTATCATTGTTATCACAAAGGATGGAAAATTCAGTTATACCATTCTGAGTTATTCAGATTTTAAGGACTATAATGATAGTGTGATAGCTCTTTTAGAGAGTTTAAAAAAAATAGATTTTCCCCCCTATCCTTTGGGGCATATGATTTCTATCAAGGTTAATTTTACGACAAAGGAAGAACAATGAGACAAATATGGCTTTTCTTAATATGTTGCTTAGAGCTTTTAGCGGTGGATAGGACACTAGATGTGATTAAAACTATTCAAAAGCTTCCTAAGATTGAAGTTCGCTATTCTAAAGACAATGATGCAGATTATATTTTGAAATTGCATGAAGTTTTAGTGAATGATTTAAAGATTAGCCAGCATTTTGAAGTCTCTGATGTCGGGGAGACAAGTCCTAACATGGACTACACAGAATTGAAAAATAAAAAAGTCCATTTGGTAGCCTTTGTAAGCGTAGTGGTAGAGAATAATAACAAAATAGCCCGCTTAAAACTCTATGATGTGAATACAGGTGCGTTGAAAAAGACTTTTGATTATTCTATTTCACATGCAGAGTTATACCCTTTTGCAGCCCATAACATGGCCATAGTGGTTAATGATTATTTAAAAGCCCCTTCTATTGCATGGATGCGGCGTTTTATTGTTTTTTCTAAATATGCCAAACCAGGTGTTACGACAATTGCTCTAGCTGATTACACCATGCGTTATCAAAAAGAGATTATCAAAAACAATCGGCTTAATATCTTTCCCAAATGGGCGAATGCACAGCAGACAGAGTTTTACTACACCCAGTATGGCGAAAAAACGCCTATGATTCTAAAATATAATATCCAAAAAGGCATCCATGAGACCATTGCGAGTTCTCAAGGTATGGCAGTGGTTTCTAGTGTGAGTTCTGATGGCTCTAAGATTTTGATGTCTCTAGCTCCTGAAGGACAACCTGATGTGTATTTGTATGACACACAAAATAAGACCAGCACCAAGCTCACTCGTTATCCTGGAATAGATGTTTCTGGAGTGTTTTTTGAAAATGACAAATCCATGGCTTTTGTTTCTGATAGGTCAGGCTATCCTAATATCTACATGAAGAAATTAGGCTTAAGAGAAAGTGCAGAACAGCTTCTTTATGAAGGCAAGAGCAATGAATCTATTGATGCATATAAGGATAGTATTGTTTATGTGAGTAGAGAAACTCTTAATGAATTTGGAAAAACGGTATTTAATTTAAATTTAATTTCTTCAAACAGTAGGTATATTCGCAGATTAACTGTGAATGGTTCTAATCAAATGCCGCGTTTTTCTGTTGATGGAAAAAATATCATGTATGTGAAGAAAACCGCTCAAGAATACGCTATGGGACTTATTTTATTGGACTATAATCAGAGTCTTTTATTTCCTTTAAAAAATGTAAAAATACAAGCATTTGATTGGTAAGGCTAAATTAAGCAAATATGAGTTAAAATTTGAGTTCGCTTTAAATTTTATTTTATTGGAGAATTTGCAATGAAAAAGGTTTCTGTAGTCAGCTCTTTGTTAGCTCTTTTGTTGGTTGTTGGTTGTTCTCATAAGCTAGATGATAAGACTGTAGCTGGTGATGTGGGTGCTGGTGCTAGAGCAGTCCAGAATGCACCTGTTTCTACAGAAATGGTCAAGGAAAAAGAGATTCCAGCACCTGTTGAAGAAAAACATGAAGAACCAAAGCCGATTGTTGAAGAAAAGCCATCTATCGCAAGCGGAACGGTTATAGGTTCTATTTACTTTGATTTTGATAAGTATGAAGTGAAAGAAGATGAGCAAGATGTTTTAGATGAGAGTATTCAAAAAGCTAAAGAAAACCATATGCAAGTGCTTTTAGAGGGCAATACTGATGAATTTGGTTCTAGCGAATACAATCAAGCCCTTGGCGTAAAGAGAGCTTTAAGCGTGAAGAATGCCATGGTTGTAAAAGGCTTGGAAAAAGAGATGGTTAAAACAATCAGTTTTGGCGAGACGAAACCAAAATGTACTCAGAAGTCTAAAGAATGTTACCAAGAAAATAGGAGAGTGGATATTAAACTAGTAAAGTAACTCTAAAATGAAGAGGTTTTTTTTTATCTCCCTTATCGCTCTCTTTTTTCTTAGTGGGGAGCCTTCGGCGTTTGACAGACAGAGTGGGGCTACAAAAGAAGAGCTTCAGCAGTTACAGACTAGCAGTAAGAACTTTTCTAATGTCCTGACTAAAATCCATTCGCAAGTCATTTCTAATACCCAGTCTCAAGAAGGACTAAAGAGTATCTACGAAGGGCAGGCCAATAAAATTAAAAACCTTAATGACACAATACTTTCACAAGATGAATCCTTGCGTGCCTTGAAGACTTTGCAGGAAGTGCAGGCTAACACACTCAAGCAACAATCAGAGATTTTAGAATCTCTTAGAAATGAAGTCCGCACCAATCAACAAGCCATTCAGAAACTAGAGGAACAAAATAAGCAAATGAATGAGTTGCTTACAAAGTTAAGTCAAGATTTGGTTTCAAAAATTGCTTTAATCCAAAAAGCTTTAAAAGAGCAAGAAAAGGCTGATGAATTACAGCAAAAACAGCTTGTTCAAACAGCCAAAGAGAAAGAAGCACAAAATCAAGAAAACAAAGAGCCACTTCCTAGTCATCAAGAGCAAGAAACTAAGCGTAAAGATTTTCAAGAAAAAGAGAAGGCCTTAGAAACAAAATCTGTTTTTTACAAAGATTTGTCCAAACAAAAGGAAATTTTTGAAGAAGCACTGACGCTTTTAAAGAATAAATCTTACGCACAGGCCAAAGAACGCTTGTTGTGGCTAGAGGCTAATAGTTATAGGCTTGCTTATGTGCGTTATGGACTGGGTGAAGTGGCTTATGGAGAGAAGAAATACAGAGAGGCTATTAAATATTACAAAGAAAGTGTCCTTTTAGATAAAAAGTCAGCCTACATGCCTGTTCTTTTATGGCATACGGCATGGTCCTTTAAAAAAATTAAAGATGAGCAAAATTATTATAAATTCTTAAACACTTTATTACGCTTGTATCCTTTGAGCGAGCAAGCTAAAGTGGCAAAAAAAATCATAGAAAATAAGGAGAAAAATCGTAATGCAAAACCATGATTTAGAAAATATCAAGCAAGCTGCTTTGATTGAATATGAAGTGAAAGAAAAGGATTCTATAGAGGTGTTAGATAGCAATGTCAATAAAGAACCTTTGGAGTTTATTATAGGGGCTAATCAGGTGATTATGGGACTAGAGAAAGCGGTTCTAAAAGCCAAAATTGGAGAATGGGAAGAAGTTGTCATCAATCCAGAAGAAGCGTATGGGATTTATGAAAGCAACTATTTACAAGAAGTGCCTAGAGAACAATTTGAAGGCATTGAGTTAGAAAAAGGCATGACCGTTTTTGGGCAAACTGAGGATAATCAAACGGTGCAAGCGATAATTAAGGATTTTAGCTCTACGCATGTAATGGTGGATTATAATCACCCTTTAGCAGGAAAGACTTTGGCTTTTCGTTTTAAGGTTTTGGGGTTTAGAGAAGTTAGTGATGAAGAGATTTTAGCATCTCACCACCATCATAGTGGAGGGGGTTGTTGTGGTGGACATGGGGGCAAGGGCGGAGGTTGTGGCTGTTCATGTTCGCATGGATAGTTAAAATATTCTAAAAGGTATGGGCAAAATGGATAGTTCTAATCTGAAAAATTGGTTGTTTCCTACGATTTGCTTTTTTTTATTTTGCTATATATTGCTTTTTTTAATATTTTTTATGTTTAAGAACTTGCAATCACAATCTTTTGGTTCCATAGCAGAAACGGGGAAAAAGCAGGTAACCACACCCAAGAAGTTTGGTAAAGAATTGCAAAAGCAAATTTCAAAAATCCATTAACTTTTTGCCCTTTCAACCGATATATGTTGTAACACTATTAAAAATGAGTATTAGATTAAGGATTTTGTGATGATCAATGCTATTTCTTCTCTTGCTTCAGTGCAGTCTTTAGGGAATTATAAGCGTGTAGAAAAGAATGAAAAAATTCAGGGCAGTGAAACCCCAGTCGTTGATAGAGTGGCTGAAATTAAACAGGCTATTGAAAACAACCAATATAAAGTTAATCTGCATGAAACTTCTCAAAAAATAGCTCAGGATTTGTTAGGCTAATACTGATAGCTAATTTAAAAACTGCAGAGAGGGGTTTAAAGGTTTTTGTAGTTTCTCAAACCAAGTTTTTGTGTGGTTGTCCGATATGCTGACTTTTATAGATTTTTGTTCTGGTATTGGTGGAGGTCGTTTAGGTTTAGAGCAATGCAATTTAAAATGCGTAGGGCATGCAGAAATCAATCGTGAGGCTCTTAGGACTTATGAGTTATTTTTTAAGGATACAAATAACTTTGGGGATTTGATGCAAGTCAATCCTAATGATTTGCCTCATTTTGATGTGCTAATTAGTGGGTTTCCTTGCCAAGCCTTTTCAATCAATGGTAAAAGAAAGGGCTTTGATGATACAAGAGGGACAATCATTTATGGACTTATTGATATTTTAAAAATTAAACAGCCTAAGTGTTTTTTGCTTGAAAATGTTAAGGGATTAATCAATCACAATAAAAAGGCAACTTTTAATACCATGATAAAAGCCTTGCAAGAAGTGGGTTATACAACTTATTATGAAATTTTAAATAGTGCTGATTTCAAACTAGCCCAAAATAGAGAACGCATTTATATTGTAGGGTTTAGAAAGGATTTGAAGCATCATTTTGTCTTTCCTTTAGGAAGACCAAATGATTATTGTTTTGAGGATTTTTTAGATACAACTAATGAATGCTTTTTGGATATTCATAACGCTACTTTTCAAAAATATTTGCATAATAAATATAACCACAATAAAGTTTTTTTAGATGATATTTTAGCTCTAGAAAACGCTGTTTTAGATACTAGACAATCTGATTTAAGATTATATTTTAATGTTTTTCCTACTTTAAGGACAGGAAGGCATGGCTTGTTTTATATTCAAAAAGGTAAAATTAAAAAATTAAACGCAACTGAAAGCTTGCTTTTACAAGGATTTCCTGGAGACTTAGCTTTAAAAATCAAAAATAACCCTAATTTTAAGGAAAGCCATTTGTTATCTCAAGCAGGAAATGCTATGAGTGTGAATGTGATTTCTGCTATTACGCAGCAAATGTTAAAGGCAATTGAAAGTGAGTAGTCATACAAGTTCTTTTGGCTCGTTCATCGCTAAAAATGGTTTTTTAAATGAAAAAGAAGTCGCACAAAAATTCAATAATTATCTTAATGATAAAGACGCACAGGCTTGGCTCATTATTATGGGTTATAACCTAAATAAAATTGAGCATGTTAAAGCAAGTGTGTTAAGTGGGTATAAAGCCGATATAAATGTCATCATTCAAATTAAATTAAAACAAGCCCTAGATAGCGAGAATTTACAAGTTAAATTAGTGAGCAATCAAAAAGGGTTTAATCAAATTGATAAAAGAAAGCTTAAATCTTATCAAGAAATGTGGAATATCCCCCCTAATATTTATCAATTACTTGCTTATTTTATAGGAGAATTAAAACCGACAAGAAAAGATATAAAATACCCTAATAAAAGAATGCTTATCAATGAATTTTCTCATACAGAGCAACAAGAATTATTAACATGGCTAAATGATAATAAAATGTTAATTGTTTCTGATATTTTAAAAGGTAGGGGCGAGTTTTGTGCTGAGTGGGTGCTAGTCATACAAAAAATTGACTTTAATATGAAATGGGCGTTAAAAAATATTAATGAGGTCATGCAACATTATTTTGATGATGGAAGTGTAGAAATAAGCAAAAAAGGTTCGCTTAGAATAGGAAAAATTACTATTCAAAGAAAAGGGGGTGATAATGGCAGAGAGAGTGCAAACATGCTACAATTTAAAATTGACCCTACAGAGCTTTTGGGCTAAATATTTATTAGTAATAAAACTCTAAAATGGCATAGTATTTGCTTGAATACGACTGAAACAAGAGCAAAAGGATTTGTTATGGTCGCTTTACATTCTCATTTAGAGAACGCAATCAGTCAATTACAAGAATTAATTGAGTTGACTGAATGCGACATTGAAGGCATTAAGCTTGCTAGACACACCGAAATTTTTGAAAGAAATGCTCAAAAACAGCTGGTTATCCAAGCTTTTGAAAAGGAAAAAGCTTGTGTAGATTCTCAAATGATTGCATTAAAAGGGCGTTTTCCCCATAAAGAAATGGGTGAGTTGCTAGATGAAAGAGCAAGCGAGCTATTAAGCCAAATGAGAGCCTTACTACTTTCTTTGAAGGAAAAAAATATGGCTTATTCACGCATGGCGTTTGCGGTCTCTGAGTTCTATTCTTCGTTGATTCAACAAATTATTCCCCATGACACTTGCGATTATAAAGGGGCTAGGCATGTGGGAAGCCATTTTTTAAGGGTGCAGGCGTAAAATGGGCGGAATATTATCATCATTAAACACTTCTTATACAGGGTTACAAGCTCATCAAACTATGGTAGATGTAACTGGAAATAATATTTCTAATGCGAGCGATGAGTTTTATAGCCGTCAGCGGGTGGTTACAAAGCCCCAAGACGCCTATATGTATGGCACTAAAAACGCTAACATGGGCGTTGATGTAAAAGCCATTGAGAGAGTGCATGATGAGTTTGTCTTTTCTCGTTACACTAAGGCTAATTATGAAAACACCTACTATGATACAGAATTTTCACATCTAAAAGAAGCGAGTGCGTATTTTCCTGATATTGATGAAGCGAGCATTTTTACGGATTTGCAAGATTACTTTAATTCATGGAAAGAATTGTCTAAGAATGCCAAAGACTCCGCTCAAAAACAGGCTCTTGCGCAAAAGACAGAAGCTTTAACGCATAATATTAAAGACACTAGAGAGCGTTTGACTACCTTACAGCATAAGGCAAGCGAAGAATTAAAAAGCGTTATCAAAGAAGTTAATAGTTTGGGTTCTCAAATCGCTGATATTAATAGGCGTATCAAAGAGTTAGAAAACAACAGAAGCTTAAAGCATGCGAATGAGTTGAGAGACAAGCGAGATGAATTAGAATTTCACTTGCGAGAACTCTTGGGCGGAAATGTTTTTAAAAGCAGCATTAGAACCAATTCGCTCGTAGACAAAAATTCAGCGGACTTTGATGAAAATTACACGCTTAATATCGGATATGGCTTTAATATTATTGATGGAGCGATTTTCCACCCTTTAGTGGTTAAAGAATCAGAAAATGAAGGGGGGTTAAATCAAGTTTATTTTCAAGGGAGTGATTTTAAAGTCATCAACATTACTGATAAAATCAATCAGGGTAGAGCTGGTGCGTTACTAGGTGTGTATAATGATGGCTCTAATGGGACTTTAAAGGGTAAGTTGCAAGATTATATTGATTTGTTAGACTCTTTTGCTAGGGGCTTGATAGAATCCACTAATGCGATTTATGCTCAAAGTGCGAGCCATAATATTGAAGGTGAGCCTGTGGAGTTTAGCGATGATGAAGCCTTTAAGGACACTAACTACAACATTAAAAATGGCTCGTTTGATTTGGTCGCTTACAACACCGATGGTAAAGAAATCGCCAGAAAAACCATTACCATCACGCCCATTACAACGATGAAAGATATTATCCAAGCCATTAATGCTAATACTGATGATAACCATGATAATAACACTGAAAATGATTTTGATGATTACTTCATAGCGAGCTTTAACAATGAGACTAAAAAGTTTATTATCCAGCCGAAAAATGCTTCGCAAGGGTTGTTTGTTTCTTTGAAAGATAATGGCACGAATTTTACAGGGGCATTAAAACTCAATCCTTTTTTTCAAGGCGATGATGCTTCTAATATTAGTTTGAATAAGCAATACAAGAAAGAGCCTACCACGATTCGCCCATGGCTTGCCCCTATTAATGGGAATTTTGATGTGGCAAACATGATGCAACAATTACAATATGATAGTGTGGATTTCTATAACGATAAGTTTGATACTAAACAAATGAAAATCAGCGAGTTCTATCAATTTTTAACTGGTAAAATCAACACTGATGCTGAAAAATCAGGGCGTATTTTAGATACTAAAAAAAGCGTGTTAGAGACCATTAAAAAAGAGCAACTTTCTATTTCACAAGTGAGTGTGGATGAAGAAATGGTGAATTTAATCAAGTTTCAAAGTGGCTATGCGGCTAATGCCAAAGTCATTACTGCCATTGATAGAATGATAGATACTTTGCTAGGAATCAAGCAATAATTTTTTTGAGCTTCAAACAGGCTTTTTGTAGCGTAGGTATTTTCACATGAAAATATTGGGCTATTTTGCCTTAAAACTCACTACTTTTCTCTGATATGTTAGTAATCTGCTTTATGATTTTTTAGACTTTAGATAGGTTTCACAGATACGCTTGGTCATTTTTAGAAAAATATTAACCAAATTGTTTGATTCAAAAATTGGTTTTCCAAAGAAAAATTGTAAAAATAAAGCAAAAAAAGTTAAATTGAGCGGTTACGATATTTTAAGGTGTTAAAACGCTTCATTTTAGCTTATGATATAATAAGCAGAAGTTAAACATCGTTATTTATTGAAGGAGAATCAAATGAGACGGAGTTTTTTAAAAACAATTGGTTTAAGTGTGGTGGCACTTTCTCTTAGTTTATTAAGTCCTTTGGGTGCAGCGAGTTATCCGCCTATAAAAAACACGAAAGTGGGGTTAGCCCTTTCTAGCCACTCTTTAGCGACTGAGATTGGTCAAAAGGTTTTAGAAGATGGGGGCAATGCCATTGATGCGGCGGTGGCGGTGGGTTTTGCTCTAGCAGTAGTTCATCCCGCAGCAGGTAATATTGGTGGCGGAGGTTTTGCGGTCATTCATTTGGCAAATGGTGAGAATGTTACCTTAGATTTTAGAGAAAAAGCCCCTTTGAAAGCCACTAAGGACATGTTTTTAGATAAGCAGGGCAATGTGGTTCCTAAACTCAGTGAAGATGGTTATTTGGCCGCTGGGGTGCCTGGAACTGTTGCAGGAATGGAAGCCATGCTTAAAAAATACGGCACAAAAAAGTTATCACAATTGATTGAGCCAGCTATTAAATTGGCCGAGCGTGGTTACATTATTTCACAAAGACAAGCAGAAACCCTAAAAGAAGCAAGAGAGCGGTTTTTAAAATACAATTCTAGCAAAAAGTATTTTTTGAAAAAAGGGCATCTTGATTATCAAGAAGGGGATTTATTTGTCCAAAAAGATTTGGCAAAAACTTTGACTCAAATCAAGTTGCAAGGTGCAAAAGGGTTTTATCATGGGCATGTGGCTGAACTTATTGAAAAAGATATGAAAAAAAATGGGGGGATTATCACTAAAGAAGATTTGGCTCATTATAATGTGAAATGGCGTAAACCTGTGGTGGGAAATTATCGTGGGTATAAGATTATTTCTATGTCGCCGCCAAGTTCAGGGGGTACACATTTAATTGAGATTTTGAATGTCATGGAAAATGCAGATTTAGGTGCTCTTGGGTATGGGGCGTCTAAAAATATTCATATTGCCGCAGAAGCTATGCGTCAGGCTTATGCAGATAGGTCGGTTTATATGGGCGACCCTGATTTTGTGTCTGTGCCTGTAGAGAAATTGACTAATAAGGCTTATGCAAAGAAGATTTTTGATAGCATTCAGCCAGATACCGTTACTCCAAGCTCTCAAATTAAGCCAGGAATGGGTCAATTGCATGAGGGGAATAATACGACACATTATTCTGTAGCTGACAAGTGGGGCAATGCGGTTAGTATTACTTACACCATTAATGCTTCTTATGGGAGTGCCGCTAGTATTGATGGAGCGGGATTTTTGCTGAATAATGAGATGGATGATTTTTCCATAAAGCCTGGAAATCCTAATCTCTATGGTTTGGTGGGGGGCGATGCGAATGCGATTGAAGCTAACAAACGCCCTTTAAGTTCTATGTCGCCTACTATTGTGTTAAAAAATAATAAGGTTTTTATGGTTGTGGGAAGTCCTGGGGGTGCTAGGATTATCACTACTGTGCTACAAGTGATTTCTAATGTAGTGGATTATGATATGAATATTTCTGAAGCGGTTTCTGCACCGAGATTTCACATGCAATGGCTTCCTGATGAATTAAGGATTGAAAAATTTGGCATGCCAGCTGATGTGAAAGAGAGTCTTACTAAAATGGGGTATCAAATCGTTACCAAACCCGTTATGGGCGATGTGAATGCAATTCATATTGTTCCTAAAACTAAAGGACGCATTTTTTACGGAGCTACTGATCCAAGGAAGGAATTTTAATTTTTTGTAAAATATATGGGCTTTTTTAACCCACTTTTCGGGGGGGGGGGCTTTTAGTGAGAAAGTTTTGAATTTAGTTTTTAAATCAGTAAAAATAGTGTAAAATTCCTTAAAAGAGACGATATTAGTTGCATGCAGAGTCTATTGTAGGCTTGAAATGTTTGTTAGTCCTAGAGGGCATGCAACTTTCTTTTTTTTTGAAATTAGAGATGGTTATTGATATTGAGATTTAATTATAGAGGAGTAGTGATGGGATATACGAGCAAACTAGCTTTGAAGATTGGTTTAGTAGGTTTGTGTTTGTTTGGCACTCTTGGTGCAAAGCATCTTGGAGAGCAAGGGACTTACATTTATAAGGGGGAGGAAGCCTACAACAACAAAGAATATGAGAGAGCGGTCTCTTTTTATAAAGATGCTATTAAAAATGGCGAGTCGCTTGCTTATGTTCTTTTAGGAATTATGTATAAAAATGGTAGGGGTGTTGCTAAGAACGACAAGAAAGCTGTGGAGTATTTTCAGAAAGCTGTGGATAGAGATGTCCCTAGAGGGTATAATAATTTGGGCGTGATGTATAAAGAGGGTAGGGGTGTTGCTAAGGATGAAAAGAAAGCAGTTGAATATTTTCAATTGGCTGCAGATAAGGGCTATACTAACGCCTATATGAATTTGGGCATCATGTATATGGAAGGTAGGGGTGTCCCAAGTAACTATATGAAAGCTACAGAGTATTTTAGACGAGCGATGGCTAAGGGTAGTGCAGAAGCCTATATTCTCTTAGGAGATATTTATTATAGTGGGAATGAGCAACTTGGCATTGAACAAGACAAGGATAAGGCAATTATCTACTATAAAATGGCGGCTGATGTAGGTTCTTCTCAAGCTTACGAAGGTTTGGCAAGGTCTTATCAGTATGGGTTAGGTGTAGAAAAGGATAAACAAAAGGCTAGTGAGTATCTCCAGCGTGCGTGCGATTTTGGTCTTGATAAAAATTGTAAGAAAAATGGAGAGGCTTCTTCAAGACGCTAAATCTCTCTTTGGTCTCTTGAAAATTGATTTAGTTTCTTTTGTCTATATTGCTTTGGGAAAGTGGGTTTTGCTCGGTTTCTTTGAGTTTTTTGGAGCTTTTTCTTTTTGATTGTTCTTTTAAGTTTTTAGGTTCTGATGTTTTGTTTTGAGATTCTTGTTGCTAAGGGTTTGAGTTTGTTGTAGTATAGCCCTATTTCTCTTCCTTCTTTGTCCTATTTTATTTTTCCTAAAGCTTTTTTCCTTTGTTTTTGATGTGAGATTGTATCTATTGCAACACCCCTAATTCTTGGTATAATCACTATGTATTACAAAGAAATTTTGTTTGATATTAAATGGGGTTTTGCATGCGTTCATTATTATGGTGGGTATTGGTATTATTGCTCTTTCTTAATCCTTTGGGGGCGATTCAAAAACAAGAAAAAGACCATGAAGTGGATACGATTGATTTGTTTTTGATTTTTAATCAAATCAACCAGCTTAATCAAGTGATTGAAACTTATAAGAAAGACCCCGAAAAGGGTGCTGAAATCTCTCTATACAATGACCAGAAAAATGATTTGATTAAGAGCTTGACTTCTAAAGTATTGAATGAAAAGGATAAGATTGGCATTGACATAAAGCGTAATTTAAAAGAGCAAGAGAAAATCAAAAAGCGTTTAGCCCAAAGCATTAAGGGCGATGATTTTTACACTTTCATTAAGGATAGATTAGCTTTAGATTCGTTATTGGTTGATGAAATTTTATATCAATTTATAGAAAAAATTAGAAGCAGTATTGATGTTTTTAGTGAAGAAAAAGATGTTGAGAGTATTAGCAATGCTTTTATTTTGCGTTTAGGACAATTCAAGCTCTATGCCTTGCCTAAGAATCTAGATGGTGTTAAAACACATGAATTAGAAGAGCTGTTTAGCAAGTATCAACTAAGACTAGCCACTTATACAGAAGTCTTACGCTATATCAAAAACCATCCTAAAGAAGTGTTGCCTAAAAACTTGATTATGGAAGTGAATATGGATTTTGTGCTGAATAAAATCAGTAGTCTCTTGCCTTTTACAAGTCATAGCTTACAAATCAGTAAAATTGTGCTTTCATTAATGATTTTGGTATTGCTATTAGCATTAAGGCGTTTGATTACGATTTTATTAGCTAAAATGCTAGATTTTATTTTTGAGCTTATGCGTCAAAATAAAGAAATGCACTTAGATGTGCAAAATAATATCATTTCGCCGGTTTCTATTTTTTTATTGATATTTAGTTGTGATGTTTCGTTAGATATTTTTTATTACCCTAACCCATCGCCACATAAGATTTCTATGTGGGTGGGTGTGGTGTATATCAGTCTGCTTGCATGGCTAGTGATAGCGCTTTTTAAGGGGTATGGGACAGCGTTAGTTACAAATATTGCTACAAAAAGCACGCATAATTTTAGAAAAGAAGTCATCAACTTGATTTTAAAAATTGTGTATTTTTTGATTTTTATTGCCGCACTTTTAGCGATTTTAAAACAGCTTGGCTTTAATATTTCAGCCATTATTGCGTCTTTAGGAATTGGTGGCTTAGCGGTGGCTTTAGCGGTTAAAGATGTTTTAGCGAATTTTTTTGCTTCTGTCATTTTACTCTTAGACAATTCGTTTTCTCAAGGGGATTGGATTGTGTGTGGCGAAGTGGAAGGCACGGTGGTAGAAATGGGGCTAAGACGCACTACGATTAGAGCTTTTGATAACGCTCTTTTGTTTGTGCCAAATTCTGAATTAGCCGGAAAATCTATTAGAAATTGGAGTCGGCGTAAAGTAGGAAGGCGTATTAAAATGCAAATAGGCTTAGCCTATAATTCTAGCCAAAGTGCCTTGCAGCTTTGCGTGAAAGATATTAGAGAAATGCTAGAAAACCACCCAAAAATCGCTAACGCTAAAGATAGCAATTTACAGAATGTGAGCGATTATCGCTACATGTTTAAAAAAGATATTGTGTCTATCAATGACTTTTTGGGGTATAAAAGCACTTTGTTTGTCTTTTTAGACCAGTTTGCTGATAGCTCTATCAATATTTTAGTGTATTGCTTTTCTAAAACGGTTGTTTGGGGGGAGTGGCTAGAAGTCAAAGAAGATGTGATGTTAAAAATTATGGAGATTGTAGAAAAGCACCACTTAAGCTTTGCTTTTCCTTCGCAGAGTTTGTATGTGGAGAGTTTGCCAGAGATGACCCTAAAAAAAGGGGTCTAAGGCTTATTGATAGATGTATTCTTTGGTTAAAGGCAAGGTGTTATCCACGCTGTTAGTTAATAGCAGTTGGAATAAATCCACGCTTCCTACCCTAAACGCTGATGCACAAGTTCTTAAATACAAATCCCACATGCGGATAAAGCGTTCATCATAGCCGAGTTTTTTGACCTTGTCTAAATGGTGGATAAAATTTTCTTGCCAAATATCTAAGGTCTTAGCATAATGAATCCGCAAACTTTCAGCCATAAGCAAATGAAAATCGCATTCACTCATCACACTCATCACTTCTCTTAAAGAAGGTAAATAGCCGCCCGGAAAGATGTATTTATCCACCCATGCGTTAGTCTTGCCTTCAAAACAGCATAAAATGGAGTGGAGCAAAAACATGCCACCGGTTTTTAAAACTTCCTTAACCTTTTTGAAATAAAAGGGTAGGTTATCCTTGCCTACATGCTCAAACATACCCACACTCACCACTTTATCAAAGCGATATATTCTGCCATCTAAATCTTGGTAATTCATCAACTTTATCGTTACTTTATCTTCTAAACCTAGCTCTTGAACCCGCTTATTAGCTTGTTTGTATTGCTCATTAGAAATAGTGATTCCTAAAACTTCAGCCCCATATTCTTGAGCGGCTTTGATAGAGAGATAGCCCCAGCCACAGCCAATATCCAGTAATTTTTCGCCGGGTTTTAAATGGAGCTTTTTTAGAGTGTGGTCTAGCTTTTGAAGTTGGGCTGCATGGAGTGTGTCATCATCTTTTTTAAAATAAGCGCATGAATAACTCAAGGTCTCATCTAGCCAGATAGAATAAAAATCATTACCCAAATCATAATGTTTAGAAATATTGGAGCTTTCTTTAAGGGGTTTTTGAATAGGCTTTGCTCTGTCATGTTTGTGTAAATATTCATAATTGGTCTGTAAATACAAAGAATACATCACTTCATCCATTGAACCTTCAATATCAATCACGCCATCCATATAAGCTTCAGCAATGGTTAAAGACATATCCTTTTTAATATCACTAAATTTTAAGGGGCGATTGATTTTGAGAGTGAATTTAGGAGAATGCTCGCCATTTCTATAAACGCTATTGTCCCAAAATATCACTTGGTAATCGCCATTTTTCCATTGTTTAAACATGCTTTTGAGCAAAAACTTTGAAATCATTTGTGTATTCCTTAATTTTAATTCTTGTTCGTATTAATCGGTGTTTTTAATTATAATGAATTTCATGCGAAAAACACTCTACTAACAAGCATAAATTTAACCTATGATAATTAATTGCATGTAACTTATTTTCAAAAGCATGTTAAAATTAAGCAAATTATAAGAAGTTTGATTTTAAAAAATAAGGCAAGCTATACAAAGATGCAAAAATCGTTAATTACGACCCCCATTTATTACGTGAATGATGTTCCCCATATCGGTCATGCTTACACGACTTTGATTGCGGATACTCTAAAAAAATACTATACCCTAAAAGGCGAGAACGCTTTTTTTTTAACTGGCACTGATGAGCATGGGCAAAAAATTGAGCAAAGTGCAAAATTAAGAAATCAAAGCCCTAAAGCTTATGCCGATAGCATTAGTGCGATTTTTAAAAATCAATGGGATTTTTTTAATTTAG
Organism: Helicobacter cetorum MIT 99-5656; assembly: GCF_000259275.1. NCBI lineage: Bacteria > Pseudomonadati > Campylobacterota > Epsilonproteobacteria > Campylobacterales > Helicobacteraceae > Helicobacter > Helicobacter cetorum. Next base: position 1,541,891 of record NC_017735.1, on the reverse strand, counting down.
ATTATGATTATTTTATTCGCACCACAGATAGCGAGCATCAAATTTGTGTGCAAAATGCCTTTGAAATCATGCTTAAAAAAGGAGATATTTATAAAGGCACTTACACAGGGCATTATTGCGTGAGCTGTGAGAGCTATTGCACAGCGTCCAAAACAGATAACAAAGACAATAAAGTTTTATGCCCAGATTGTTTAAGAGAGACCACGCTTTTAGAAGAAGAGAGCTATTTTTTTAGATTGAGTGCGTATCAAAAACCTTTATTAGATTTTTATGCTAAAAACCCTGAAGTGATTTTGCCTACCTATCGTAAAAATGAAGTTACGACTTTTATTGAACAAGGCTTATTAGACTTATCTATCACACGCACAAGCTTTGAGTGGGGTATTCCTATACCTAAAAATTTAAATGCAAAAAACAATAATGATAAAAAGCATGTGGTGTATGTTTGGTTAGACGCTTTATTAAACTATGTGAGTGCGTTAGGGTATTTGAATAGCCTAGAAGACAAAATGGCGCATTTTGAATATGCAAGACATATTGTAGGTAAGGATATTTTGCGTTTTCATGCGATTTATTGGCCAGCCTTTTTAATGAGCTTAGGGTTGCCACTTTTTAAACAGCTCTGTGTGCATGGGTGGTGGACGATAGAGGGCGTGAAAATGAGTAAGAGCTTAGGAAATGTCTTAGACGCTCAAAAACTTGCTACAGAATATGGAATAGAAGAATTACGCTATTTTCTACTTCGTGAAGTGCCTTTTGGTCAAGATGGGGATTTTTCTATAAAAGCGTTAATAGAAAGAATCAATGCGAATTTAAATAACGATTTGGGTAATTTATTAAATCGTTTGCTAGGCATGGCTAAAAAATACTTTAATCATTCCTTGAAAGCCGAAAAAATCACCACTTATTATTCTAAAGAGCTAGAAGAAGTGCATCAAATTTTAGATACTGCTAATTCTTATGTGCCTAAAATGCAATTGCATAAAGCCTTAGAAGAATTATTTAAAGTTTATGATTTTTTAAATAAACTTATTGCTAGAGAAGAGCCATGGGTTTTGTATACAAATAAGGAATTAGAAAAATTAGAATCTTTATTAAGTTTGATTGCTAATGTGCTTTTAGAATCTAGCTTTTTGCTCTATGCGTTCATGCCAAAGAGTGCGACTAAGTTAGCTAGTGCCTTTAATGTAAAAATCACGCCAAAAAACTACGAACGCTTTTTCAAGTCTAAAGAGTTGCAAGATATTATTCTCAAAGACACCGAGCCTTTATTTTCTAAAATAGAGAGAGTCGAAGAAAAAGAGCCAGAAAAAAATCAAGAAAAACAAGTAACAGAGAGTTATATTGGTATTGATGATTTTAAAAGAGTAGAGATTAAAGTAGGGCTAGTTAAAGAGGCTCAAAAAATTGAAAAATCTAATAAATTATTACGCTTAAAAGTGGATTTGGGCGAGGGGCGTTTGAGACAGATTATTTCAGGAATCGCCCTAGATTATGAGCCAACAAGTTTAATAGGTCAAATGGTATGTGTGGTAGCCAATCTCAAACCAGCCAAGCTTATGGGCGAAATCAGTGAGGGCATGATACTAGCTGTGCGAGATAATAACGGATTAGCTTTAATTAGTCCAATGAGTGAAAAATCAGTAGGAAGTTTGATTAGTTAAATGCGATTAGGGGTGAATGAGGCAGTAGAGCTCACTTTTGGTGAATTATTAAACACGCCATCTATTAGTTATTTTAACTCCATTGTCTTGTCTCTAAACAAGGTGCAAAAAGGCTCTTTATTTGTTGCAAAAGACAACTCACTCATTCCTAAAGCTTTAGAATTAGGGGCTTATGGGATTTTATACACAGGTGAGTATGACCTAAGCGATAGAGATGTAGCATGGATTAAGCTTAAGGATATAGAGCATTCCTTGAATCATTTGTTTAAATTTTGTTTGTTAAATGAGCGTTTGGTAGGGGTGCTATTAAGCCCTGTAGAGTTAGAAATCGCTTCTAAAATCATTGTGAGTCAATTTGTGTGGTGCTTGAAAGAGAGCATGGAAGATTTATTTATTCTAGAGGGGTGTAAGATAGCATTTTTTGAGAAACAAGAATGGCTTCACTTGTTTTATAAACAAGAGCGTTTAGAAGAGTGCTTAGAAGAAACAAATTTGATAATCCTTAACCAATCTTTTTTCTGTAGTTCTTTAGTTTATAAAGAACAGGACTATGAGTTAAAAATACCATGCATATTTTTAGAGCCTTTAAAAAGGGTTATCAAGTTGTGCGAGCGTTTAAAAATTGAGTTTGATTTGAATCATTTGTGTAAAAAAGAGCCTGTTTTAGAGTGTGGTAAGCCTTTTTATGTGGGAGCGGATTTGGAGTTAGCCCCTTATGGCACTACGGCTAGGGTGATTGTGGCTGAGACTTCAAAAGAGTTGTTTGAGATAATGCTTAAAGAAGCCCTTGAGACTTTAAGATGGGGAAAAATTGTTGTGTTTTATCGTAAAAATAGCTTGGTCTTCTTTGAAAGAGCAAACAATTACTTCTACACTACCCAAAATAATCTCAAAGAGCAATTAAAAAATTTAGCGTTTAATTTCGCTTTTATCTATGGAATCAACCACCATAATTTAGAGTCTCTTTTAAACCCCCCACTTCTCAAAAAAACCCCTATGCTATTCTAAACCATGCTTATTTGTAACGATAGTCTTAATCAAGAAGCCCTTTTAGAAGAAATTATGGCATTAAGACCATGGCGTAAAGGTCCTTTTGAAATTTCTAGGATTAAAATTGACAGCGAATGGGACAGCTCTATTAAGTGGGATTTAATCAAAAATGCTACTAATTTGAAAGACAGGGTTGTGGCTGATGTGGGCTGTAATAATGGCTATTATTTGTTTAAGATGTTAGATTACAAGCCTAAAAGTTTGGTGGGGTTTGACCCGGGCGTTTTAGTCAAAAAGCAGTTTGAATTTTTAGCCCCCTTTTTTGATAGAGAAAAAAAATTATCTATGAGCCTTTAGGGGTAGAGAGTTTGAATGAAAAATATCTTAATGCTTTTGATGTTGTCTTTTGCCTAGGGGTGCTATACCATAGAAAAAGCCCGCTAGAGACTTTAAAAGCCCTTTATCATTCTTTAAAAATAGGGGGGGAATTAGTGCTTGACACTCTTATTATTGATTCGCCCCTAGACATAGCACTTTGTCCCAAAGAAACTTATGCGAAGATGAAAAACACTTATTTTATTCCCAGTATAAGTGCGTTAAAAGGGTGGTGCGAAAGGGTAGGGTTTAAGGATTTTGAAACTATTAGCGTTTTAAAGACCACACCTAAAGAACAGCATAAAACAGGCTTTATTCTGGGGCAAAGTTTAGAAGATTTTTTAGATAAAAAAGATAATTCTAAAACTATTGAAGGCTACCAAGCCCCAATAAGAGGGTATTTTAAAATGCGTAAAAAATCAAGCAAGGCTCAAAATTAACCTACTCATAAGGAGAGACCATGGCAGAAGCAACCATTCATGTAGATTATGACTCTTTACAAACTTGTAAAAATTTAAACCCTAGCGTTAGTGGCGAGCTTGTGGTGTTAGAAAAAGATATTGCCCATGTGCGTTTCAAGGGCAATGAGAGCATGGTGTATGAAGAAAATTTTGTGCATGCTGGATTTGTGCTTCTGGCGTGTAATTATGCGGCATTGTGTGCGTTAAATAAAAAATACAGCGTAGTGGTTTCTAATAGCATTAATTTTTATGCCCCCCTAGAATTGAACCAAGAAGCGTTGATTAAAGCCCAAGTCCTTCAAGATGGTGTGAAAAAAGCTGAGGTAAGGATAGAAGCGTTTGTGTTAGACATTCAGGTTTTAGAAGGCATGATAGAAGTTGTCGTGTTTGATAAAAAGCCTTTTAAATTTAATTTTAAAGAAGAGTAGCAAATGGTTATTGTTCTAGTAGTGGATAGTTTTAAGAACACGAGTAATGGCACTTCTATGACAGCGTTTCGTTTTTGTGAAGCTTTGCGAAAAAAAGGGCATACCCTAAGAGTGGTTGCTCCTAATATTGAGAGTTTGGGGAGCGAGAAAGAAGGGTATTATAGCGTGAAAGAACGCTATATTCCTATTGCCACAGAAATATCGCACCATCAAAACATTCTTTTTGCTAAGCCTAATGAAGAAGTGCTAACAAGAGCCTTTAGGGGGGCGGATATTATCCATACTTACTTACCCTTTTTGCTAGAAAAAGTCGCTGTAAAAATCGCACGAAAAATGAAAGTGCCTTATATCGGCTCGTTTCATTTACAGCCAGAGCATATTTCTTATAACCTAAAGCTAGAGCGATTGTCTTGGTTGAATAGAATGCTTTTTTCGTGGTTCAAGCGTTCGCATTACCGCTATATCCATCATATCCATTGCCCATCAAAACTCATTGTAGAAGAATTGCAAAGACATCATTATGGGGGTAAAAAATACGCCATTTCTAATGGCTTTGACCCCATGTTTAAATTTGAGTTCCGAGAAAATTGCCTTTTTGAAACGATGCCCTTTAAAATTATCATGGTGGGGCGTTATTCTAATGAAAAAAATCAGAGCGTTCTCATAGAAGCGATTTCTTTGAGTCAATACAAACAAGACATTGTATTGTTATTGAAAGGCAAAGGGCCTAATGAAAAAAAATTACAACATTTAGCTCAAAAGCTAGGGGTAAGGACTGAGTTTGGGTTTGCTAATTCTAATGAATTATTAGAGATTCTAAAAACTTGCACTCTCTATGTGCATGCAGCGAATGTAGAAGGTGAAGCGATTGCATGTTTAGAGGCCATTGGTGTAGGTATTGTGCCACTTATTGCTAATAGCTCATTAAGTGCGACCAAGCAATTTGCTTTAGATGAACGCTCGTTGTTTGAGCCTAATAATGCTAAAGATTTGAGCACTAAAATTGACTGGTGGTTAGAAAACAAAGCTGAAAGAGAGCGTATGCAAAGAGAATATGCTAAAAGCGCTTTAAACTACACTTTGGAAAGTTCTGTTTTTAGAATTGAAAAAGTTTATGAAGAAGCTATAAGGGATTTTAAAAACAACCCTAATTTATTTGAGACACTGGCATTATAAAAGGATGAGTTATGCATGAAGTCCATGATTATGGGATTAAATTTTGGAGCAATAATGAATTTAAGATAGAAAAAGGGTTGGTTAAAGTTTGTCATGGCAAGAACCCTGCGCTTTTAGAAATAGTTCAGAGCGTGCGTGAGAAAGGCTATAGGGGGCCATTACTTGTGCGATTTCCTCATTTGGTGCAAAAGCAAATCAAAAGCTTGTTTGATGCGTTTTCTTTAGCGATTAAAGAGTATCAATATACTGGGGCTTTTAAGGCGGTTTTTCCACTCAAGGTTAATCAAATGCCTTCTTTTGTCTTGCCTTTAGTTGAGGGGGCTAAAGGTTTGGATTATGGTTTAGAGGCTGGAAGTAAATCAGAATTAATCATTGCTATGAGCTATACAAATCCTACAACGCCCATTACCGTGAATGGCTTTAAAGATAAAGAAATGATTGAACTTGGATTTATCGCTAAAAGCATGAAGCATGAGATTACTCTAACGATTGAGGGCTTGAACGAATTAAAAACCATTATCGCTGTGGCGAAGCAAAATGATTTTTTAGCTTGCCCTAAAATTGGCATTCGTATTCGTTTGCATAGCACAGGCACGGGCATTTGGGCTAAAAGTGGGGGGGTCAATGCTAAATTTGGTTTGAGTAGTACAGAAGTTTTAGAAGCGATGCGCCTTTTAGAAGAAAATGATTTATTGGAGCATTTTCATATGATACATTTTCATATAGGCTCTCAAATCAGCGATATTTCGCCTTTAAAAAAGGCTTTAAGAGAGGCGGGTAACTTGTATGCAGAGTTGCGTAAAATGGGGGCTAAGAACTTAAAAAGCGTGAATATCGGAGGGGGCTTAGCCGTAGAATACACCCAGCACAAGCACCATCAAGATAAGAACTATACTTTAGAAGAGTTTAGTGCTGATGTGGTGTTCTTACTCAAAGAAATTGTTAAGAACAAACAAGAAATAGAGCCTGATATTTTCATAGAATCAGGGCGTTATATCTCAGCTAATCATGCGGTGCTAGTGGCTCCGGTTTTAGAATTGTTTTCGCATGAATACAACGAAAAATCCTTGAAAATCAAAGAGAATAATAACCCCCCCTTAATTGATGAAATGCTAGACTTGCTCGCTAATATCAATGAGAAAAATGCTATTGAATACTTGCATGATAGTTTTGACCATACCGAGTCGTTATTCACGCTTTTTGATTTAGGCTATATTGATTTGATTGATAGAAGTAATACTGAAGTTCTAGCTCATTTGATTGTGAAAAAAGCGGTGCAATTACTTTGTTTTAAAGACCATAACGATATTTTACGCATTCAAGAGCAAGTCCAAGAGCGTTATTTATTGAATTGCTCGTTTTTTCAAAGCTTGCCAGATTATTGGGGCTTGAAACAGAATTTTCCTGTCATGCCATTGAATAAATTAGATGAAAAGCCCACTAGAAGTGCGAGCTTGTGGGATATTACATGTGATAGCGATGGTGAAATTGCCTTTGATTCCACTAAGCCCTTGTTTTTGCATGATATAGATGTAGATGAGGAAGAATACTTTTTAGCGTTCTTTTTAGTAGGAGCGTATCAAGAAGTTTTGGGCATGAAACATAATCTCTTTACGCACCCCACGGAGTTTAGTGTGATTTTTGATGAAAAGGGCGATTATGAAGTAGAAGATATTTGTGAAGCCCAAACAATTTTAGATGTGTTAGATGATTTGGATTATGATACCAAAGAGATTGAACGCATTTTAAAGCAAAAAATTGAAGACAATAATGGGCTAGATATGGAAGAGAAGAAAGAAATTATGGGTCGCTTGTATGTCATGCTGAGTGAAAATGGGTATTTGCGCACGATTTCTTAATGTTTTTGATATTTTAAAATTCATTGTGATAGAAAGGCACTTTTATTTTTAAGCTTTTTGTGCCAAGCTAGTAGGCTAGATTGTTGAATTATCGCACCAACAAGGGGGGATTTTGAAAAATGGGCTTTAAAAATTTCTCAAGTTTTTTAAAAGTCCTTGAAATTAAAAAATGTAAAAAATCCTTAAAAAATAGTTTTCAAATTTTCTCAAACTAATTTTTTGAAAAATCACTAAAATTAAAAAATGTAAAAAATTTTTTAAACTATAGTTTTTAAAAAATCTTTAAAAAACAAAAAGTTGAGATTATACCCCATAAAAGTAAATTACGGCATTTTCAAATCGTGCGCTCAAAAATTTCTCAAACTAAAAAATCAAAAAATTTTTGAAACGGATTTTTTAAAAAAAATCAAATCAAGTTTTCAAAAAATTTTCAAAATCAAAAATCAAAAAATTTTTGAAACCAAAATGCTCTCATGCCGTAATTAACTTTTGGGGTGTAGAATAGCAGGAATTTACACAAATTTATAGTATAAGGGAATAAAAATGAAAGCCATTCTTAAAAATTTGTCTTCTCTCTCTCTCTCTCTCTCTTAAAAAGCTTATCTTTTTATTCCTTACAACTTTTTATTTTTTTCTCAAAATCCGTTGTAAAAGCCTTGTAAATAAAACTCCATTAGACACCAAAAGATGTGGCATTTTGATTTTTTTCAAACTAGCAAAAAGGGGGGCAATCTAAGATGTAGCGATAATTAAATAAGGGGTTTTAGCTAAGAGGTTTTGTGTTTTTTGACACAATCAAAAGATAATTTTAATTTTAAAAACAAAGGACAAGATTATGGATTACAGCTCTAAATTAGGCGAGTTGAATAAAAAGCATGGGTTAGTGATTTGTGGGAAGCAAGGGGGAGCTAATGAAACAGCTGATGATGATAAGAGACAAGATGAAATAGATAGTCAAAGATATTTTTCTACTCTAAAACATAGAGTAGGTAAAAGCGGAAGAGGGTATGTCAAAGAAATTGTAAAATGGTTTGGCTTATGGGAACACCCCTTAGAGACAGAAGAATCAAAAATCACAGACTTTGAAAAGAGTATTATAGGGATAGAGTGGTTAGATGGGCATGCTAAAATCACTCCACACTCAGCTAAGGATTTTGCTGAAAATTCAGAGCGTATTTTGGGATTATTAAAAGGCTTAGAACCTAAAATGTTATTTTTCTTTGGAGCTAATATGTTTGATGCTTTAAGTATGATTAAACCCCAAGCAGAAGAAGTGCTAGGTAAGGCTTTGGGAGAACCAGAAAAAGTAGGTAAGGCTGTGTTTCAAAAGTTTGAAAATTGTCAGGTTATTGCACTTCCACATACTGCATCAACAGATGCTTCTCATAGTTTCATTGAAAGCCTTAAACCTAAAATCAAACCTTTAATTGATGAATACAGAAAGTCTAAAGGCGTGTGAGTTTAAAAAATTTTAAAAATTTTTGGGCGTTACATTTTTGTAACGCTTTTTAATGACATTAATTAATGAGAAAAGATTAAACAATGAGCAAAGAAAAAATAAAAGCGATGATAGAATAGAGAAAGGGATTATTTTTGGCACTTCTAAACAAGCCTTTTTAAAAGTTATCGTTTCTGTTGTGATGGTGCTTAGAATTTCATTAGTATAATGTGCAAAATAGCTTTATCTAGGCCTCTAAATAAGTTAAAAGCACTCTAAAAAATGCTTCAAATTAACTTTGTTACCATAATTTTAAACACTTATTCAATTTCGCTTATATAAAAAACTAAAAAAGTCTTCTCTTTCTTGTCCGTTTTTAGCAAGACTTAAAAAAGATGCTTTTAAAATATCTGCAATATTAAGTTCTAAGCTTGTTGTATTCATTGCATGAAAAATTTGAATCGCTTTTTGCGTTTCAATACAAGGTTGTTAAGTGTTGTTGTCTATCAATGACATCATAAAAGTCTTTATCCTTTTCATTTCTAGTTAAGGCAACAGAACCACAAAAATACTCACACAATATCTTTGTTAACTTTAATACTTTTGCTCCAATTGTTTTTGCACAATCTCCTTGAAATTTAATTCTATAAGCCCCACTTAATTAAAATAAGGGCTTATCAAAACTAGGTTTTTGAGGACAACTATTTTGCATTAGGTGAAAATAAAAGGGCAAAACAACTAAAAACCAGTAAGGAAAAATAAAAAAGATGTTGTTTTCTAAGTAAATTTTGTAGAAATTAGAGTGGTGTTGCTGGAGTGCTTGCCATTCTTACCCTTTTAAAATGGGTTTAGGAATTTCACCAGTAATTGCTATCTTGCTATCATCAAACAAGCTATAAAGAGAGTGATTGGGTTTAGGTTTGGGCGTTAGAAAGGTCTTTAAGCCTTTCTAAACTACCATTATTTCTCAAACCTGTTTAGCATATCCATATCGCTATCAGAGTAATCTCTATCTTCATCAGTGTGATTCACTTCGTCTATATGGTGATGCATAGCGTTTGCTATAGTAGGGTTATGCTCAAGATAAGTGTTGATTTCTTGGACTTCTTTTTCCAAGATTTTATCATTGGGTAGGGCTAAGTCATTATATTCTTTATTAGAAAAAATGAGACCCTTTGTAGCATTGAAATCTGCTCTTAGGGCATCATTATACAAAGTATTGTTGATAACTTTAATCTTTAAAGCGAGTTGTCCATTGCTAGGGTCTTGGGCGAGCTGTCTTAAAGCTTGCTGGTCTTCTTGAACTAGCTTCTGCATGTGATTACCCAAAAACTCTGATTCTAAAACATGGATATTGGTAAAATAGGCTTTGTCGTTGAAACATGGAATTCTTGGAACGCAAGTGTTGTCATCAGACTGAATGATTTGGTTAATCGCATTGTAGTAAAAGGGGTTGTTAAGCTGACTGAGAGCGTTTGCAAAGTTATTGATAGCGTGGTAGTCCTTAAGAGTGCTGTTTAAATGTGTTTGAACTTGGTTAAACTCATTTTCTAAGTTTTTAACATAGCTTTCTGACTGAGAGACTTGTTGCTGATTACCCCAGCCACTTGCTAAATACCAATTCAATTGACTCATACCAGAAGTCCTAGAATAGCCGGTAAGCTTGTTAGTAATGCTTTGTAACTCGTTCAAATCTTTTTGAATCGCTCCGCCAATATTGCCATATTCTTTCATAAGACTTTTAGCCGTATCAGTATCTGCATACGCATTCTTGAATAAAGGTAGGGCATTGTTTAAATTGCCTAGCAATTGCTCAAATTGTTTTTCGTATCCAGCATTATGTTTACTTGCATTATAAAGAGTGTTAAGCCAGCTTGTGTTAGCGTATTTAGAAATGGTTTGAATATCCTGTTGGATTTCAACTTGTTTGTAAGCGTTATTCAAGTTCGCTTGAACTTGATTGAACTCATTTTCTAAATTCTTAACATAATTTTTTACAGAATCAACCTTATTTTGATTGCCATAGCCATCGCCAATGAACCAAGACATTTGACTCACCGCTGAAGCATTACCGCTGGTAAGTTCCTTAGAAAGCACATTAAGCTTTTTTAGGTCGTTTTGAATGGTAGTATTATTCAAGTTGCCATATTTTTTCACATCACTATTATAAGTGTCTGTAGCATTGTAAGCGCCTTGATAAAGGGGTAGGGTGCTGTTGAGATTTTTCAAGCTTTGCTCAAATTGTTCTACATTCTGCCCATTCTTAGCTTGATTATAAAGGCTTTGAATGTGGTTGGTATTTGTGTATTGAGACATGGCTTGAATATCTTTTGTAGCCACAGCATTATTGATATTACTTGCGAAAGCAAAACTGCCTATTAAGGCTAGACTTAAGAATGTTTTGTAAGCATTCATATAAGCTCCTTTAAAAATCCAATTGAAAACAATTGGTTGAAATTATCTCATCATAGTCAATGTCTATGATTTTTGAGATTGTGGACTATAGCATATTTTAATGCGATAATGAATTAAAGTGTTAATATCTAATGAATATTTTAAAATCATGGTTTTTTGTAGTTTCTTTTGGAAATATAAAGTCTCTTTTGGAGTCAAAATAAACATTGGCTAAGAAAGTCTTTAGGCTTTATTTAAAGAGCAAAAGCCCTTTAAAAAGTGATACAAAAGTAAAAAATTTACAAATAATTCGTTAAAGACAAATTATTGATTTTATTTGTAGAAGCTAGAACGGCATTATAGTTATTAGTGAGATTAGAGAACTTATTATAGGTTTCTGCAATATCAGTGCCGGTGGTTTCTCCACGAATGCTTTGAACTTGTGTTTTTAAGACTTCATTACGCCTAATAATATTTTCAAACGCTTTACTATGGGTGCCATTTTTTGCAATCATTTTTTCTACATGGTCGCTCAAGTGGTCTATTAAAGTAATGCCATTTTGAATGCCTAAATCACGCACATCGCTTGAATAAATATCCCCCAAAGCATCAGGGCGATAAACCCCTTTTCTTACAGAAGTGATGATAGTTTCTAGTTGCTCAAACAAATTCACGCTTGGTTTGTCAATGATAAGGGCGTTATTAGCGTTTAATCTAATGCTTGGTTTATCGCTGTGCAAAGCATTTTTAGAAAAATCATTCGCATCTTTGTCAAAGAGCATCAATTGCATCTTGGTGAGTGAGTGCATGTTGTCTTGGATAAGCATTTTTCCATCTTCATTCAAATCAATAGAGAGATTATCTTTAGCTTGCTTTAATAGCTCAATAAATTGCTCTTTGCTTTCTTTTGATGGGGCGTTATGGCTGATTTGTGCATAGATTGTAGGGTCAATATTGCTGTAATTGAGTGCGATACTCATTGCGTCCATGAGTTGTCGGTAAGTTACTTCGTTAGGTTTAGAAGCTTGAATATCAGTTGTTGTAGGGTCATAAAGCGGAATTTTAACTTCATTAGGTAGGCTCAAATAAGCTCCGTTACTATCCAAAATAATTTGTGCTTCTAAAAATAAGCCGTTATGGTCGTTTAATTTTAAGTTGAAAGCGCTATTTTCTAAACTTCCATGAGCCACTTCACTAAGCTTGGTAGAGCCATTAGCGACACTATCCTTAGCAATTTGAGCGATATTGCCTTCTAATGTTGCCCCTTGAACACTAAAATAGGTCTTTTGGTATTCACTAGCATTATTAGTAGGAATGCCAGCGACTTCTAAACCGGCTTCATCTAAGGTGCTTAAAGTCAGATTGATAGGCAACTCCCTAGAAGTATTGTCAATAATTCTTAAACGCCCATTTGTTTCAATTTCTACATCTACTTTATTGTTGAAGCGTGCTTGTATGGCGTCTTTTAAATCTTTCATTGTAGCACTAGACACATCTAAAAGTGTGGGAAGAGTAGGAATTTCTATATTATCTTGAATAATAGCACGACTACTGCTGATTTTAAGTGTCCTTACCCTGTCGCCAAAAATCTCGCTTAGTTTGGTATTTTTATTCGCTAAAACATTGTCCTTGGTAACGAACACGCTAGGAATTTCAAGCACCTTTGGATTATACATACTCCGCACAGCATGAACTTGGCTCAAACTTCTATCGGTTACAAACGCACTTTTGACATACTCAGTAATTCTATGTTTGCTAGAGCGTAATTTATCCAAATCATCAAAATCCCCATCGCTAGAAATCAAGTGAAAGTCCAAGTTCTCATTTCCTGGCGTTAGGTTTTTAATCTCAATTTGTCCCCAAGCATTCAAACTCACATCTACGACTTTATTTTGCGAAGTGTTCCCATAAGCATGACCTATCTTATTGAGTAAATCACTCACTTTAGTCGCACTCTCTTTGTTTTGATAGGCTTTATCTAGGGCAAATTTTTCTTTAAAGCTAGAGCCATCAGGTCTAATGCCCTGCAAGTAAAAAAATTCCTTAGAGTCATTTGTGGTGTCTCTGTCATTATCTCCGATTAATTCTCTTAAAGTATCACTAGGTTTGATAAAGACTTCTTGTGGTAATGCGGAATGCTCTAAAGCGTCCATAGTATCAGGGTGGAGCTTGTTTTGGTTAAGGAGTTTAATATTAGTGGTAATGCGTTTGTGTTTGTCTCTATCTGCACCTAAAAATAGGTCTTGTCCATTGATGTTGTAAGGCACAAGGTTATCTGAGCTTACCAAAGCGTTTAAATCTTCGCCATTGCCATGGTATTTTCCATTGCTATCAATGGGGGGTCTATCCACCTTACTTCCCCCAAATAAAAATTCCCCCCCTATAGAAGTGTTAGCGATATTTATCATGTGGTCTTTTAGGCGTTCTAAATCGTTAGCAATGGCGGTGCGAGAAGTTTCTGAATGTACATCGTTAGCGGATTGGACTAATTTGGTTTTAAAAGTCTCTAGTGTTTTAGAAAATTCTTGTAAGGCTTTATCGGTGTTGAGTGTTGAAGTATGGGCATTTTGAGCTACATCAATACCTTGATTTAGGGTGTTTTCTTCGTATTGGAATTTTAAATTCTGATTATTAATATCGCTATTTTGATAACCATGACGGATTTTTAACCCTGAAGCAATTTGAGTGTTAGCGTCGTTGATTTTGTTTTGTAAAGCATTTTGATAATTATTCATTTGGTTGTATTTAGAGCCGAAGGTAACACGCATGAATTAAATCCTTTTTGGTTTTTGCAACAGACAAGCTAAAAGTATTCCAAAAGTGATTGTATATGAGAGAAACTTATTTTCTCCAATAAAAACTAAATTTAATCTATTTTAAAGTTAAATTTCAGAAAACACTCACTATAATAAGCGTTTGACAAAAAAGAGCGTTCAATTTTTTAAGGAATAGAAATGTTATACGCAATATTTAAACATGGCGGTAAACAATACAAGGTTGCTGAAGGCGATATTGTTTTACTAGATAAGATGAATCAAGAGCCTAAGGCTTTAGTAGAGTTAGCGGAGGTGCTAGCTGTATCTAAAGAGGGGAAACTTGTTTGCGGAAAGCCCTTTGTTAGTGGAGCTAAGATTGAGGCAGAAGTGGTTAATGAGGGGCGTGGTAGAAAAGTAGTGATTTTCAAAAAGCGTCGTAGAAAAGATAGCAAAACAAAGCGTGGTTTTAGAAGAGACTTCACTCGTGTTAAAATCACAAAAATTGTGGCATAAAGGAGCAATAAACAATGGCACACAAAAAAGGTCAGGGTAGTACGCAGAATAATAGGGATTCTGCAGGAAGACGCTTAGGCGTGAAGAGATTTGGCTCAGAGTTTGTTCGGGCAGGAAATATTATTGTGCGTCAAAGAGGCACTAAAGTCCATCCGGGTAGCAATGTCGGTATGGGTAAAGACCACACTTTGTATGCACTTGTGGATGGCATTGTAAAATTTGAGCATAAAGACAGGACTCGTAGGAAAGTTTCTGTTATTGAAAATTTTGGGGAGTAGGGTAACCTTTTTGGGTTGAATTGAGCTTTTGGGTGTTCATTAAGCACCTATAAATGCGATAAAATATTTATAATTTGGGTCTCTACTCTTTGTAGAATTTGTTGTGGAGGCTAGTTTATGAATTGTATGGTTATGAGGGGTTTGTTTTTCTTTCTTTTATTATGGGGAGTCTTTTTGAGTGCTACAGAAACTCCAAGCACTCACCCTAATTTATCCAAACCATCTGTAGTTGAGAATGAGGGTCGTTATGGGGGCGTCTTGGTTTTTGCAAGAGGTTCAGATGGTTCTAGCATGGACCCTGCTTTGGTTACTGATGGCGAGAGTTATGTCGCAACTGGCAATATTTATGACACGCTTGTGCAATTCAAATACGGCACAGCAGAAATTGAGCCAGGTTTAGCCACCAGTTGGGATATTTCTAAAGATGGTCTTGTGTATACCTTTCATTTACGCAAGGGAGTGTATTTCCACCAAACTAAGTATTGGGATAAAAAGGTAGAATTTAGTGCTAAAGATGTTTTATTTTCTTTTGAGCGTCAAATGGAGCGCACAAAGCGCTATTACAGCCCAGGTTCTAAAAGCTACAAGTATTGGGAAGGCATGGGAATGTCTCATATCATTAAGAGTGTGGAGGCTTTAGATGACTATACTATCCGCATCACGCTCAATGAACCAGAAGCCCCTTTCTTGGCTAATTTGGGTATGGATTTTTTGAGCATTCTTAGCAAGGATTATGCAGATTACTTAGCTCAAATCAATAAAAAAGATGATTTGGCTAAAAAGCCTATTGGGACAGGGCCTTTTAAGTTTTTTTTATGGAACAAAGATGAAAAAATTATCTTAGTGAAAAATCAGGATTATTGGGGTCCTAAGGCCTATTTGGATAAGGTGGTTATTCGCACCATTCCAAATGCTTCTACTCGTGCTTTGGCGCTACGAACAGGCGAGATTATGCTGATGACTGGGCCTAATCTCAATGAAGTGGCGCAATTAGAAAAAGTTCCAAATATTGTGGTGGATAAAAGTCCTGGGTTGCTTGCAAATTGGCTTTCATTAAACACACAAAAAAAGTATTTTAATAATCGTTTGGTGCGTTTGGCTATAAATCATGCAATTAATGTAGATGATTACAATAAGGTGATTTATGAAGGGTATGCCCAAAAGATGCTCAACCCTTTTCCGCCTACCATATGGGGTTATAATGAGAGCATTAAGCCTTATGAATATGATTTGAAAAAGGCTAAGGAATTGCTTAAAGAAGCTGGGTATCCTAATGGCTTTAAAACCACTATTTTTACCACTTCTACTCGCAATCCAAAGGGTGCGGTGTTTATCCAAGCAAGCCTAGCTAAAATCGGTATTGATGTGAAAATTGAAGTGTATGAATGGGGAGCTTATTTAAAAAGAACAGGCATGGGTGAGCATGAAATGGCGTTTTCAGGCTGGATGGCAGATATTGCTGACCCTGATAATTTTTTGTATGTTTTATGGAGCAAGCAGGCGGCCTTGGCTACGCCCACTCAAAACCATTCTTTTTATAAGAGCGATGCGTATTCTAATCTTCTTTTAAAGGCAAAACGCATTTCTAACCAGCAAGAACGAGAAGCTCTCTATAAAAAGGCTCAAGAGATTATCCATAAAGATATTCCTTATGTTCCTTTAGCCTATCCTTATTCCGTGGTGCCACATTTATCTAAGGTAAAAGGCTATAAGACTATGGGCGTGAATGTGAATCGGTTTTTTAAGGTGTATTTAGAAAAGTAAAGGGGTGGTATGCTAAGTTTTATAATTAAACGCATTTTGTGGGCGATTCCCACGCTATTTGGGGTAAGCATTATTGTATTTATGATGGTGCATTTAGTGCCAGGAGACCCTGCATTAGTGATTCTAGGTGAGAAGGCTAATCAAGCGGCCATTGATGCATTGAGAGAACAATTTGGTTTGAATAAGCCATTGATTGAGCAGTATTTTTTGTTTGTTAAGAATGTGTTGCATGGTAATTTTGGCACTTCTATTATGACAGGCGAGCCTGTGATACAGGAATTTTTACAGCGTTTTCCCGCTACGGTTGAATTAGCCCTTATTGCCCTATTTATGGCTCTTATTTTGGGGGTAAGCACAGGGGTTTTAGCAGCGGTTAAACGCTATAGTGCTTTTGATTATGCAAGCATGACTTTTGCTTTAGCGGGTATTTCTATGCCGGTGTTTTGGTTGGGACTTATGCTGATTTATTTCTTTAGCGTGCAACTAGGTTGGTTGCCTGTATTTGGTCGTTTGAGCGATGTGTATTTCTTAGATGGTCCTACAGGGCTTTATCTCATAGATAGCTTGATTGCAAGAGATTATGCAGCATTTGTGGATGCGATTAAGCATTTAATTCTTCCTAGCATTGTCTTAGCAACGGTTTCTACAGCTGTGATTGCGAGAATGACTCGTGCGAGCATGATAGAAACTTCCAGAGAAGATTATGTGCGAACCGCTAAGGCTAAGGGTTGTAGCCCCTTTAGGGTGATTTTTATCCACACTTTGCGTAATGCATTAATGCCTGTAACCACCATAGCAGGCCTTATGTTAGCAGGACTATTAGGCGGGAGCATGATAACAGAAACAGTCTTTTCATGGCCTGGAATTGGTAAATGGATAGTTAATGCTCTTAATCAGCGTGATTTTCCTATCATTCAGTCTATGTCTTTAATCATTGCGATGATGTATATCGGAGCTAATTTATTGGTGGATATTTTATACGCCTTTATCAATCCTAGAATAAGGTTGTCATAATGGAAGCTTTTAAAGAATTTATTCAACAATTCAAGAAAAACAAAGCAGCGGTGGTTGGGGCATGGATTGTGCTTTTTTTGATTATTTGTGCAGTTTTTGCCCCCCTTTTAAGCCCTCATGACCCTTATGTGCAAAACGCTCAAGAGCGTCTTTTAAAACCCATTTGGGATGGGGGGAGCGTTAAGTATCTTTTAGGCACTGATGATTTGGGGCGTGATGTTTTGAGCCGCTTGGTTTATGGAGCTAGAATTTCCTTGACCATAGGAATTGTTTCTATGGGTATTGCGGTGTTTTTTGGGGTTATACTAGGGCTTTTGGCAGGGTATTTTGGGGGGAAAACGGATGCGATTATTATGCGGATTATGGATATTATGTTTGCTTTGCCTTCCATTTTGCTGATTGTGATTGTGGTGGCTGTTTTAGGGCCATCACTCACTAATGCTATGCTAGCTATTGGATTTGTAGGGATTCCTGGATTTGCAAGATTAGTGCGTAGCTCAGTGTTAAGTGAAAAAGAGAAAGAATATGTGGTTGCTTCTAAGATTAATGGCTCATCGCATTTTCGTTTGATGTGTAAGGTGATTTTTCCTAATTGCACCGTGCCTTTGATTGTGCAAACGACTATGGGTTTTGCATCCACGGTTTTAGAAGCGGCAGCTCTTAGCTTCTTAGGGCTTGGGGCACAGCCCCCTAAACCTGAATGGGGAGCCATGCTTATGAACTCCATGCAATATATTGCTACAGACCCTTGGATGCTTGTTTTTCCTGGTGTGATGATTTTTTTAACGGTGATGAGTTTTAATTTGGTGGGCGATGGCATTATGGATGCTCTAGACCCTAAACGCACAGCTTAGGGGGTTATGATGTTATTAGAAGTGAAAGATTTAAAAACTTATTTTTTTACTGATAAGGGTGTGAATAAGGCGGTTGATGGCGTGAGTTTTAGCTTGAAGAAATCTCAAACGCTCTGTATTGTAGGAGAGAGTGGGAGCGGGAAGAGCATTACTTCGCTTTCTATTTTAGGATTGATTGAAAAGCCAGGCAAGGTTGTAGGGGGGAGCATTAATTTTTTGGGACAGGATTTATTGCAACTCAAAGAAAAACAGATGCAAAAAGAAATCAGGGGCAAAAAAATTGGCATGATTTTTCAAGAGCCTATGACAAGTCTCAACCCTGCGTATACGGTGGGGTTTCAAATTGATGAAGTTTTAAGAATCCATCACCCTAAACTTAATAAAAAAGAACGCCTAGAAAGGGTAATTTATGAATTAGAGCGGGTGGGAATGCCCCATGCAAGGGACAAATACCATGAATACCCTTTCAATCTCAGTGGAGGGCAACGCCAAAGGGCGATGATTGCTATGGCTATGGTGTGTGAGCCTGAAATTCTCATTGCTGATGAGCCTACTACCGCATTAGATGTAACTATACAAGCACAAATTTTGGAGCTTATGAAAGAATTGCAAGAGAAAAAGGGGACTTCTATTTTATTCATTACCCATGATTTGGGCGTAGTGGCTCAAATCGCTGATGAAGTGGTGGTCATGTATAGGGGGCATGTGGTGGAGCAAGCGAGTGCAAAAGAGCTTTTTGCTGAGCCAAGACACCCCTACACAAAGGCTCTTTTAAGTGCGATTCCTAAACCGGGAAAAGAATACCGCAAGCAACGCTTAGAAACCGTAGATGAAACCATAGATTATTTAAGCTTTAAAAAGGAGTTGCGATGAAACTCTTAGAAATCAAAGAATTAAAGAAGTCCTATGCGATAGATAGGGGACTATTCAAACCAAAAAGGGTGATTAACGCGCTTAATGGGATTAGTTTTGAGGTGGAGCAAAATGAAGTTCTAAGCATTGTGGGTGAGAGTGGCTGTGGGAAAAGCACTACGGCTAAAATTTTAGCGGGGATTGAGAGGCAAAATAGTGGGGCGATTTATTTCAATGGTAAGCGCCATTTGCATTTTAGCAAGCAAGATTGGTTTGATTATCGCAAAAAGGTGCAAATGATTTTTCAAGACCCTTATTCTAGCTTAAACCCACGATGGAAAGTCGGCGAGATTATTGCTGAACCCTTGCTCTTAAATTCTAAGCTCTCAAAAGCTGAAATTAGAGAAAAAGTGCTAGAGATTATGCAAAAAGTGGGCTTGAAGCTAGAATGGATTAACCGCTATGCGCATCAATTTTCAGGCGGTCAAAGGCAAAGGATTGGCATTGCTAGGGCGTTGATTATGCATCCTAGCGTGGTTATTTGTGATGAGCCAGTATCTGCGCTTGATGTGTCTATTCAAGCGCAAGTTTTGAATTTGCTGTTAGATTTACAAAAAGAAATGGGGCTAACTTATATATTCATTAGCCATGATTTAGGGGTAGTAGAACATATCAGTGATAGAATTATTGTGATGAATCAGGGTCAAATTGTAGAATCTGGCGGCGTAGATGATGTGATAGGCTCTCCAAAGCACCCCTACACAAAGAAATTGCTCAATGCTGTGCCGCATTTGGAAAAATCTATGCAGAGATTTGCTGAATAAAAGGAGAACTTTTTAGCCTGTGTTTGTAGATAGCGTAGAAATTATTATAGCTTCTGGCAAAGGGGGAGCTGGAATGGTAAGCTTTAGAAGGGAAAAATTTGTCATTAAAGGCGGGCCTGATGGGGGCGATGGGGGCGATGGGGGCGATGTGTATTTTGAAGTGGATAATAACACCGATACTCTAGCAAGTTTTAGAGGCACCAAGCACCACAAGGCTAAAAATGGAGCTATGGGAGGCACACGAAATTGTGCGGGTAAAAAGGGCGAAGATAAAGTCATTGTCGTGCCACCGGGAACGCAAGTTTTTGTAGATGATGAATTATGGCTTGATTTAGTAACGCCCAAGCTTAGGGTATTAGCTTTAAAAGGGGGTAAGGGGGGGTTAGGAAATGCGCATTTTAAAAGTGCTACTAAGCAACACCCCACTTATGCACAAAAAGGCTTACCGGGGATTGAAAAATGCGTGCGCCTAGAATTAAAACTCATTGCTGATATAGGCTTAGTAGGCTTTCCTAATGCGGGTAAATCTACGCTTATATCCACGCTCTCTAACGCAAAACCTAAAATCGCTAATTATGAATTTACAACTTTAGTGCCTAATTTAGGGGTAGTGAGCGTAGATGAAAAAAGCGAATTTTTAATGGCTGATATTCCTGGCATTATTGAAGGGGCTAGTGAGGGAAAAGGTTTAGGCATTAGTTTTTTAAAGCATATTGAACGCACCAAAGTTTTAGCTTTTGTATTGGATACTTCTAGGCTGGATTTGGATATTAAAGAGCAATACAAACGCTTAAGGTTAGAGCTAGAAAAATTTTCACCCACTCTAAGCAATAAGCCCTTTGGTGTACTATTGAATAAATGCGATATTTTAGAAGATATTGATGCCACTATGAAAGATTTTTGTAAATTTTTAAACCTAAAAGCTGAAAAATTAAAAGCGTTTGATTTAGAGTCTTATTTAGGGTTTTTGCACCCTAATTTGATAAGTGATTTTGAGAAGGAGTCAAATGGAGAATCAGCATTATTTGTATTACCCCTTTCAGCAGTCAGTGCTTTAAATTCGCATGCACTTAAATTTGTGCTTTTAAAAACATTACAATAAATACAAGATGTGTCTTTAAGGTGTGTTTAGAATGCAAATTATTATTGGAATGAATGGTTTCAGTTGTAAGCATGCTTGTTTACACTAAAATAATAAGCGTTATTGACAAGACTACATTAAAAGGATAATGAATGAAAAAAATGGTTTTTGTATCGGTTTTGTTGGCAGGGTTTTTACAAGCTGTGAATTTAGACTTATCTTCAGCTAAGACGACATGGACAGCCTTTAAAACTAAGGCTAAAACGCCAGTGAGTGGGAGCTTTGATAATATTACTTATAAATTAGGCAAATCTCAAAATAGTTTAAAAACCCTTTTAGAAGGGGCAAATGCGAGCATGGATGGCTTGAAAGTTAATCTAGGCGATGACACTAAAAACAAGAATGTCAAAGAAGCCTTTTTTGCTCTTTTTAAAAACGCTAATATTAAAGTAACTTTTAGAAATGTTATAGAGGGCGAAAAGTTAGGCTCGCTCACTGCCTATGTGAAAATGAATGACAAACTAGTGAAAGTTCCTATGCAATACACTATCGCAGATAATAAGCTTGTGATTAAAGGGGTCTTGGATTTATTGAGTTTTAGTTTGAAAAATGAATTAGCGAGTTTGGCTAAAAAATGCGAAAGTTTTCATGAAGGTTTGACTTGGTCGCAAGTTGAGATTCAATTTGAAAGTTTAATTAAGGAATAAATGAGAATTATGGAGTTGTTGCATAGTATTAATGATTTTAATGAGGCTAAGCAAGTAATTGCTGGAGGGGTAAATTCACCGGTAAGGGCGTTTAAGAGTGTTAATGGCACTCCGCCCTTTATCTTAAAAGGTAAGGGGGCGTATCTTTATGATGTGGATAATAATCATTATATAGATTTTGTGCAAAGTTGGGGGCCCTTGATTTTTGGGCATGCAAACGAAGAGATTGAAGAAAGTATCATCAACGCTTTAAAAAAAGGCACTTCTTTTGGAGCTCCTACAGAGTTAGAAACCACTTTAGCTAAGGAAATCATTACCAGTTATGATGGCTTAGATAAGGTGCGTTTAGTCAATAGTGGCACAGAGGCGACTATGAGTGCGATACGCCTTGCTAGAGCCTTTAACCAAAAAGATGATTTGATTAAGTTTGAAGGGTGCTATCATGGGCATAGCGATTCATTATTAGTTAAAGCAGGCAGTGGGTGTGCGACTTTTAGCACGCCATCATCTTTGGGCGTGCCAAGTGATTTTAGCAAACACACTTTAGTGGCTCGTTATAATGATTTGAACTCTGTAGAAGAATGCTTTAAAAAAGGTAGCGTAGGTTGTGTCATTATTGAGCCTATTGCTGGGAATATGGGATTAGTGCCTGCTAAAAAAGAGTTTTTGCTTGGCTTAAAAGCCTTGTGTGAAAAATATCAAGCGGTGTTGATTTTTGATGAAGTGATGAGTGGGTTTAGGGCTAGCTTGAGTAGTTCGCAAGAATTTTATAATATTGTGCCTGATTTAGTAACCTTTGGTAAGGTAATAGGTGCAGGGCTTCCTTTAGCATGTTTTGGGGGGCGTGCTGAGATTATGGACTTGCTCTCGCCTGTTGGGGGCGTGTATCAAGCTGGCACTTTAAGTGGTAACCCACTAGCGGTGAGTGCGGGACTAAGTGCGCTCTATAAACTTAAAAGAGATAAAACTCTTTATGCTCGCTTAAACGCTCTAGCGATTCGTTTGACTCAAGGCTTAAAAGAGAGCGCTCAAAATTACAATATCGCTTTACAAACGCTTAATAGGGGGAGCATGTTTGGCTTTTTCTTTAACGAAAGCGAAGTATGCAATTTTGATGATGCTTTAAAAAGTGATACGCAGATGTTTGCAAAATTTCATCAAAAAATGCTTAGAAAAGGCGTGTATTTAGCATGCTCAAGCTTTGAAACCGGCTTTATTTGTGAGCCTATGACTGAAAGCATGATTGATGAAGTGATTTTAAAAGCTAGTGAGAGTTTTGATGAGATTATCAAGGGCGTGTGAATTTTTGTGAAAAAGCCAAAATATTACAAGCTTATAGAAGGGGCGAATTATTTAAGCCTTGGATTGTCTATGGTTGTGGCAATTCTTATAGGCGTGGCGATTGGTTATGGGCTTAAAAAACTTACGGGTATTTCATGGCTTTTTTGGCTTGGGGTTGTTTGGGGTGTGTTAGCAAGTTTTTTGAATGTCTATAAGGCTTATAAGAACATGCAAAAAGACTATGAAGAATTAGCTAAAGACCCTAAATACACGCATAAAACAAACATATGACAGATACAAAAAAGCCTATGTGTCAAATCAAATGCTTGTTGGTTTTGTTGGTTATCAATATTATCGGTGCTTTAGTGGTCTATTGCTTCGCATTATTTCAAGGGGTTTTGAATTTTGAAGGGGGTTTTTTAGGGTTTTTTATCGTGGCGTTGTCTTCGTATTATGGCGTTAAAAGGCAACTAAGAGAAAAAAATTTAGAAAATCCACAAGCAAAAGAAAATAACCCTACAAAGTTTCAAAAATTCGCCCTAGGTTTGGAAATGTCTTTTAATTTGTGGCGTTTAGGGGGGTATATCGTTTTATTAGGTATTTTAGGCTTATTTTTATATTTTCATCTGTTTAATGGGCTGATGTTTCTTGTGGGCGTGTTTGTGGGTTTATTTTCTAGTGCGTTACTAAGATTTTTGAAAAATAGGTAGGCTTTTTGGAATACTTACTTGTAGGGGTTTTAGGGCATATTGACCATGGAAAAAGCTCGCTAATAAGAGCGATGAATGGTTTTTGGGGGGATAGTTCTAAAGAAGAAATGAGACGCTCTATTACGATTGAGCCTAGCTTTTCGCACTTAGAGTTAGAAAACAGAATGATTGCTTTTGTGGATACGCCAGGGCATGAGAGCTTGATTTCTAAAACGATTAATGCGAGCTTGAGTTTGGATTTGAGTTTGTTAGTTGTGGATATTAATGAAGGGATTATGCCTCAAACTAACGAGCATTTGTTGATTTTAAACGCTTTAAACATTCCTTTTTTATTAGTGTTAAATAAATGCGATTTGTGTAAAGATTTAGAGAGTAAAAAAGCTCAAATTCTAAAAAATCTTCCTCAAAGTGTGGGGGTTGTAGAAACAAGCATTTATAATAGTCAAAGCATAGAGAATTTGAAACAAGCCCTTTTGAATTATAAAATAACGCCCAAAAGTAAAAATGGAAATAAAGACGGCTTTTTTAGAATGTATGTAGATAATGTGTTGCATAAGCATGGCTATGGCACGATTATTTTAGGCACTATTTATCAAGGCGCAATTTATAAGGGCGATAAGATTTTCATTAATGATTTGAAAAAAGAAAGTGTAGTGAGAGCCTTACAGGTGCATAAAGTTGAAGCAACAAACGCAAAAGCCCATAGTAGAGTGGCGCTCAATCTTAAAAATATTGAGACTAAAGAGCTTAAAAATGGCATGTGTTTAAGCCCTAAGGCTAAAATGCGTGGGTTTGATAAAATAGATATTTTTACTCGCACCCCTTTAAAACACTTGCAATGCGTGAATATTCAAATTAGCGCTAAAAAATCTCTTGCCAGAGTGCTAGATTTAGGCGAGAATTTTTATACTTTAGAATTAGAAGAGCCCTTTTTTGTGTGTTTTAAGGATTTGGGGGTAGTTAGTGTGGCTAATAGGGTAGTGGGGGGCTTAGAAGTCTTAAACCCGATTACTGACCCCTTAAACAAGGCGTTAAAATTAGAGCTTTTAAAAGCCCTTAAACTTGATGATTTTAAGAAAGCCTTTGAATTGCTAGCCCTAGGGCATTTAAAAGGCTTTGGGCTAGGGTGTGTGGAGCAACGCTTTAATCTCAAATTAGATAAAGCTTTAGAAATTGCCAAAAAAACGAATTTGCTTTTAGATGAAGAAAATATAACCTTGTATTCTTTGAAAGCCTTAGAAAGACGCATTAAATTCTATCGCTCTAAACTCTCCACTAACACTCTTTTTGGAGCGAGTGATTTTTTAAGCCTTCAAGCTTTAGAAACTTTAAGAGAACTAGGCGCATTAGACAAAAAAGATGGTTTGTATCTCAAAAAGGGCTTAAAGATAGATAGCATTAAAAATAAGCTCAGCCAAAGCATGCTTGAATTTTTAGAAAATCCCACGCCCCTAGCCCCCTATAATCTCTATGAGACTTTAGACTTGGATAAAGTAACGGGTGATAATTTATTAAAAAGCTTGACTAAGGCTAAAAAAGTGGTGCGCTTGAATAAGAATGTGTTTGTGGGAGCCATAACGCTTAGCAAAATTTTAGCTCAAATGCGTTCTATCATTCTTAAAGATGGTTTTATAGATGT